>JACWAN010000116.1 GCA_014874255.1 Candidatus Woesearchaeota archaeon
GGCCCGGGACCGGGGGAGCGGATTGCGGCGTCGATGACGGGGATGGCGTCATCAGGCCCGGGCCGATGTCGGCGAAGAGGTCGTCGTGCACCTCCACCTCTGAGAACGGGTTGAAGTCGGGCGAGGGCGGGGGCGGGATGTCGTGTTCCGAGGGGAGCGGCGTCGGTCCTGAAAAGGGCGTCTCCTGCGGCTTCTCCGGCGCCTTGATCGGCTGGTCCTTCTTCAAGAATCCAAAAAACCCCATGCCTCACCCCTTTGGAGTGAGGCGCGGCAGAGCGTATAAAAATGTTTCTCACTATCGGGGAATGGTCAAGCGTTTCTCCCGTCGACAGCGCGCCATCGGCGCCGCCGTTCGATCTCCGCGATTGTGCTCTGCGGCTCGCGGATGCCGAGCTCCGTGACGAACGCGGTGATGTGACGCGCGTCCACGATCTCGAACGCGATGTTGCGCACCGAGACGCCCTTTGGCGCGTCAGGCCAGACCTCGGAGGGGGAGCGATGTTCGAGCGTCGCCTCGTAGCCGGAGGGGGGGCGCTCGTCGTACTTCCACGAGGACGCGAGGATGTAGACTGGGATGCGGCGGCTGAACGCGAGCTCGGCGAGGAGGCCGCTGCCGATTTTGTTCGCGACCGAGCCGTCACGGAGGAGCGCGTCCGCGCCGAGGAAGACCGCGACGCACCCGTCCAGTTCCGTGCGCATCGCCGCGTCGACGGCGTGGATGACGGGGATGCCGGCGGCGGCGAGCCCGGACGCGGTGATCCGTCCCTGGAACCGGGGCCGCGTCTCGGTGTTCCTGACCGTGAATCCGCGCCCTCGACGTTTCGCCTCGAGGAACGCGTCCACGACGGTGCTGCTGTGGCAGTGCGTCGCGTAGCAGCCGTCCTTGACGAGGCCGGCGGCGTACGCCGCGATGAGCCGGTCGCCGGCGTCGAACTGCGCGAGAAGATGGTCGCGGACACGCGCGGCGCCGCGTTCGTCCGCGTTCGCGAGGAAGTAGGCGAGCGCGTTCCGCATCATCGGCTCGGTCGGCCGCGTGGCGATGAGCCGCCCGGCCGCTTTCTTGAGGTCCGTTCCGGGCCGCTCGTCCGCGAGCCTGGCGATGCCTCTGACCGCTTCGCGCGCGACGTTCTCCGCGCCCTGCACGCGGAGCGCGACGATGTCCTTGACGAGCGTGTCGAACCAGCGGGGCGTTCCGGTCATTCTCTCCTCTCCATCAGTTCTCGTTCTCTCTCGTTTCCTATCCGTTCTCGTTCTTCTTCTCCTTCATCTTCTCATTCATCTTCTCATTCATCTTCCCCTTCTCCTTCTTCTCCTTCTTCACCGTCTCCTTCAGGAGCAGTTCATACCCTTTCCGGTCGAGGAGGAAAAAATCCTTCCCCGCGTACCCGCAGTCGAGGCACTCCCAGCCGAGGTAGCCCTGCGCGTCGAACGGGTTGCCGAGCGGGAGGAGCGTCGAGACGCGGATGTTCGCGCTCCTGCAACGGGGGCAGAACTGCACCTCGTCGCGCCGCGCATCGATGTCCCTCTTCGCCTGCCCCGTCGGTGATCACCCGGTCGTCGGCCTCAGCGGACCGTGAATGGCCTGAGCTTCTCGTCGTAGATGCGGACGTGGCGCAGCTTCTCGGCGCTGTCCGCGTACGCGGTGTAGAGCGCTTCGCCCTTCTGGACACGGTCGCCCGCCTTCTTGTGGAGGTAGAGACCGGCGCCTTTCGTGATCGGCGCGCCGGCCATGCGCGCGAGCTTGGAGATCGCAAGGTTGTCGATCTCGCGGACCGTGCCGGACGCGGTCGACCTGACGACGAGACGCTTGCTGCCGAGGACGAGCGGACCGTTGGAGCCCTGGGCGGCGATGATCTCCTGCATCTTCTTCCACGCGCTGCCCGAGTCGAGGATGTCGCGCGCCACCTCGTAGCCCGCGCCGCGCTTCACGCTGCCGCTGAACTCGAGCATCTCCGCCGCGAGCAGCAGCCCTTTCTCGCGCAGGTCGGCAGGCGCGTCCTTCTCTGCCTTGAGGACGGCGAGGACGTCCCTCGCCTCCAGCACGGGGCCGATGCCGTTCCCGATCGGCTGGCGGCCGTCGGTGAGCAGCACGGTCATCCTCATGCCGAGCAGCTTCCCCAACGTGAGGAAGTGCTGCTTCAGCTCCTCCGCCTCCTTCCTGCTCGTCACCTTCGCCGTCCGGCCGAAAGGGACGTCGATGAGGACGTGCGTCGAGCCGACGCTGTACTTCTTCGCCATGACGCTGCTGAGCATGAGGCCGGGCGCGTCGATTGACATGGGCTTCTCGATCCGGATGATCTTATCGTCAGCGGGCGCGAGGCCGAGGGAGCCGCCCCACGCGATGCACGCGCCCGCCGAGGAGACGATGCGCTTCATCTCCGGCAGCGAGAGGGAGACCTTGCAGAGCGTCTCCATCGTGTCCGCCGTGCCGGCGGGCGAGGTGATGGCGCGGCTGCTCGTCTTCGGCATGGTGAGGCCGAACGCCGCCAGTATCGGGACGACGATCATCGTGGTCCGGTTGCCGGGGACGCCGCCGACGCAGTGCTTGTCCACGACGGGCCGCTTGTCCGTTGAGAAGCGGGAGCCGTTCTGCGCCACCGCTTTCGTGAGGGCCGCCACCTCTTCCATGTCGAGCCCCCTGATCGAGGCCGCCGCCACGAAGTAGGTGAGTTCCACCTCGGTGAGCGCGCCGGCGACGATGTCCTTGACGATCCGGTCGTATTCCTTGTCGGTGAGCGTCTCGCCAGCCATCTTCTTCCTGATGAGCCGCACCGCGTCCGGCTTCTGTTCCGGGTGGACGTCGACCGTGTCGCCGTCCGTGACGCCGAGCTCCGAGGCGGCCTCGACGAGGATGCCGATCGTCCCTTCCTTGACGCTCCGGTCGGCGTTGCTCACGTCGACGACGGCGATGACGCGGCGTTTCTGCCGCTTGCCCACGGCCTCGAGGAGGACGCGGTCGCGCGGGTGCAGGTCGTACCTGATCGCGTCGCGGTGGTTGATGGTGACGACAGGGGTGAACCCGGTCTCGATCATGATGGTCCGTACGGAAAGCTTCATGCGGTATCGCCGTCCTTTGCCGTTCTTCTCCGTCGTCGGGAAAAACCGAGCCCGTGACGGATAAAAAAAGTAAAAAACTAAAAATAAAAAATGAATAAAAAAACGAATAAAAAAAATGAATAAAAAAAAACGAATAAAAAACTAAAAAGGAAGGAATGAAAAAAACAGTGGGTTCGTTACTGGTGTCCTGAACGGTCCCTTCTTTTAACGCTTCTTCTTTTCCGTGCGTTTCGGGGCTGTTTTGCGAGCGGCCTTCGTCGTCTTCGTGCTCTTCTTCGCCGTCTTCGCCTTCTTCGTCGCGGCTTTCAGGGGCTTCTCCTTCAGCGTCGTCGTCCCCCATTTCCCGAGGGCGCGCGCCAGCTCGGGATGCGTCTGCGCGTACTCCGCGAGGGGAATCCCCGCGAGGGCCGCGTCCAGGGACTGCCGGATCGCCGCTGCTCCGGCTCGCGTCCCGTCCGGATGGCCGTGGCAGCCGCCGCCATACTGCATCACGGTATCGGGACCCATCACCTTGAGCAGTCCGGGCGTCGCCAGCGGGCTGAGGCCGCCCGAGGCCACGACGAGCGTCGGCTTGACGCCGCGCCATTCCTGCCTGAGGACGTGGTGGAGCTCGTCCGCGGGCATCGCTCCCGATTCTATCTCGCGCTCCAGCGTCAGGGCGAGGTCCGCGCTCCCTTCCATCTTGCCGAAGTCCGCGGTGCCGATATGGAGCTGGTCGACGCCGACGAGCCGGGCGATCTTCGCCAACGCCACCATGGAGATGCCATGGCGCGGGTCCCGGGTGAGGGCGCCGTGCATGGCGCGGTGCGCGTGGATCGCGAGCTTCTGCTCGCCGCAGAAGTTCCGCATCGTCTGCACCGCGGCCCAACCCGCGGTGAGGATATCAATCATGACGAACTCGCCGCCGAGCCGCTTGACGACGAGCGCCCGTCGCTTCATCTCGTCCGTCTCGGCCGTGATGTTCGCGAGGTAGATCTTCTTCTGGCCGGTCTCCTGCTCGGCGCGGTCCCTCGCCGCCAAGGTCAGCTTCATCCGCTCGTCGAACGTGTTGAAGGCCATGCTGACGAGGTTCTCGTCGTCCTTCACCACATCGAGGCCGCCGGCCCACGCCTCGTACGCGACGCGGGCGTGCTGTTCCGCTGTGAGGCCGACTTTCGGCTTGACGATGGTGCCGAGGAGCGGCCGATCATAGATGCCCGTGATCTTCCGGACGCCTTCGACGCCGAACTGCGGCCCCTTGAACCCGTCCATGATCCGCTTCGTGAACCGGATGTCCTCCAGCCGCAGCTTGTCGACGCCTTTCATCCCGTAGATGTTCCCGGCGATGCTGCTCAGGATGCCGGGCATGTTCCCCGGCTCGAACAGCAGTTCGGGGTACGCGATGCGCACCTCGCCTGTCTTCTCGTCGACGAAGAAGACGTGCGGCCGCAGCGTCTTCGCGATGACGGGGTTCATCGTCTGGATCTTCGTCCACGTGCCGATGCTGCTCTCGCCGGCGAGGAGTTCGGCGGCGCGCGCGACGGTCATGCCGGACTGCGTCACCGTGTAGACGAGGACGACGTCGGTCTCTTTCGGCCGGTAGCCGAGGTCGAGGAAGTCGAGGTTGCCGTAGATGCTCATGCCGTTCCACCCCTGATGATCGTCAGTCTTTTTTCTTTCTCCGTCGCTGTGCCACGCGCCGTGACCGGCTGCTCGGCAAACGCTTCTTTCCTTGAGAGCGCTCCTCCCCGAAGGGGCCAACCCCCTCGTCGCGCTCCTCTCGCCTCTTCGCATGCCTCACCCTTTGGCCGGTGACGGCGCGCATGACTCTTATTTGGATAATGATGCGATGTTTTTGCTCTCCTTCTCATCCCCTAAGTCGATCTCGTCGCCGATGCTCGGGCCGTACGGCTCGAAGGGCGTCTCGCGCTTCGTCCACTCCACCATGTTGACGACGCTCTCCTCCTCGCCGTGCTGGAAGATGACCTTCTTCGGGTGCACGGCCCAGACCATCCGCTTGATGTCCTCGATGTCGGCGTGGCCGCTGAAGTCGAACTTCTGCACCTCGCACTTCACCGGCGTCTTCCACCCGTCGATGAAGACGTAGCCGTCGTCGACGAGGTGCCTCCCGTTGGTGCCGTGCACCTGGTAGCCGGTGAGGAAGACCGCGTTCTTCGGGTCGTGCCACAGCTCCTTCAGGTAGCCGATGGCCGGCCCTCCTTGCATCATCCCGCTCGTCGTGACGAAGATCGCCGGCCGTTCCCGGGCGACCTCCTCGCGGTGCTGCTCCGAGGAGATGAATTTCACCTTGGAGAAGAACATCCGGTGGAGCTCGTCCTTGTTGATGACGTACGTGCTTTGGTTGGTGAGGACGTTCCGCGTCACTTCCTTCGCCATGCCGTCATAGTAGATGGGGCAGTCCCACTGCTCCTTCGCGAGCATGATGAGTATCTCCTGGGCGCGGCCGACCGCGAACACGGGGATGAGGACCGAGCCGCCGTTCGCGATGACGCGCTTCACCGCCTCGAGGAACCTCGGCTCGATCTCCGCCCGCGAGGGGAGCTGGCGGTTGCCGTACGTGCACTCGGTGATGAGGCAGTCGACGGGGCCGAGCTCCGCCAGGTCTTTCGCGAAGTCCGCCGGCTTCATCAGCCGGGTGGTCCTTGTGTTGAAGTCGCCGGTGTACAAGATACGTTTTCCTTCCGCCTCGAAGAGGATGGCCGCGCTGCCGGGGATGTGGCCCGCGTTCAGGAACCGGAACGTGAGCTTGCGGTGGCTGTACCACTTGTCGAACTCGACGCGCGTCGTCGAGCCCTCCACTTCCTTGAGGTCGGTCTTGCCGTACGCGGGGTGGAGCCGCTTGATGTGCGCGATCTTGTAGCTGTCCTTGAGCAGGATCTTCGTCAGCGCGAGCGTCTGATGCGTGCAGAAGATCGGGCAGACCATGTCGTAGTGCTCGAAGAGCGGGAGGCCGCCGCTGTGGTCGAGGTGCGCGTGGCTCAGGAGCACGCCATCCAATTTGACGACGTCGAAGACATTCTCCGGGTAGCTGAAGCCTTCCGTCGTGAACTTGATGCCGCAGTCGAGCAGGTACCGGTCGCCCTGCGTCTGGATCTCGATGCAGCTCCGCCCGACCTCACGGGCAGCGCCGTGGAAGACGAGCTTCACGGGAGAGCCACCTCGAGAACGGTCGTCAACATTTCACCTCATCCCACCTCACTGGCGGCCCCGGAAAGAGCGTATATAAATGTTATGGATGAGGGGGCTCTTAGGCAAATGGTGTGTCGCCGGCCAAAGGGCGAGGCATGAGGAGAACACGGCGGAAGAGGTCGGGGGGGTTGCCCCATACGGGGGTGACCGGTGCAGCGACTTCCCGAGCGATTGCCGAGCAGCCGGCGACACCGCCGGAGGCGAATTCGCCTAAGAGCCGGATAGACGGGCTGCGATGAAAGTCTCCTGTCGCACCCCGGCGGTCTCCTCTTCCGGAATCGCTTCTTCTCCGAGTCCAGTCCGACGGTTGTGAAGATCGCAGAACCGCCAAGGGGGTGCTGTTCGACTCTTTTTCATCGCAGCCGGCCGCGGGGCTCTTAGGCGAATGAGGTGTTGTCGGCCAAAGGGCGACCTGTAGCGATAAGAAGAAGCGGAGAGTTGAGGGGGATGCCCCATCCGGGGCTTCAACGATGCAGAAAGGAACGAAGCGATACGGGTCGCAGCCGGCAACACCGCCGGAGGCGAATTCGCCTAAGAGCCGACCGCGAGGGCCGCGAGCAGCCGATAAAGTTTATAAAGAGTTCCGGATTCGTCGCCGGTATCAGGTTCAGAGGTATCTCCATGGCAGAGACAGTCGAGAAGCATGAGAAGGCCATCCGCCGCTTCGGCGTCCGGTACGGCCGCACCGTGAAGCGGAAGCTCGGCAAGATCGAGGCGCAGCAGAAGAAGAAGCATGTCTGCCCGTACTGCCGGTACACCAGCGTGAAGCGGCTCGCCGCGGGCATCTGGTCGTGCGGCAAGTGCGGCGCGTCGTTCACGAGCAAGGCATACACCGTCTCGAAGCCGGCCGGCGTGAAGGCCGAGCAGACCATGGAGGTCTGAAGATGGCGTACCGATGCTTCTTCTGCGGCAAGGAGATCAAGGAAGAGCACATCAAGAAGAAGGTGCGCTGCATATATTGCGGCTCCAAGATCATCTTCAAGGAGCGCTCGGTGACGACGCACGTCAAGGCGCGATGATCCGTTCCACGATCGAACTGGCGGGCGACGCGCGGCTCGCGGCCCTTCTCGCTGCCGAGGAGAGGAGCTTCGAGCACCGGCGCGCCGGCTACAAGGCGAAGAGCGAAGGCAAGAGGCTCGTCGTGGAGATCGAGGCGGAGGACGCGACCGCGCTCAAGACCGTGGTGAGCAGCGTCTGCCGCATCGTCTCGGTATATGAGAAGGCGAAAGGGGCGTGAACATGGAGGCGGAGATGCAGGAGAGGATCGGCAAGCTCCAGCTCGTCGAGGAGAACCTCCACTCCTATCTCGCGCAGAAGCAGCAGGTCCAGGCGCAGCTCATGGAGCTCGAGAGCGCGGCAGAGGCGCTCGCCGGGGCGAAGAACACGTACCGGATCATCGGCTCAATCATGGTGGAGCAGCCCTCCGCCGACATCAAGAATGACCTAGACGAGCGCATGGAGCGCGCCAGGGTCAGGCTCTCCTCGCTCGAGAAGCAGGAGGAGAAGCTCAAGCAGCAGGCCGAGACTCTCCAGAAAGAGATCATGGCCGGCATGAAGCAGTGAAGGTGAACACGATGGCAGGTTTCGACAAGATCGCTTCTGGATTGAGGATGCTCCTCGAGGAGCAGGGCACGCCGCGCAACGTGCGCGAGAAGGTGCAGGGCATGCTCAAGGCGATCTCGGCGGGCGGCGACACGCAGCTCCTCGCGGACAAGCTCCTCATGGAGCTCGAAGACCTCCAGTCGGACGTCAACATCCCGAGCTATGTGCGGACGCAGATCTGGTCCATCAGCGGCATGCTCGAGAGCATGGACCGGTAGATCCTTTTTCTCGTCTCTTCATTTTCTTCAAACAGGTAATTCTTCAATTCCGTGGTAAAAGGACCATTACGACGCGGATCGGAAAGGAACGTAGAAGAAGAGAAAGTAAAAAAAATTAAAGAGTAAAAAAATAATGAACCTCCCCGGCCTAAAGGCAGGGGTACAAGGAGTTCTTCAGAACGCCTGTACGCGCGGACCAGAAGCCTGCCAGCGTATCCACGGATTTAAAAAATTAAAGACTAAAAAAAAACAATGAAAGAATGGGGAAAGATGCTCTGTCTGCAGCCTACTTCTTCTTCCCCTTCATCCGCTTCCTCGCGACGAGGAGGACGATGACCAGGCCGGCGATCCAGAATGGCCAGTAGTCGATGAAGACCGCGCGGAAGAAGCTCTTCTGCAGGACGGTGAGCCGCACGACCGTGGTGTCGTCTTGGAGGTTCTTGCCCTGCGCGTCCTGGTAGTCGACGAGCATGGTGAGGCCGTACGTTCCCGGAGTCCCGTCCTTGTCGATGTCGACGGTGAAGTCGACGGGCGCGGTCTCGCCGGGCGCGAGCGAGCCGATGTAGCGCACGCTGCCGTCCGTGGAGAACGGGTACTGCGGGAGCATCTTCAGCTTCAGCTCGTAGGCCGTGTCCGTGCCGGTGTTCTTGACGAGGAGCCGCACCATGCGCGAGTTGTAGTTCGCGTAGAGCGCGTCCGAGCCGGCGTCCGTCGTCTCGAAGAGCGCCTTCGCCTTGACGTGGAAGGTCAGCGTCTGCGTGACGGTCCGCTGCGTGAGGTTCTCGTCGAGATAATGGATCGTGACGGTCATCGGGTAGTCCTTCGCCGCGGCGTCCTTCGGCACCTCGATCGTGACCTGCGCGGTCTTGGACTGGCGCGCGGCGATCGTCCCGAGCGCCGCGAAGGAGTCCGCCCACTTCGCGACGAGCGGCGCGTCCACCGCCACGTCCGCGGTGACGGCCTGCGCATCGAAGCCGCCGTCGTTCTGGTAGTTGACCGTGACGGTGGCCGTGTCGCCGGGATAGACGTCGATCGGCGAGGAGTCCGTGACGCTCGCCGTGAGGTCCGGCGTGCCGGCCACGAAGACGTTGAGGACGCTCGTGCTCGAGAACTGCGAGAGCAGCGAGGTCTCGAACTGGTTCGTGACGGTGAGCTGGTAGAACCCGCCGGTCGCGGTCGGGTCGACCTTCATGGGGAAGTCCACCGTCTTCGTCGTGCCGGCGCAGAGGCCGCCCGCGGGGAGGGTGCTGACGCCGTCCATGATGAAGGGCGGCCCGGACTGGACGCTTGTCGTGATCGCCTGGGCGCAGGCGGACGGCTCGGTGTTCTCCAGCGTGAGTTCGAGCGTGAAGGTCTTGCCCACTGCGGCCTGGCCGTCGACGACCTTGAAGCCGGTGACGATGATGTTCGGCTGGAGCGCCGCGTGCGCGCTCGTTCCGAGGAGCGGCAGCAGCAGCGCGACCGCAAAGATGGTGAAGAGCGTGTAGAGTCCGGTCTTGTTCATGTTCATCCCTCCGTTTGTTTCTGATCGATGATGTTTGTCCTCGCCGTGAGGAAAAGTCTCACGGCCGCGCCCCGGCGGCTCCCGCATCAGGGGATCGCTTGTTGACCGAGTCCAGTCTGATTGCTGCGAGGGTCGCGAGGCCGCCAGGGGGGCGCTGTTCGGCTTTTCCTTCGCGGTTGCTGCGGCTCATTCGATATCCCTCTTGAACGCGATGAAGACCGTGCCGACGGTGAGGACGAAGAAGAGGAGGAGGTAGGCGAGCGGCCCGAGGATCTGGACGAAGGAGAAGCCCTTGACCATGACGTCGCGCAGGCCCTCGGCAGCGTAGGTGATAGGAAGGAAGGCCGCCAGTCCCTGGAAGAGCTTCGGCATCGCCTGGATGGGGAAGAAGACGCCGGCGAGGAACATCGTCGGGATGCTGACCACCATCGACATCGCCATGTACTGCTGCTCGGTCTTGACGAGGCTGGAGAGGATCATGCCGATCGCGGTGGAGACGCCGCCGTAGATGAACATGATGGCGAGGATGGCGAGGACGCTGCCCTCGATCTTCACGTTGAAGATGACCATGGCGAGCGCGATGAGGAACGAGGAGCGGAAGAGCTCGAAGATCACGTAGAAGAGGAGCGTGCCGAAGATGATCGTGGCGTTCGACGTCGGCGTGAGGAACACCCTGGTCAGGGAGCCTTCGCGCTTCTCGCCCGCGACCGCGCGTCCCATGCCCATCACCGCCCCTTGGAAGATGGCGAGCGCGATGATCGCGGGGATGAGGAAGTCGATGGCGCGCTTCCCGGTGCCGTACGCGGGCTTCTCCTCGTAGACGAGGGGCTGGAGCAGTCCGTTCGCGTCATACGCGGTGAAGACCTGGATCTGCTGCATCGGCAGGAGGACGTCCTGCGCGTAGACCTGGGGCGACTGGCGCGCCTGTTCCGCCCGGTCCGCCCGCGTCGCGAGCGCGACGGCCGCCTGGACGTCCCGGGAGGCGGAGCCGACGTACGCGGAGGACTGCGTGAGCATGGCAATCTGCGCCTTCGTCGCCGCGTCCGCCGGGTTCTCGACCTTGATCGTGTTGTTCCCCGTCGCCACGGCGTACTGGTTGGAGGGCGTGAACGGCGTCGTCGACACCGTCGGCGGCGTCAGGGAGAGGGTGAGCGCCTGCGCGCCGTTGTCGGTGAGTCGCTTCGACTGCTGGAGCGACGTCAGCGCCGTCGAGGTGAGGCTCGCGATCTCGCCGTACCCGTCCTGCTGCTGGACGCCGTAGGCCTGGAGCCGCTGCGCCGCCTCGCCGACGGAGAGCTGGAGCTGGTTGAGCCGCTGGCGGCTGATGGATGCGCCCTGCGCGGCGACAATCTGGTCGAGCGTCTGCGTCGACGTGGCGGCCACGGCCGAGTCGGACTCGTCCACGATGATCGTGACTGCGGCCTGCTGGCCCGAGTCGACGGTCTGCTGGAACTGCGGGGGCAGTATGATGATGACGCGCACCTTGCCCGCGTCCAGGAGCCGTTTCGCCTCGCCCTCGGTGCTCACCGCGTAGTTGACGGAGAAGGTCTGGCTGTCCGCGATCGCCTGCTCGAGCTGCTGCGAGAGCGGCGAGTGGTCGTACGCGACGATGGCGGTCGGGATGTGCTTCGGCGCGTTCCCGGCGGTGAAGCCGAAGATGACGATCATGAAGAAGGGGAACATGAGGAGAGGGATCAGCCGCGTCTTGTCGCGGACGAGGACCCGGAAGTTCTTCTCCATGATGGCGAGCATCTTCCGGAAGTCGAGGAGCTTCTCCTGGTGGTCGGGCCGCTGGCCGGCACGGTGCCCGGTCCTCGTCTCCCTCTGCGTCTTTGCCGCCATGCTTCCCCTCGTCTCCTCTCTCAGTCCCTCAGGTCCTTCTTCGTCAGCTGGATGAAGACCTCCTCGAGGGAAGGCTCCTTGGAGCGGATCTCGAGGATCTCGTGGCCCTGGCGACGGAAGAAGTCGCTCAGCCGCTCGAACGTGCCCTGCCGCTGCTTCACGGCGATGATGATGAGGTTCTCGGAGAGCTCGGCGGAGGTGACGAACGGCAGTTTCCGGAGTTCGGCGACGATCTCCTTCGTCGGGGATTCGATCTCGACCTCGAAGAGGTTGCCTGGGAGGATCTTCTGCTTCAGCTCCTTGCTGGTGCCGTCGGCGATGATCTTCCCCTTGTCCATGATGGTGATCCGGTCGCAGATCTTCTCCGCCTCGTCCATGTCGTGCGTCGTGTAGACGATCGTCATGCCGGCCTTGTTGAGCCGCTTCGTCAGCTCGCGCATCGCGATCCGGCTCTGGGGATCGAGGCCGGTCGTCGGCTCGTCCATGAAGAGGATCTTCGGGTTGGACATGATGCTTGCCGCGAGGGAGAGGCGTTGCTTCATCCCGCCGGAGAAGACGCCCGCTATCCGGTCGCGGTGGTCGTAGAGCGAGACGGTCTTGAGGAGCTCGACAGTCCGTTCCTTGACGACCGTCGAGGAGAGGCCGTAGAGCTTGCCGATGTAGGAGAGGTTCTCCGCCGCGGTGAGCTCGGGGAAGAGCGCGAAGGACTGCGGGACGACGCCGATCACCTCGCGCACCTTGATGCCCTCCTTGAGGAGGTCGTGGCCCGCGATCATGGCCGTGCCTTCCGTCGGCGTGATCAGCGTGGTGAGCATGCTGATCGTGGTGGTCTTGCCCGCCCCGTTGGGGCCGAGGAAGCCGAAGATCTCGCCCTCGCGGACGGAGAGGTTCATCTTGTCGACGGCGGTGAAGCCGCCGAAGCGCTTCGTCAACCCCTTGATCTCGATGATGTCGTTCGCGATGGCGCACTCACCCTGAAACTGCCAATGACCCATCGGGAACAGCCGACGGCCCTGCTCATCCGACCTGAAAGAAAAAAGGTCCATTTAAAGAGTTTATGGATTTGTGGAATCCTCGCTAATGACGACAAAAGATGGGTTTGAGGGATGAAGAATACCTTATGCACCGGCTGGGAATCGAACCCAGACAGTCGGCTTGGAGGGCCGAAGTCATAACCATTAGACCACCGGTGCCTGAACGATAGGACAAGAAGGGCGTTTTTAAACGTTATGGCGGAAGAGGCTCTTAGGCAAATGAGGTGTTACCGGCCAAAGGGCGACCCGTAGCGATAAGAAGAAGCGGAGAGTTGAGGGGGATGCCCCATCCGGGGCTTCAACGATGCAGAAAGGAACGAAGCGATAC
>JACWAN010000117.1 GCA_014874255.1 Candidatus Woesearchaeota archaeon
GCTTCGCCTCTGCACGTGACGCCGCGTTGCTTCAGCTCGCGGAAGGAGTGCGAGGGCGAAGCGCGTGTTACGAACGCGCGGCCCGAGCGAAGCGAGGAACGCCCCCGACTTCAGTCGGGGGATGGCCGCGCGCGAGTTTACGAGGGCATACGCTAGCGGACCTCGGGTCCGCGCGTACAGGGATTCTCCGAATCCCTTGTACCCCTGCCTTTAGGCCGGGGAGGTTCATTCAGTCGCTTACGCTCCTGACCCACTCGTATGACTCGTGGCTCCCGGGTTCCTCGTAGGACTCGGAACAACCCCTGCGACGCGCCCACTCCTCTTCTCGCAGGAGGTTCGACCTGAGACTCCGGTTCGGAGAGGCGGAGGATCAGGATCTCGGAGGGCGACTGCAGCGGCCCCGTCGATGTCAACGGCACGCTCCTTTTGCAAAACTATTTATATGGTCCGTGACGGGAACCTGGTAGAAGAGGTGGTCCGCATCAGGGAGCGAAGGGGCAAGACGGGTGGCTGGGTGAAGGGGCAGATTAGCGTCGAGTACGTGATGATCATCGCGTTCACGTTCGCCGTCCTCATCCCCGGCATCTACTTCTTCTACAGCTACTCCCAGGGATCGTCGAGCAGCCTCTCCTCGTCGCAGTACAACAAGCTCGGTCAGGAGATGCTCAGCACCTCGTTCAAGGCGCTCGCGCAGGGCAGCGGCTCGTGGCTGACCCTGGACGCCATCATCCCCGTCAACGTCGAGGCCATCAACATCACGGGCGGCGGCAAGGAACTCGTCGTCCAGTACGACACGAGCGTGGGCGCGACCGAGGCGGTCTTCTTCAGCGACGTGACCCTGACGACAGACCCGGCAGGCGACCAGCAGGACGGCTCAGTGTTCCTGAATGCGGTGCACAGCGGCAGGACGACCTTCCGCTTCACCGCCTCCTCGAATGACACGGTCACGGTCCAGGAGACCGCCAGCTCGTGAGGACTGATGGCACGCAGCTTTTTCCGGCGGGCGCAGAGCAGCTTCGAGTTCATCGTGCTCCTCGGCTTCATGGTCGTCGTCTTCCTCGGCTTCTTCGTCGCGATCGAGACCCGTATCGCCGACCAGCAGCAGGCCAACCGCCTGTCGCTCTACGTCCAGCTCGCCGACTACGTCGAGAAAGAGGTGCTCCTCGCCTCGCAGGTCAAGCCGGGCTACATCCGCTCCTTCCCCCTGCCCGCGGTGCTCCAGGACGAGCCCTACAACCTCTCCCTCGAGGACGGCGACACCCTCGTCATCCAAGGCCTCCACTCCCAGAACGAGTACATCCGCTTCCTCGACGTCAACGTCACGCTCGTCCCGGAAGGCGACACCTCCCTCTCCCTCCTCCCGTCCGGCGATGTGAACCGGACCGTCATCATCGAGAAGAACGACTCCGGCATCTACATCCGCAAGGACTGCGAGCAGACGAGCGGGGACGACCTCGCGGCGTGCCAGGCGAGCGGCTGAGGCGCCCTCGTTTCGGCACCGTCCGATCCTCTCGTCACGGCGGTCAATCGCAATCTTTAAATACTCCCGTCTCGGGGGTGAACCTGTCGATTTCGTCGACAAGCAGGCGGAGCGTGCAGGTGGACCGATGATCAACGTCTTCAAGAAGTTCCTGAACCTCTTCTTCAAGGACCTCTTCAAGGAGAAGGGCCAGGTGAAGCTCGGCCTCTACGGCCCGCCGAACGGCGGCAAGACGACCCTCGCGAACAAGATATGCAAGGACTGGATCGGCGAGGAGATGGGTCGCACTTCCAAGATCGCGCACGAGACGCGCGAGGTCCAGATCAAGGAGCAGATCACGATTAAGCGGGACGGGAAGGAGCTGACGTTCAGCCTCGTCGACACGCCCGGCATCGCGACGAAGATTGATTACGAGGAGTTCATCAGGGCGGGGATGAACGAGACCGAGGCGAAGACGCGCGCCAAAGAGGCCACGAAAGGCGTCATCGACGCGATCAAGTGGCTCGACGACATGGACTGCGTCATCGTCGTCTTGGACGGGACGAAGGACCCGTACACGCAGGTGAACATCACGATCATCGGCAACCTCGAGGCGCGGAAGATTCCCGTGCTGCTGGTCGCGAACAAGGTGGACCTCAAGAAGGCGGATATCAAGCACGTCCGGGCCGCGTTCCCCCAGTACGAGGTGATTGGGATCAGCGCGAAGACGGGCGAAGGCGTCGACGCCTTCTACGAGAAGCTCTTCGAACTGCGGAACAAGGCGCTGAAGAACAAGCGCTAAGGACTCATGACACGCACCCAGGGACGCCACATGCTCACACTCCAGTTCATCCCACATGCAGATATCGAGCGCCTCGAGAGCGACAAGCGCGTCGAGAAGCTCCTCAAGGTGGTGAAGGAGAACAAGATCATCCTCCTCGAAGGGAAGCTCCGTTCGCAGGAAGAGGCCATGCTCATCAAGCGCACCATGGAGGAGATCGACGAGTCCTTCACCGGCATCGAAATCAGCCCGATCAACATCCACCGCAAAGAGGACGAGGCGTTCTTCCGCAAGGTGAAGGGGATGCTCATCAACCTGCTCCTGGGCGACCGGCAGGGCCTCACGATCATCGGGCCCGCCACCGTGGTGAAGGAGATCAAGCAGGACCCGGACAAGATCCAGCTCTTCACCGAGGAGAAGGCGAAGCGGCAGAAGAAGTGAACCGGAGAAGTGGACTCTCATGCCTCACCAATGCGTCAAGTGCGGTGCCTTCTACGGCTCGGGCAGCGACGAGATCCTGAACGGCTGCACGAAGTGCGGCGGCAAGCTCTTCTTCTTCGTCAAGAAGGGGAAGGAGGAGCTCTTCGCCGAGCAGCGCAAGGCCGACCTCACCTCGCACGACCGCGAGCAGATCGAGCGGGACGTCTACGACCTCATCGGCGACGAGATCGACCGCGACATGCCCGTCGTGCTCGACCTCGAATCCATCCGGATCCTGAAGCCCGGCCAATATGAGCTCGACCTCGTCCACCTGTTCCACGAGAAGCAGCCTCTCGTCTACAAGCTCGAGGACGGCAAGTACATGGTGGACCTCATCGAGTCCTTCAAGAAGCTCCGCAAGGAAAAGTAGTCTTTTCTTAGTGTTCTCTTTTTCTGACGCCCTCACGAAGGGGCGTTGCCTTGGAGCAAGACCTGAGAAATGCCCGATTTATGCAGGGCATTCCTCGCTGTTGACGCGAGGGACGAGCGACAGAACTCCGCAACGCCCCGTAAATCTCTTTTCACAAAGCTTCAATCACTTTTTTAAACCCGTCCCCGTCCACTCGCGGAATGATCCTCGTCGACGTCCACGCGCACATGGACTTCCCGGAGTTCGAGAACGACCTTCCTGAGGTGCTCAACCGGGCGAAGAACGTAGGCATGGTCGCGATCATCTCGCAGGGCGTGCACCACGCCTCCAATCAGAAGGTGCTCGAACTCTCGAAAAAATATCCTCTCATCAGGCCCGCGATGGGCCTCTACCCGCTCAACGCCCCGAACGTCGCGGTCATCGACGAGTCCCAGGATGACTTCGACCGGAAGCATGCGACGAGCG
Organism: Candidatus Woesearchaeota archaeon; assembly: GCA_014874255.1. Classification (GTDB taxonomy): domain Archaea; phylum Nanobdellota; class Nanobdellia; order Woesearchaeales; family UBA525; genus UBA153. Next base: position 3,556 of record JACWAN010000117.1, read on the forward strand.
TCGACGACACCCTGAAGTTCATCCGGCAGCACGCTGCGGAGATCGTCGCGATCGGCGAGGTCGGCATCGACCTCCACTTCAGCGAGGACGAGCAGCACCAGATCGACAACTTCACGAGGATACTGCAGCTCAGCAACGCGATCAAGAAGCCCGTGATCATCCATTCGCGCAAGGCGGAGAAGCTCGTGCTCGACATCCTCGAGGACGCGAAGCACAGGAACGCGGTCCTCCACTGCTTCAGCGGCGGCAAGAAGCTCATCCAGCGCGCCATCGACCTCGATCTCCATCTCACTGTGACGAGCAACGCGAACCGCTCGCAGCACTTCCAGATGATGGCGCGCACCGCGCCCCTCGACCGGCTGCTCACCGAGACGGACGCGCCGCTCCTCGGCCCCGTCGTCGGCGAACGGAACGAGCCGCAGAACGTGCAGTACGCGGTCGAGATCATCGCGAAGGAGCGCGGCATCACACCCGACGAAGCCGCCCGTCTCGTCTACATGAACTACCAGAACCTGTTCCTGTGATCCGCATGCGTGCCATCCTCAAGACGAAGCACCACTCCTGGCGCGTCGGCCCGCTCACCGAAGGATGCAAGCGCTGCGTCCGGGGCGAGAAGCTCGTGGTCTTCGTGACGGGCGTCTGCCCCGCGCGATGCTTCTACTGTCCGATCAGCGAGGAGAAGAAGCAGCGGGACCTCATCTACGTGAACGAGCGCAAGGTCGAGAGCGACGAGGACGTGCTCCAGGAAGCAAGAGACAGCAGGGCGACGGGCGCAGGCTTCACCGGCGGCGACCCACTCGCGCGGCTCGACCGCACGTGCAGGTACATCTCGCTCCTCAAGAAAGAGTTCGGCAAGGAGTTCCACATCCACCTCTACACGCCGTTCAACCTCGTCACCGAAGAACGCCTGAAACGACTGCACGACGCCGGCCTCGACGAGATACGCTTCCACCCGAACATCGAGGACCGGAAATGGTGGGACCGGATAGATATCGCCCGCGCGTTCGACTGGGATGTCGGCGTGGAGATACCCGTCTTGCCGGATAAGGTCGAAGAGACGAAGAAATTGCTCTTATTCCTGGACCGGAGAATAGATTTCCTCAACCTGAACGAGCTGGAGATCAGCGACCTCAACGAGCCGTTCTTCGAGAAGCTCGGCTACCATACCAAGGCGTACGGGAGCTACGGCGTCCAAGGCAGCGACGACGCGGCGCAGCGGCTCATGCGCTTCGCCATCGGGAAGAAGCTCTCCTTCCCTGTCCACTACTGCACGTGCACGCTGAAAGACCTGGTGCAGATGGGCAACCGGCTCAAGCGCCGCGCGGCGAACACGAAACTGCCGTTCGACGTCGTGGACGACGAGGGGCTCGTCCACCGCGGCGCGATCTACGCGAACCTCGTCCCGGGTTTCGGCTACGAGAAGATCATCGAGCACCTGGATGATGAGACGCGGCTCAAGGAGATAAAAGAACTGGAACTGATAACGAAAGAGCTACAACCCCGATTCAAGCTCACTGACAATGGCATCCGTCTCGACGGGCACAAGCCGCGCCTCCTCGTCGGCGCGGAATGGCTGGCGAAGCACCATGCATCCATCAATCATCCGTGCGCCCTCGTCACCGAGTACCCGACATGGGACTCGTTCCCGATCGAGATCGAGTTCCTCTGAGGACGGGATCCCGACGGGAAACGTGTCGGCGTTCCACGCACAAAGGCTCTTCGGCGAATGGACTGCGCCTCCAAGAGACTGCATCGAGAACGGGCGCGATTCCACGAGACTCGGTCGACACTTCCGGACGACAGCCAGGAGTCTCGAGGCGCAAAGGGTTCGAGGACGAACCCGTGCGCCAGAGCGACGAGTCATACGAGTCGATCAGGAGCCGAAGCGACTGAGCAGCAGCTCTGCGCGCAGCGCGCAGCGATTCGCCGAAGAGCCACGCACAAAGGCTCTTAGGCAAATGATGTGTTGCCGGCCAAAGGGCGACCCGTAGCGATAAGAAGAAGCGGAGAGTTGAGGGGGATGCCCCATCCGGGGCTTCAACGATGCAGAAAGGAACGAAGCGATAC
>JACWAN010000118.1 GCA_014874255.1 Candidatus Woesearchaeota archaeon
CCCTACGGGGACGAGATCTTTCGGAGCGAGAAGCGATACGGTTCGAAGATAGTAACCCTGGCGTCAGCGAGATTTTCATCGCGGCCCATAGGAGCGAAACATTTATAAACAAGTATACTAAATAGTATATTAGTTGTGTGTTTGAACATGTTTCGGCGATGACGTTATAGCGACCTTCCTCCGACGGGGAAGAGCGAAAACACTTTTCCTTACACTCCTGAGGTGCATCCCATGGATCCGAAGCGCGAGCATCAGGTCGTCTCCCTCATGGTCGTCGGCACCGTCGCGATCGTCGCAGTCGTGCTCATGGCGCTGGGGCTGAGCACGCCCGACAGCGGCGTCGCGGCGCAGCCATCCCTCTCCAGCAACCTCGCGGGCAGCGCGGTCGACTACGCCACCGCGTCCGTGCCCGTCGGCACCGAGTTCAACTACGCCTGGCTCGACTTCAACGGCGACGGGAAGCTCGACTACTACGACTTCCAAGACGTCCTCGCTGGCAAGGTGGACTGTCAGAAGATGAGGTGCGACCTCAACGGCGACGGCGTCGTGGACGCGCGCGACCAGCAGGCGTTCGACAACCTCGTCCGCCGATTGTACGACTACGACAACGACGGCAAGCTCACGAGGAACGACCCGCTCTTCCTCAAGCAGATCATGCTCGGCAACGCGCACTGCGACGCGAACCACATCTGCGACCTGAACGGCGACGGCCTCGTCAATAGCGAGGACATCACCTTGTACACCGCGCTCCTCTACAACTACGACCTAGCGAACACGAACAACAGCTGAGACGATTTGAGGTGAAACAGATGCCTGAAGACAAGAAGATGGAGCAGTTCAACATCCTGAACCTGACCGTGGTGTCGCTCGTCGCCCTCGTGGCGATTGTCGGCGTCACGGCGATCGTGCTGAACGGCCACGCGCAAGCGACGCAGTCCACGGCGAGCACGCTCTCCTCCGCGTCGGCGGACTCGTCGAACACGGCGGGACTCGCGAGAGGGCGTACTGTGTCGAAAGTGGCGAATCCCTGTGGCGATTGTAGCGGATGCATGGATAATTGTAAGGCTGCAATTGATGACCCTGCTGATTGTTACTTGAATTATTGTTGGAATCAATGCGTCTGTTAAATCGTTTTTCTTAATGTTTTTTTAGAATGGTTTCTAGTTTTACTTTTTCACCGGTCGCTTTGTTCCGCATGGTGTGTTCCTCGGAATTGAAACCCACATAGTCTGTGATTGTGTCATTTTGGTTCTTGAAGATGCTCGGGAAGCCCGTGATAGTGATTCCATTGATTTTCAATTTTCGTTGTACGTATAGTGTCTGTAGAGGTTGAATTGCGGGGTCGTCGATGACGATAGTACTGTCCGGCGTAAGGTCTCTCTCGGCGGAGTATTGTTTGAGGTGTTGGCAAGGCGGGCACCATTTCTCGCCAGTGATGAGTAGGGTATATCCTTCGACTGTCTGCACCGCTTTGATTGACTGGTCCAGATGAATCTTATAGTCTTCCGAGAGGTTCGGTTTGAGCATCTTGTTTTCCAATCTCATTTCCTTGAGGTGTTCTCGTAGGAATTGGTCATTGACCTTGGTGTAGAGAGAGGGTGCGAAGTAGCCGACCGTAGCCAATGTTGCAACGCCTAGACCGACAAGGAGTTCTTTTTTCATTTTTTTGTATTTCATCGTAGAATTTATAAATGTTTCGGCCTGTAACCACTTATAAGTGGCCAATTGGCCGGAACCCTTAGATTCCGCCTCCTCACGCCCGGAGGCGTCTTTCTCTCGTGAAAGAGATGACGCACCCCGTCGTCCTGGCCTGCGGCTCAAACCGCTCTTCGGAGCTCTTGAGCTTCAGTTTCTCCTTTATAAAGCGAGATAGTGCTCCCAGGATATAAAAATCTTGTCCTCATATTCGGGAAGAAGTGAGTTGAAGAAGACTGCGTGATGGAGGGGAATGTTCTCCGCTCGCAACACATATTGGCTTTTCTCCCCCCAAACTATTGTGTGAGCGACAATCATTAACACAAATGGGAATAGCCCTCACACACCATACGGCGGTGGCTAACCCCCTCCCCCCCCCGAAAATGCACCCTCAAATAAATGTAAGAAGATGTGTGACCATATTCTTAGACAATTGAAGATCTTACGGTATTGACGGAGATTCTCCGGATTCTCAGACAGAAGACTTTTAAGTGTGAACCCACTACCAAGGTGTGAAAATGGCCGGACAGTCCGACATTCGAGAACGAGATAATTTGTCTTCTGCGTTGCTTGAACGACCCCTTATTATCGCCGGTCCGTGTGCAGTTGAATCTGAAGAGCAGATTACCCACTTAAGCAGAGTATTGGCTGAGGAGGGAGTGTCATTCCTACGTGGCGGCGCGTTCAAGCCAAGAACGGATCCTGCATCGTTTCAAGGACTTGGCCTTGAAGGCGTTCGTTATTTGCGAGCCGCGGCCGATGCACACAACCAATATGTAGTGAGTGAAGTACTGGAAACGGAAGGGCTCACTGCCGTTTATGATCTCATCGATATCATTCAAGTAGGAAGCAGAAATATGACCTCATATGGTCTACTCAAAACAATCGGACGATGGACAGCAAAAGACCATAAACCAGTTCTTCTCAAACGAGGGATGTCTTCAACGATTCATGAAATGCTTCTCGCTGCTCAGTATGTGACTCAAGCGGGAAACCCCAATGTCTTGTTGTGTCTACGAGGGATACGAACATTCGAGCAAGCCGAGTCGCAGTTTAGGTATACTCCAGATCTTGCAAGCATCTTGGAGCTGAAGGCACAGAGCTCTCTTACTGTCATCTTTGATCCATCCCATGCTGCGGGTACGCGCGAATATGTATTGCCTCTTGCTCGCGCAGCGCTTACCTTGGGCGCTGACGGCCTTATGATTGAAGTTCATGACCGGCCATCGGACGCGTTTATTGATGGACGACAGAGCATAACTCCCGTGATGTTAAGCAAGTTCATGAAGACATATTTTCATAGAGGAGAGAACAAGATGTAGTGGGGGCGAGAGTGACGATGGATGAAGAGAGTATCAAAAGGTTGCTTGCGCCCTTGCGAAAGAGAATAGACGCACTGGATGATGTAATCGTCACCGCCATACGTGATCGTCAGGCGATTGCTCGAGATATTATTTCGTTGAAGGTGCAGCATCAGCTCGAGATTACTGATGCGGTGCGCGAACAAGCGATTCTTGAACGTCTTCATGAAAGAACTCCTAATCTGGAACAAGAACTGCTGAAGGAGATATATGGGGCTATGTTCCAATCCTCTAAGAACGTTATCGTTGGAATGACTGCAGAGAATAGACCCGCTAATTCTTCGCCAGATATTGTGCCTCAAGATGGCTATCGAGAGGTTCTTTGGAGCAAGCCCTCACCCGCAACGACAAACCTCTTTGCTCTCTTAACGCACAATATCTCCCTCATTCGAAAGACCGTGAACTTTCCTGAGATAGGAGTTCAGGTCGCCGCGTACACTTCACGCCAAGCGTTTGCTGACAGCACGGATGTGGTGTTCGAACTTGCTAATGATACGTCCGAAGACGGAAGCATATTCTTCCTCGACGCTGACGAGCGCGCATATGGTGCTGCAGGAATACCGCATCCTCTGCCAGGAACTCATCTCGGTGTATACGATCAAAATGCTCGTTCCGCTTTCGTCGTCGGAGGAGGATTCGGCCTCTACAAATCAGTCGTTGTGGGGTTAGCAAGCATCATCGGAGCACGACGGAGGTATCATGCTGCCCACGCGAGTTGTTGTTCGGTCAATGGAACAGGCATCATGATGACTGGCGGCCATAGGGCGGGGAAGACCACATCATTACTTCATTTGCTGCACGCCCGTTCTCCGAATGATGAGATAAAAGTTCTCACCGATGACTGGTTGTTGTTGCAAGAAGAGACTGGACGGGCATATGCGCTCGATAAGACCATTTCTTTCTCCCAATCTTTTTGCGATGAATTCCCTCATCTCGGTTTGTCTGGCGATTTTGCTGGATTTGAGGCGAGGGGCTTGAAGAAGGTTTACGCCCGCCCCGATGAAATATATGGTGTTGGTACGAGCATTCGTTCACTTGGCGTCGACACGGTGGTTTTGCTTCTGCCGGAAAGACGAAAGACATTACTCAAGGATGTCAGCGTTCCTACCGCCGTCGAGAATATCATGGCCAACACATATCACATGCCTGATTGTGAAGATGAGGTGGAAGAGCACCGACGAACGTTCTGGAACGAATTCTTGGCGAAGAGAAGGATTCTTTCATTTGATACACGCCATCTTTCTTCTCCAGAGGAGTCATACTATCAATTGTACGCAGCCCTAAAAGGTGATTGAATATGACTGTCCAGTTTGACGTCCCTTTCAACGGGGACCCCGCTCTCGTGAATTTCATTATTGCCAATAAGCAACGAATTAGGATGGTATATGGGCGGGCCGAAGACGGATACCCTCAGGGACGTAACACACGCACGCGAAAGCCAATCACTCTTACAGATATCACGCAAGCACAGGAGCGTTTAGCTTCAGAAGGTATCCTCTTCAACTATATCCTGAATGGCAATTGCCATGGGAACCGTGAATTCCAACGAGAGTACAGAGATAACTTCATCAAGTTTGTTCGAGAGCTCCATGATAAGAGGGTTAGTCTGGTGACCCTAGGCAATCCCTTCTTGATTGAGGTCGTGCGTCAGGAAGTTCCGGACGTCAAGATTGCGGCGTCAGTTCTTCTGGAGGTCGATAATCTGACGCGGCTCAAGCAGGTTGCGCGAATGGGCGTCGACTATGTGTGCTTGTCGAAGACGTTGTTGAAGAACTTCAATGGACTACGAAAGATATCAACAAACACTCCTCAAGGGGTGGAACTGATGCTCTTGGCGAATGATCCTTGCCTTAATCAATGTGCATATACCACTTACCACAACAACATCCTAAGCCATTTTACTGGGGAGGGCGGTGAGTATGTGAATTATTGCCGAATGCACTGTACGCAGGACTTTGCGAGCGATCCGCGAAAGGTCATCAGCGCGTCGTTCATCCGACCAGAAGATACTGGCATCTACGAATCAATCGGCTTTTCCCTTTTCAAACTTTGCGATCGAAAACAAACGACTCCATGGGTGAAGCGCGCAATTAGCGCATATCTCACTGACCGCTTTGACGGCAATCTCTCCGACATCATGGCTCCCTGGAGCAGCCCCGATGAGGGATACCCTCCGACGCGGAGACTTAGCGAGGAAGAAGTCGCGGAGCACGAGTTCGTCGAGTTGCGCGAGCAGTTTCGTTTCAGTCCGAGAATCGATAATCGGCAACTTGACGGATATCTCGATTTCTGGTTGAAGAACAAGACCGGAGGTTGCGCTAACGCAGAATGTGATGCCTGCAATTATTGCGCTACAGTCGCAGAACGAACGTATACGATTCCCGATGAACAACAGAGTGCGTTACGAGAGAATCTTGAACTAGCGTTGCGGAAGGCGAGAAAATGATGAAGCGATTCCATCTCGAGCCGACATCGATATGCAACCTCTCGTGCGAGCTCTGCCCCACACAGTCTTTCTTGGGTACGAGAAAGGGGACTATGAATGTCGACGTTTATCGTACGATAATCACGGACGCGTTTTCAGCAGGCATTATGTCTTCAGGTGATGATGTGCATTTCTATGGTTTCGGTGAACCGACCCTTCACCCCTGCCTTCCAGAATTCATTGCAACAGTTGCCGAGAAGGGCTTAACGAGCAAGATCAACACGAACGGAACACGTCTGATCCCTTCCTTATGGCTCGCCCTCGAAGAAGCAGGGCTGACGCGTTGCTTGGTGAGTGTTGATGGAATGACTGATGAAGTGTATACGACATATAGGAAGGGAGGCAATGTCAAGGACGTCTTGTCGCATATCCGCGCGATTGGCGACCTGAAGAAGAAGACGCTGCTCGAGCTGCAGTTCATCGTTTTTACCCACAATCTGAGTGAGATAAATGATTTCCTCGCGTTCGCTAAAGAGAACAATGCGGACGCAATCATTCTCAAGAAGCCGCGTTATTGGGACGGCGGTCAAGCACAGTTCGATGGCATCGATTGTTTGCCAGCAACGTTGCGAAGGAATTATACGGGAGGAACATGTCAGTTCGGAACAGATTACGGCCTTGTCTTCTCTGATGGGACCCTCACTGTGTGTACCGCGGATGCAATGGGGAAGTACGCGGTTGGCAACATCTTCAGGGATGGCGCCAGATTATGGGAATCCGCGGCGTTCCTCTCCGCCAGGAAACGAGCGTCAGAAGGCGGTTTCGACCTGTGTAAGCAATGCGGATACCAGGATTCGTATCTGCGCAAGGAAGTGATAAAGAAATGAACAGTTCCTCATTGGGAGTTATCGTACCGGTCGGGAACGATCCGCGCATCGTCGATTGCCTGGAGTCGCTTATCACTCAGGCAGACGCACCGCCTTTCGAGGTCATAATAATAGAGAGCAACTGTGAGGAGCCAGTCAGGAAGAGCATCGCCTCGTATTGTGAATGGCTTCCTTTGAAGACTATCATCCATAATAAACGACAGATTGGTTCGTTGCGAAATGCCGGGATGCAAGCCTCGATGAGCGACACGTTCTACTTCGTTGATAGCGACTGTGTCTTGTCTGCAGATTCCCTGCGACGGGCTGCAGCATCAGGCGCGGCTAATCAAGTGACCCGCGGCCCCATCCATTTTGTCGGGAAGAGTGCCATCGGTCGGCTTGACGCGTTGCTTCGCACCGAACGTTACGCATCCGATCCCACTTTCGCCTATTGCCCGAATCTTGTCGTCCGTCGAGAAGTCTTCTCAAGTATAGGTCTATTCAGGGAAGATTTCGAATACGGAAGCGATGGCGAGTTTGCTCGGCGTCTCCATCTTGCACACGTGCCAGTCACATATAATCAGCAACTACAACTCACTCATCTAGCACCACCTACAGATGCTCGAGTGATCAGTACATGGATACGGTATGGGGAAGGAAGAGAAAGGCGATTACGGACCGCGAGTTATCGAGAAAAGGCGAGTGCACTCTTCCTGCCTAATCTCTTCAGTTTGAGTAAGGGTGTCACATACAATTTCGCAGTCGCGGGGTGTCTTGCATGTCGGTGGTATGGATGGGCGAGATCATCGTTGCGTGAGGACAATGATCCAGCATAGAATTAATATCATCGGCGTTGCCGGAACGGGAAAGTCGTTCTTGGCACGACACCTCTTACTCAGAGAATTAGGGGGTGACTCTCTTCCGCGCATCCTACCAATGGATCTCGTCAAAGACGGTATTCGCTTCGTACTCAATACGGGGGGTCATTTTAGCGGATTCTCAGAGTCGGAAGCGAGAAGTCTTCAGCAACCTTCAAAGATGTTGAATCCTGGGGAGGCGATGATTGCTGCCCGGACCACCGGCCGTTTATATGAGTCTCTTTCTTCAATGCTTGCTCGAGAGCATCCGGAAGAGATCATCATCGCTGAAGGATTTTATATCCCCCCGCTAAGAGAGGACGTCATTTTTCTTCGACGAGACTACTCTTGGCTCGTCGACGTGAATATACGGAGGAATTATGACCGTCATGGAATTACAGATACCGTGCTTGCGAAAACATATACGTCGAATAGTTTTCGGACACAAAAATTGCTACTCCGGGAGCTTACAGTTAGAGGTCATCGACTAATAGGACCAGAAACTTTTTATATTATCAACGAAGAAGATACTCATTTCCGCGTTTCGGATGATTCCCGCATCATTGACGTGACCCGCTTTGCGGAAGGACTCCTTTCATCCTTCGATTTGGAAGGCAAACCTTCAAAACACATCTCGACATTCAGAGAAGGAGTCGCACATGCGTATGAACGAACGGTGAAACATTGAAAAAAGAGTTCGAAACTCTCTGGAGAGCATCATCGAAGCAGCAAGACCTACGCGGAGACAAGGGTCACGCGGAGACGGTTGTGGCGTTCGCCGAACAGCTAAGCAAGGCGCTCTCCGCTGACGAGAAGATTGTCATTCCCGCAGCTATCTTGCACGACATCGGTTATTACGGTATGAAACCCACCCTTTTAGAGAAGTTAATGCGAAAAGAGCTAAGCGAGAAAGAAGAACGGGAGATAAAAGCGACCCACATGATTCAGGGTGCGAAGGCCGCTAAAAATCTGCTTTCTGCAGCTGGTTATGATGATGAGCGTATCCGTGCGATTGTCAGCATCGTCGCTCGTCATGATAAGAACGATGCGAGCCAATCAGTCGAGGAACGAATCGTGCGAGACGCGGACAGGCTCTGGCGGTATTCGCGAAAGGGTTTCTGGCTCGATGTCCATAGAAGGAGCTGCTCACCCGAGCAATGGCATGAGAAGCTCTTGAAGAACCTTAATCGCGAAGATTATTTTCAAACTGAAGAAGCGAAGCAAATTGCTCGGCAGGAGTTGGCGCTAAGAGAACAAGATGCTCTGAGGACTGATTGAGAGATTGTAGATTTTGCTAAGAGTTCTTAGTGCAGAGTTCAAGAACCCTTGAATGTCGAGTACCGTCGATAGCCATCAGACTGTTCACGAAGAATTGTTTTTAATCAACGAGATAATTGTTAGACATTCTCCGACATCATACTATGAATGAGGTTAACCTCTGTTCTTCTCAGGACGAGGTGATGCCCAATGCTGGAATACAAACGAGAACCCTTAGAAGAAGACGAGGTCGAGGCGATGCGGCGCAGCTGCGCCAACTTCGAGGAGGAGCTCGTCATCAACATCTTATTGGATTCTGGGATGCGCGTCAGCGAACTCGCCAACCTCCATGAGGAGAATGTGTCGTGGCAGCGGAACTGCCTCACCATCATCGGCAAAGGCCAAAAACGCCGCGTCATCCCACTCAGCAAACGAGCACGGCTACTCTTGCTAGACTGCTTCTCGCATAACGATCGTTTTCCCTTGGCGATGCGGACGATTCAAAAATACGTGAAGGTCGTCGCCGACAGAGCACGCATCAAGAAACCCGTCAGCCCCCACGTCCTCCGACACACCTTTGCAGTCACATACATCCACAAAGGCGGGAACTTGCGCGCCTTGCAGGCGATCCTTGGCCACAGCAGCATAACCACAACGGACATCTACCTCAACTACTCCGGCATACGGGTCTGCGAAGATTTCGAAAAGGTGTGGGGCGAATGACTTATACCTACGAGAACGGCATCAAGAACGTGAACATCACCCTCGATCCAGACGACTGCTTGTTCGACACGAACATCGATGACGAGGACGTGCTCTTCCTCGAGCACCACGGGTACCACTTCGTTGAATTCGTTCCGATCGGCAAAACGCACAAGGAAAGGTTCTACGTCAAGAAAAACACCCGCGAATCACTCGCACACACCTTCCTCGTTCACAACATTAGGCAACATCTTGAGAAATATGCTGAGGTGCAGGTCAGGATTACGGCGAAGCCCGACATCGTCTTCACAAACAAGAAAGGCGAGCAAGTCGCGTTGGAGATTGAGACGGGAAAGAACTTCCAACGACACAAGGAACGCATCAAAGAGAAATTCGCACGAGCCACGAAGAAGTATCCGCACCTCTACATCGTTCTGACAAGCACGAAGATGAAGCCATATTATCGTCGTCTCCTACCCGGGATTCCGCTCTTGGTCCGGACGGATATTCTCCGCTTTATTCGCACCCAGTTCAAGCGGGGTAAGTAGGTATATACTTACGGCTGGCGACGCTTGGCTGCAGACCGTTTACAAATGGCGAAAACGGGCGACACAGGCGGGGAAGGACGGGGGTCAACGAACCCCCAAATGCAGCCAGGGTTTCCAAAAATCAAAACAGGGTGTCCACGGTTGCATCGAGACGCGTCAGCGTCTCGAACCGCTCCTGAAACTCTTCCAGGCTCATCTCGCCATGAGCGAAACGGAGTTTCAGCACTTGGAACGGGTCACGAACATTCTCAGACCGTTGCGTTCGCTCTTTTGTTTTTCCGAAGGCCTTGTTGATCTTGTTCTGCAAGTCCGTGTTGGTGATGTACGCGTAGATCTGCGTGGTATGGATGTCCACGTGGCCGAGACTGCGTTGGACGTAGTACAGGTCAACACCCTTCTCCAGGAGATAGGTCGCGTACGTGTGCCTGAGAGTGTGGAAGCTGTACGCGTACCGCTGCTGCCCGATCTCGGTCTTGAACGTCTTGATGCTCAACCCAGCTTTCACGAGATAATTCCTGAATCTGAGGCTCAGGATGTTCGGCGCGTACTGATTACCGAAGCTCGTAGCGATGACGTACTCGCTCTCCGTCTGAAGTCGGAACCATTTCTCCAGCAACGGCTTCATCGTGGTGGGGAGCATGACGACGCGATCCTTGCTCCCCTTGCCCTCTCGGACGATGACTTTCTCGGTTTCGAGGTCAATATCGGTCTTTTTGAGGTTGCAGACCTCGCTGATACGCAACCCACAGAAGAGTGCTAAGAAGCTTCCAATGAAGACGTGGCTGTCGTCCATCGCCTCAAACAAAGCCAATAATTGTTTCTTGTTGAGGATGTTCGGCAACTTCCGGTTGTTGCTTGGTCGCGCAAAGTTCTTACCCATCGTCTCACATCCTCGCGACCAAGCTCAACCCGTATTCCCTAACGGATTGGCTTAACTCGTTGAATCCCTCGTGTCGGCGCTGAAACGCCTCGCTAACCGCGTTTTTCTGGCTCAAGCGCCGCTGACAGAGCTGGAACCGGACATCCTCAGGCAAACGCTCCAACAGCAGCCAGCGATAGACGGTAAAGGGATTGTACCCGTGTTCGAGGAGGACGGCGTACACGTCCTTCTCTATGCCGAGGAGCATGGCGTCCTTGCGATGGTAGTGGTAATGGGCTAATTTGCCGATGATTTCTGAGAGATGACGCATCTCCTCGGGCGAAAGACGACTCGCCAGGAGAGTTCTTACCGTCGCTAGCTTCTCGATAAAACTTTTCTGCACGTCCGGGTTTTTCACGACTGCCACCTCGCGAGAAACCCAAAAGCCCCGAATACTGGCTCGACAGCCGCCGGCTCACAAGATGCAGAATCTATAAATTTTTCTATTTTTATTACTTTATAGTGATTATTAAATAATTTTATCAGCAACCTTTTTAAACCTCGTTCGTCTTTCTTGTTTCTAACGTTCAGAGGGGGGAGTGATATCATGGCGAGCAAGGAAGTCGAGGACGGGAAGGTCTGCGCCGCGCTGTCGTACGTCCTCGTCGGCATCATCTGGTATTTCGCCGACGACAAGATGAAGAAGAACCGCTTCGTGAAGTACCACGCAAAGCAAGGGCTGGCGCTCCTGATCGCGTGGGTCATCGTCTGGATCGTGCTGTCGATCCTCGCGTTCCCCCTCGCCTTCGCCTGGGCAATCGGCTACCTGCTTTGGGCGATCGTCGAGATCTGCATGCTCGTCCTCCTCGTCCTCGGCATCGTCAACGCGGTGAACGGGAAGGAGAAGGAGCTGCCGGTCATCGGCCAGTTCGCCAAGGCCTTCACCTTCTAAGAACTGCTCAAACGCCTTTTTCTTGATATTCTTCACGAGAATTCTATCGCGCCGTCGAAACAAACGCCCTTGTCCAGCCGGACCGGCCGCCACGTGTCTTTTATCAGCGCAGCGTCCAGCCACTCCGCGAGCTCTTCCGGGTTGCCGATCGTGGCCGAGAGGCCAACCACTTGGAGCTTCGGCAACAGCTGCCGGAGCAGCGTCAGCAAGACTTCCAGCGTCGGGCCGCGTCCCGCGTCGTTCAATAAGTGGATCTCGTCCACGATGACGACCTTCACGGCTGCCAGCCAGGGCGTCCGGTGCCGGATGAGCGAGTCCAGCTTCTCGGACGTGGTGATGATGAGGTCATAAGCGGCGAGGTACGAGTCCGCGCTGTCCGCGTCCCCGGACGTGAGGGCGATCTTCAGGCCGGGATAGTCCTTCGTGAACTGCTTGTGCTTCTCCGACGCGAGCGCGCGCAGCGGCACCACGTAGACCGCTTTCCCCCGGTCGTGGAGCACCGCGTTGAGCGCGGCGAGCTCGCCGACGAGCGTCTTCCCGGAGGCGGTGGGCGTGCAGACGAGCAGGTTCTTGTCCTCGAAGAGGCCGGCCTCGATCGCCTTGGCCTGCGCCGGCCGGAGCGTCGTGAATCCCCTGCGCTCGAGGAGCGCGTAGACCTTCGGCGGGATCCTTCCTCTGTACTTCTCCACCTGCATGCACGTACGGAATCCCGTCGGCTTTTAACGTTTTTCCGCTCGGACACGTTGCACAACACTTATAAACGCGGGATGGTTATGTCTCCTCCACGAAAAAATGTTTTCGGTGAGACTATGAACATTCTGGTGAGCGCATGAAACATTTCCAGAAGATTCCCGGCTACAAGGTCATCTCCAAATGCCGGAACTGCGGCGCCCGGATCGTCGGGAAGAGCGAGACGTACTACTGCGAGAACTGCCTCGCGAAGCTCCGCGCCTACCGCGAGCGGGAAGCAGCGGAGAAGGAGGAAGTGAAGAAGAAAGCGGACAAGGTCATCGCGGCCAAGCTGGCGAAGCGCGAAGCACTCGTCGAGAAGCGGGAAACCGCGAAGAAGGACGCTGACAAGAAGGCGGCCGCGAAGCGGGCTGCCGGAAAACGCGCGAAGAAGGCCGTGAAGCAGAAGAAGGCGGTCAGGAAGACCGTCAAGAAACGGCGGTAAGAGACATTCTCTCCTTTCCCTTTATTTTTTTCTTAGTTATTTCTTGAATTATAGATATTATTACTAGAGATTCTCAGAGATTATTATTTGTATCTGCGTGCATTGTCGAGATGCTGCTCTACATCCGTTTCGGCGCGTCGAGGGCGAGGAGCGTCAACGAGCGCTCGAGCACGATCGCGGTGGCGTGGACGAGGAGCGCTCTCGCGTTCTCGACCGCTTCCGGTTCGCCGAGGACCTTGCACTCGTGGTAGAACGTGTTGAACGTCTTCGCCAGCTCGAGGACGTACTTCGCCAGCTCCTCAGGGTAGAGGACGGTTGCCGCCTTCTCGATGACGAAGGGGAAGTCGAGGAGCCGTTTCGCGAGCCGGAACTCATGCTCCCCGGCGATTGCGGCGAACGAGGGCTGCGGCTTTATCCTCTTCCCCTGTTCGGCGAGCTTGGCGAGGATGGAATTACAGCGTGCGTGCGTGTACTGGAGATAGGGGCCGGTGTCTCCCTCGAAGTCGCAGACGCGCTCCGTCTCGAAGACGATCGGCTTGTTGTGGTCGCGATACACCATCTCGAACTTGAGGGCGCAGACAGCCACCGCTTTCGTGACTGCTGCCACTTCTTTCTTGTCCCAGTCCTCGTGGCGTTTCCGCACTTCCTGTTCGGCGTACGAGAAGACCTCTTCCTTGATCTCCTGGTAGAGGATGTTCTGCCCGGTCCTGGAGGACATCTTCCCGTCGGGCAATCTGACCTCTTCGTAGCTGAGGTGGAAGCAGCGCGCCGCCTGCGTGAACTCCATCAGCTCGAGCGTCTTGAAAAGCTGCTGCATATGCAGCGCCTGCGCCTTCCCGACGACGTAGACCGAGCGGCCGATGCTGTACTCGTTGAATTTGATCTCCGCCAACGCGAGGTCTTTCGCGCTGTAGAGCACGGTCCCGTCCTTCCGGAGCAGGACCCAGACGCCCAGGCCGTATTGTTCGAGGTCGACGATCGTGGCGCCGTCGCTCACCCGGGCGATGCCTTTCTTGACGAGCTCCTGCGCGATCGCCTTCCCTCTCGCTTCCATCTCGCGCTCGAACCACCACTTGTCGAAATGCGCCTGCAAGTCGTCGTAGATGGCATCGAACTCGTCGATGGACCACTGCCGCGTCTGCGTCCACAGAGCGAGGAGTCGCTTCTCCTTTCCTTCTTCCAGTTCACGGTTGATCGTGTCGACCTGTTCTTGGAGTTCCGGTTCTTTCCCGAGCTTCTGGACCGCTTCGACGTAGAGCGAGGCGAGCCACTTCCCTTTCCCTTCCTTCGGCGGCCGCTCTCCTTTATGGAAGCGGGTGTAGCACCAGAGCCATTTCGCGACGTGCATCCCCGTGTCGCCGGAATAATTGGCCTGCACCACGTCGTACCCGGCGTGCTTCAGGATGCGCGCGAGCGCCTCGCCGATACTGGTGCCGCGGAGGTGGCCGACGTGGAACGCCTTGTGCGTGTTCGGCTGGCTGTACTCGATCATGACGCGCTCGGCCTTCTTCGCGGCAGCGCCGTACTTCTCCTTCTCGTTCAGGATGGTTGTGATAGTTGTACTGATGAGGTTTTCTTTATTGAGAAAAAAATTCAGGTAGGGACCGGCGACGTCCACTCTTTCTATCAATTCGTCCCGCTTCACTTTGCCGACGAGTTCCTTCGCGATCAGCGGCGGCGCTTTCTTCAGCTCCTTCGCGAACGGGAAGCACGGGAGCGCGTAATCGCCCAGCTTCTCGTCCGGCGGCACCTCGAGCAGCTGCGCGAACTCCTCCGCCGTCTTGAGACCGAGCTCCGTCGCGAGCTTCCCCGCCACCTTCGCCTTCAGGTCCATCCCGTCCTGTTTTCCCGGCGGGTTAATAAAGATTGTTCCCTCGTCGCGGCACCGATGGAAAATTATTTAAATCACTTCTGAGTGGCGAATTCATGGGCGTCCGGTTCGACTTGCGGAAAGGGAGCTTCCTCGAGAAGGATGTCGCGGAATTCTATTGGATATTCTGCGACTCGTTCCACGTGCCGCATCTCCGCGAAGAGACCTCCGAGCTTCTCCAGTACGCCCGGGAAGAGGTGCTGGACAAAGAAACAGGCCTGATCCTCTTCAAGCCGTTCTCTCTTCACGGCGCAGCGACGTTCGAACTTCATCGTCAGGAGAATGACGGATTCTATGTCGCTGGCAACAACGATCCATATTCCCCTCTCAGCCCTCTCGGCAAGCCTCCGCAGAAGCTGTTCGAGGAGGAGATCGGCCGCTATCTTCGGAACAAGACGGTTCGGCACCGGTTCCGGGACGTGCCTGCCTTGGTGCCGCCCATCATCATCGTCTAGGACTGCCGGCTTCTCCATCGCGTCGTTATCGGCTGTTCGCCGGTCTTCGCGCCACCACGTCCTGCTCGTATCGTTTCTTCTCTGCCGTTACCCTAGGAGACCGTAGGTCTCCGGGTACACGAATTCTCGGAATTTGTTGTACCGTCTTTTCGCCTGTCGCTTCTCTCTTCGTAGCGTCGACGTTCCCCGGAGGGGCCGACCCCCCAGTCTCTCCGCGGTTTCTTTGCCAGGCTCGACCTGAGGACGGTAACGGCGTCGTCGAAGAATGAGGTCTGGAGAATGTGAAGAAAAACCCGTTCTTACTTGACAAAGAGATTGTGCTTCTCCTTGCCCTCGATCTCGTTCAGGATGCGGGCGACGACCGCCTTCTTCGGGTCGGGGAGCAGCTTGACGCGCTTCCGGATGTCCTCGAAGCTCGTGAAAGGGGCCTCCTTCCGCGCTTCGAGGATCTCCCACATGTGCTTCTTCCCGACGCCCGGCAGCAATTCGAGGGCGTGCATCCTCGTCGACATGGGTTGCGCCTTGTTGAAGAAGTCGACGAACTCCTGCTCCCGTTCCTTCAGGACCGTTTCGACGGCGTGCGGCAATTCGGAACGCGCGGTCTGCGTCAGCTTGCTCATCCCGATCCGGCCGTTGACGTGATGGATCTTGTCCCGGTCCTCGTCGCCGATGTAGATCTGCTCGAGCGGCTGGAGATGGACGTCCTTCTTCGGAATCAGCTCGAGGAGCGCGAACTTCGTCGTGCCGAGGCCGTGCACTATGGATGTCTTGAGATGGCTGGGCCGCTTGTCGAACGGGTAGCCGTTCTGCAGGTAGTCGAGCACGATCGCATGCGTCTCTCTCTTCTTCTCAAGTTCCATGCCGCCACCCCCAGTTGCCTCTGGCTGCCTATCGCAAGCTGGTATTTAAACCTTTCGCGCCACGCGCAGAACGCTACTTCTTCGGGAGGTACTCCTCGATGGCCTGGAAGATCTTCTTCTGGTTTTCCGTGCTGACCGTGAGGGCGTACCCCTGGAGGACCACCTTGAGGTGCTTCTCGCTCACCGGCAGCACGTCCACGATCTTGTGGATGAGCTCGGGCTTGAGGCGCGGGATGTCCAGTTTTTCGAGTTTCTCGACGAGTTCCTTCGCCTCCTTGGCCTTGAGCTTCGTCACCTCGTTGACGTACTCCTCAGTCTTGGTCGCGCGGAAGTTCAGCTCGTCGCCGTCGCGCTTCCGGATCCGCTTCAGCTCCTCGCGGACGAGCGCCAGGTTGAGGGGCCGTTTCTCGATGATCTCGGGTCCGGACATGGTGGTTCGCCTTAGAGGAGCTTGAGATGGACGGGGTGGACGATGAGCTGTTTCTCCTTGCCACGGTCGTTGATCCTGATCTCGTAGCAGGTGCCGAGCCGTTTCCCGACGGTGCCGGTTATGCCGTGGTACCGGCGGAAGTACATGCCGCTCTGCACCGCGGGCTCGGCCTTGAGGGAGACCTTCTGGCCCGTCTCGAACTGCTGGAAGTATGCGGTGAGGCTGATCTTGCCGCGCTTGCGTTGCGGCTTCGTCATCTTCGCCCGTGTCTTGCGGCGCGCGCCGCCCACTCTCGTGACCATGATGCTGCGTGAAACGGGCCCCCTTTAAATAGGTTACCATTTCTTTCCGCGGGCCGGACAGTCGCCTCACCCTCGAGAAAACACCTTCTTCGCGGCGCGTGGGCGATTCGCTCCGCGCTGCACCCTGGGAGACTAGAGGTCTTCGGGTGCCAGAGTTCTCCGAACTCTGTACACCGTCTTCGAACCTCTCGCTCCTTTTGTCGTTGGCGCTGCGTCCCCGGAGGGGGCGACCCCCCGCGACGCGCCTGCTTCTTTCTCCGTAGGAAGTTTGGTCTAAGACCCTGGTTCGAAGAAGCGGGGGTCAGGAGCTTCAGCGACTGAGGGCTGTGCAGCTCTTCACCCACGCGCTTTCGCTTTTGTCCTCCCCCAGGGGTCTTAGGCGAATCACGTTCGTGGTCGTCACCGGCTGCTCGGCAATCGCTTCTCCTCTCGAAAGCGCTCCTCCCCGTAGGGGGCATGGTCACTCCATTCCCAGGTTCCTCGGAGCCTCGGAACCATCCCCCCACGTCGCGCTCTACCTCATTCCTTGCTTGCCTCGCCCTCTGGCCGGTGACGACTCCATTTGTCTAAGAGCCCGTTGGTCCGGCTCGCATCGTTGTCGCCGCGGAGAATTTGTCCTCCCGTCCGGTCCGGGCAGATTCTCCGCGCAACGACGTAGTCGTGCACAGGAGCGTCAGCGGCTGTGACGCGCGTAGCGGATTGACGCCGCAGCGTCAAGCGCGTCGCGGGGTCTTGTTCCAAGGCGCAAAGGTTCTCGGAACGCGCACGTTCCGGAACCACGGAAACGGACGTTTCCTGTGGATTCGAAGAATCCGTGCGCAGGAACGACGAGTTATACGCGTCGGTCGAGAACGAAATGAACGAACGTCAGTGACTGCGGCGACAACGATGGTGTTGACCGGTTTCGTGAGAAGGGATGGAAGAAAAGAGAAAGAAAAAAAAGGAAAAGGAAAAAATGGTTCTTACTTCCAGAGCCAGCCGAAGAGCCCCTTGCTCTGCTTCTCGGCTTGCGCCTGTGCCTGGAACTGGACCTGCGCCTGCTCCATCGCCTGCGCCTGCTCCTGGAGCATCGCCTTGACGTCGCTGGTGCAGTTGCACGTCTCGCTCAATTGCTGGAGTTCCCGGATCCGTGTCTGGGTCGCGTTCACCTGCGTCTCGATCTCGTCGGCCGCTTGGCTGTCGCCGCCGGCGAAGAACCGGACGAACGCGCTCCGCTGCTGGATCTGCTCCTGCGCCTGGATCGTGGCCTGGAGCGAGTCATTGAACTCGCGCGCGATGGCGGAGACGTTCTGGCCGATGCCGCCTGTCTGGTTGCCGAGCAGCTGCAAGGCGTGGACTGCGAGCCGCACCTGGTTCTCGTTCCGGACGCGGGTCTGCTCCTGCGCGTTCATGCCTTCCATGCCGTGCTCCATCTCCTGTTGCTGCGTCTGGAGCTGCGCCTGGACCTGCTCGCGGACGGTTGCGCCCTGGCCGTTGTCCTGTCCTTGCGCTCCGCCACCCGTCTGGGTCTCGGTCCGCGTCTGGACTATCATGCCCTGCCCTTCGCCCGGACCGGCCTGATCTCCTGTGCCTCCCTGGACCGTGGCATTCGCATGGGCCTCTCCGCCGGCCGATCCCTCAGCGCCGGCACTGACTGCAATCCCTGCGCCGACATCGACGGCGTTGCTTCCCTGTCCTTGCGCGGCGAACGCCGCTGTCGCCACCAATCCGAAGACGAGTAGCGCTATCAATATCCCTTTCATCCCTTCCACCTCCAACCGTTGTCAGAAAAAATACGTCTATTTTATTTAAATGTTGCGCAACGCTCGTTCCCGACGGGAAAATCTCTCCGTCCCCCGAGAGCAATCTTTATAAGCATCCTGTCCGGTTCGTCCGCCATCGAAGGGGTGGTTCGGATCAAGGTCATCATTCCATTGGCGGGCTACGGGTCGCGGATGCGGCCGCACACGCACACCAAGGCGAAACCGTTATTGCCGGTCGCCGGGAAACCCGTGCTCGACCACGTCATCGACTCGCTCAAGGGATTGGACATCTCGGAGTACCTCTTCATCACCGGTCACCTCAAGGAGCAGATCGAGGAGCATATCAAGAAGAACTACTCGTTCAACGCGCGGTTCATCGAGCAGAAGGTGAAGGACGGCACTGCGGGCGCGATCCGCCTCGCCAAGCAGTTCGTGGACGAGCCGGTCCTGATCATCTTCGTCGACACGATCTTCGACGCCGACCTGAGCGTCATCGCGAAATCGAAGGATGACGGCATCATCTGGGCGCAGGAGGTCGAAGAGTATCAACGCTTCGGCGTCATCCTCCAGGACGACCAGGGCTATATGCGGCGGATCGTCGAGAAGCCGAAGGAGCCGGTCAGCAGGCTGGCGAACATCGGCCTCTACTACATCAGGGATTATGACTCGATGTTCGAGGGGATCGAGCACGTCTTCGCGCAGGGCATGAAGCTTAAGGGCGAGTACTACCTGACGGACGCGTTCCAGTACATGATCGACCACGGCTCCCGGATCAAGGTGGCAGAAGTCGAGGGCTGGTATGACTGCGGCGCTCCCAATACGACGCTCGAGTCCAACGCGATACTCCTCAGGAAGCACCACGCCCTCAAGTCCAAGGCGAAGGACACGGTCATCAACGAACCGGTCTTCATCGGCGAGGGCTGCACCATCGAGGGCTGCGTGGTCGGGCCGAACGTTTCCGTCGCGGCCGGCTGTACGCTCAAGGACGCGACGCTCCGGAACTGCATCGTCGATCGGAACAGCACGGTTATCGGGATTGCGCTCTCTGACTCCATCCTCGGCGAGGAGACCTTCATCGAGGGCGCGGGGAAGGAGCACCACGCGACCATGATGCTCGGCGACCACTCCCGGATGAAGCTCAAGAAATGGCAATGAGCAATTCTTTTTCCTTTCTCCGTTCTTCACGTTTTTTCCTCTTTTTTTTCTGGTTCTTGGCTTCTGGTTCTTAGCGTCATCGTCGCCTTGGCACGATTGACGACGACGAGCATGGCCGAGTGTTTTGAGGCCATAATCGCGAGCCGCCGACTCGTTCTCGGACCGGAGGGAGACTCTGCTTCCGAAGAAGCAGAGGATCAGGAGCTCGGAGAGCGACTGAGAAGGACTAGGCCGCGACGATGACGCACGTTGAGAATGCGGTGTCCGAGTAGAAAACTTCTTAAGCACCCGTCCCCGCTGCCGCTGCGAGAGGTGAGCGTGTGCGGGTCATCCATGAGCATGCCGGCAGGCGTATCCAGGGCGAAGTCGAGGGGCTGGCGGCCGGGATGCTCCTCCTGACGGACAACGGCGGCTTCTTCTCCCTCTGCCCCGACGAGTCCGTCACGAAGTACAACGGCCTCCTCGCGCGCGAGCGCGACGGCCGGCTCTTCAGAAGCGTCGAGCACCTCTCGCTCGGCGCAGAACCGATAACAATCACGGTGAAGGGCGGCGTCATCGAGCGCAGCTACGAGCACGGTACCGACCTGCTCTCCTTCACGGACGGCGTGCTCCGGTACGAAGCTACTGGCACGGGCGAACTGCTCCTCGATCTCGACATGAGGTTCTTGGACGACGAGGACACGCACGGCCGCGTCTACCGCGCCGAGCAGCAGGGCGACGCGCTCATCGTCACGTACGAGAAATACGCGGACGACTCGCGTTCGACGCTCCAATACTCGCGGGCGCTGCTCGTCAAGGGCGTCCCTCCGGGCGGTTTCCGTCAACTGGATCAGTGGCACGAACGACAGTACCCGTACGACGCGCGGAGGGGCGAACGCTCCTCGTCCTGGGTCTACCGGCCGGGCCTGATCGCGTTCACGGACGGTGTCGCGCTCCGCATCGCCTGCGCCCCCGCGTTGGAAGAGGCGCTCGCAGCCATCGCTGACCGGCGGCCGGCCGCTTCCGACAGCTCGCCGCTCCTCATGCTCGAGCAGGCGACGGCACTCCGCTCGCTCCATTCCCTCGTCGTCCGCTCCGCTGACGGCTCTGCCGGCGTCCTCGCCGGGCTGCCGTGGTTCACCCAACGATGGAGCAGGGACGAACTCATCTCGACGGGCGCGCTCATCAAAGCAGGCGAGCTGCCCCTCGCGAAGGAGATCCTGCTCCGCTACTACGAACTGCTCGACGGCCGGCCGGCGCTGGACGCGTTCTACCCCTCCGGCGGGCTCCTCGCCGCGGACGCGCTTGGTTGGCTCTGCCACCGGACGACGCTCCTCCTGGAAGCGGCTCCCGCCATCTTCTCGAACGAGGAGCTCGCTCTCATCCATCGCAAGCTGGTGATGACGCTCGACACGCTCTTCCGTGAACGCGCAACGGACGGTCTCATCTCCAACGCGGCGGGCGAGACGTGGATGGACGCCGTCTCCGGCGGGGACGGCCGCACGGGCTGCCGGATCGAGATCCAAGCAGGGGTGCTCGCCGCATGCCTGCTCTGCACCGGCCTCGAGAAGAGGGTCCATCGCTTCCGCTCCTCGGAATGGGCGAAGCGTGAGCGGCGGCTCGCCGCGCGCGTCAAGGAGCGGTTCTTCGACTTCGCTTCCGGTCGGCTGGCGGACGGCGTCCTCGACGGCCAGGTCGACTGGACCGCGCGGCCGAACGTCTTCCTCGCGCACCACCTCTATCCTGCGCTCCTCTCCTCCGAGGAATGGGCTGCGGCCTTCGACACGTCCTTGCGGCGGCTCTGGCTCCCCTGGGGCGGGCTCGCCACGATCGACAAGGAGCACCCGCTCTTCTGCAGCCGGTACACGGGTGCGGACAACCGGAGCTACCACCGCGGAGATGCGTGGTACTGGGTGGACGCGCTCGCCGCGCTCTCATTGCAGCGCGTGGACAAGGAGCGGTTCTGGCCGTGGATCGGCGCGTTGAAGGCCGCGTGCCTCAACGACCTCCTCTTCCAGGGCGCCGCCGGCCACTCCTCAGAACTCAGTTCGGCGGCGGAGCAGGAGTGGGGCGGCTGCTTCTCGCAGGCGTGGAGCGCCGCGCTGCTGTATGAGCTGCTCGCGGAATGAAGCCGCGAGAGGGCTACTTGAACGGCGCCGTCTTGTCCCAATAGTCGTCGAAGTACGCCTTGAACGTCTCCGCGATCTCCTTGTTGACGATCTCGACGACGATGGGCTTCGCGCTCTGGAGGAAGATGCACGTGACGTCCTTGTAGACCATGAACCATGCCGGCGTCTGGATGGCTGAGGGCATGTACCGCGCGTCGCATCCCTTGTAGCCGTTCCGGTTCTTGAGGATGGCGCGTTCGGTCCCTCGGTTGAAGAGCAGCTTGCACCCAATGCCGAGCTTCGCCCGCCGGAGATGGTCGCGCTGCCAGTAGAGGTGGTATTTCTCCTCCTGATAGGGGAAGCCGCCGAGCATGCAGTACTCCTCCCCTCGTTTGAGACGCGTGTAGTACTGCTCGAAGCAGGTCTGGATGCCCTTGAATCCCTCGAAGATCCTGGCCTGCGTCTCTTCGCTTCCGGCCTTCATGCCGGTCAGCATCGGGAGCAGCTTCGCGACCGCTTCCTTGCTCTCGTCGAGCCGCCGCTTCCGCTTCTCGATGTAGTCGAGGATCCGTTCCGGGTCGGATGCGCTGAAGTATTTCGTCTTCTCCTTCGTGATGTAGGAGACGAGCCCTTTCTCGATGAGCTTGTCGAGGAGCCGGTAGACGATGGAGTTCGCGACGCCGCTCTTCTCGATGATCGGACCGGTCGTCGAGGGGCCGAGCGCAAGCAGGGCGAGATAGACTTTCGCCTCTCCTTCCGTGAGGCCCGCGTCCGTGATCAGCATCCCGTCCATGATGCCTGTTCTTTTTCTTCCGGGATTTAAAGATTTGTATTTCTATACTAGTAGTGGTGGAGAAATATTATTATAGTATTACCATTTAATGATAGTAAAAATATCCATTTATGGGTGATATTGATGGACGAAAACAAGAAACCGGAAAGCCTTGATATCCTTATCGTCGAGGACAAGGAGATCAATCTCTGCACCGTTGACGGGATCAGGGCGCAGGGCCACAACGTTGACGTCGCCACGTCGCTCTCGGACGCAATCACCCTCTTGGGCGGTCAACGGAAGAGATATGCCTCGCTTACCGGGGCGAAGAAGCACTTTGACGTCGTGATGACCGATCTTATGCTGCCTTATGGCGAGGGCTGCGAAGCTTTTCGGCAGAGTGGTGGTCCGGATCCTAAAGTCGAAGAGGCGCCGCTCGGCTACGCGATTGCGCTCAACGCCGCACGCATGGGCATCCCTCTCATCGCAATCGTGACCGACATGAACCACCATATGAGTCCTGTCGCCTCTACTTTCGACCTCTTCTATCTGCCCGAGGGGGCATATGCGACGAAGGGGACCGACGATGCGCGTCCTGCGCAATTCGGGTCGAACCGGTTCGCCTTCCGTGTGAATGACTCGTTGGTGGTCCTGTATGACAGCCGCGACTTCCCTCAGCCAGGAAAGATTGAGCCAGAACTCTACGGCACGATGAAGAACTACGCTGCCGCTCTGGATTCCTTGCTGGAGCAAGGACGGACGCAGGATCATATTTGAGCAGTCGCTCATCTTTGGATGTCTGCTTACGAAACTGTTTTTTAGACGTAATAATAATTTTCAATATGGAAAATAACTGTCTTCAGGAAACCTTAAAAACGCGCTCTTGCTTTGGCCGGTCATGACCTTCGCACAGGCGGCGCTCGCCGCGCTCCAGCGCTTCATGGACGGCGTGACCCCGTTCCTCAACGAGGTCGTCGCCTTCTTCCTCATCCTCTTCATCGGCTTCCTCCTCGGCAAGATCATCGGACGGCTCACCCGGAAGCTCCTCACAGACCTCAAGGCGGACGAGCTCACCCGGCGCCTCGGCCTCAAGCTCTCGCTGGAACGGAGCGTCGGCGGCCTGCTCTCCTTCCTCATCTACGCGGCCAGCGTCGTCCTCGCCCTCGCAGCAGTGGGCCTGCTCGCCAACATCGTCCAGATCCTCCTCGTCCTCTTCGTCATCATCCTCATCGTCTCCGCCATCCTCGCCCTCAAGGAGACCGCGCCCAATCTCGCGGCAGGGCTCGCCCTGCGCCGCAACCGCCGCCTCAAGGAAGGCGCGTACATCCGGATGGAAGGCGTTGAAGGCATCGTCCAGGAGATCAGCCTCCTCGAGACGGCCGTCGAGACCCGCGGCGGCGACCTCGTCCAGGTGCCGAACGCGCTCTTCCAGCGCAAGGAAGTCCGGATCATGCGCCGCAAGCCCGCACCGGCAGAGCCGGTCCCGGAGAGGACGGAACAGAAGAAGGACGCGCCGAAAGAAGAGAAGGCCGGACCGGACGGAAAGAAGGAATGATCGCCATGACTGCCAGCCCCATCATCCAGGATTTCGTCGTGCTCGCGCTCATCTCACTCCTCGTTCTCGTCGCCGCCTGCAGCAGCGCGCCGCAGCCTCGCAGTCCGCCTCCGCCGCAGCTCGCGCCGCCGCAGGCGGAGCAGGTCGTCCAGACGCAGCCGCCGTCGCAGGCCCTGAACGTCTCCTCCCCGTCCGTCCCTCCCCCTTCGAGCTCTCCTTCGTTTCCTCCTCTCAGCGCAGACGCGAAGACCGCGCTCGAGACGCTCCTCAAGCGCGGCGCGACCCTCGCCTTCAGCGCGACATACGACGTGAGCGAGACCTACCAGGGTGAGACGCAGCAGAGCACCGCCGCGCTCTACGTCAAGGGAGACGAGGTCCGCACGGACATCAGCGGCACGGTGAACGGCCAGCAGACGGAGAACCGGGCAATCTTCACCCCTTCGGCGATGGTCTCGTGCATGAAGGACGCCGCATGGCAATGCCTCAGGTTCGACGCGGTCAACGCGAGCGAGAACGTGACCGGCGTGCCGCAGCCCAACGCTACGTCCGGGGACCTGTTCAACGGGACGCTCATCACGCGCGTGGCGGACCGCTCGATCGCGGGCGCGCACGCCGCCTGCTTCAGCCTCGTCACCGCGACGCCGAACGGCACCGTGACCGAGCAGCAATGCTACTCGCAGGAGGGCGTGCCGCTCTCGCTCAGTATCACCGGACCCGCCGGCTCGATGACGCGGCAGGCGAACAGCTACTCGCTCGCCGTCCCGGACTCCGCCTTCACGCCGCCCGCGACGCCGCAATCCGCGAAGGACCTCTTGCAGACGACGCAGTAGGCTGCGCTGCTGCCACCGGCTTCCAGGCGAGTCTTCTTTCCCAGGTAGCGTCCGCGCTACCGAGGACCTACGGGGTGTCTCCGAGTGATACGAGGAGAAACAGGAACGTTAGTGACTGCGGCGTGGAGAACACGGTTACAGAAGCGATGCGGCGAGCATGTCCGAGTCATACGAGGACAGGAGGAGCGTCAGCGACTGCAGCCGGTGGCAGCAGCGCCGCGAGGATTTCTGATTCGCCCTTCCCCGTCGATTATATTTATAAATCACTCTTGATTCTGCCTTGGCATGGTCCTCGACAGGCTGGGAGACTCGCTCAAGGCGACGCTGCGCAAGCTCACGGGAGCGGCAGCGGTCGACGAGAAGGTGATCAACGAGCTCGTCAAGGATATCCAACGCTCGCTCTTGCAGGCGGACGTCAACGTCAAGCTCGTCCTGGACGTCACGAAACGGATCAAGGAACGGGCGTTGACCGAACGCGCGCCGTCCATCCTCCAGAAGAAGGAGTTCATCGTCAACATCGTCTACGAAGAGCTCGTGAGATTCCTCGGCGGGGACAAGGCGGGCCTCTCCGTCGAAGGGAAGAAGCCGTTCAAGCTGATGCTCGTCGGCCTCTTCGGCAACGGCAAGACCACGACCGCCGGGAAGCTGGGCCTCTACTACAAGAAGCGCGGCCTCAAGGTCGCGCTCGTCCAGACCGACACGTGGCGGCCCGCGGCATACGACCAGCTCGTCCAGCTCGGGAAACAGATCGAGCTGCCGGTCTACGGGAGCAAGGGCGAGAAGGACCCGGAGAAGATCTGGAAGAAGGCCCTCCCTGAGCTGGGCAATTACGATCTCGTCATCGTCGACACGGCCGGAAGGGACGCGCTCTCCGACGACCTGATCGAGGAGCTGAACGGGATCAACACGCTCGTCAGGCCGGACGCCGCCCTCCTCGTCATGGCCGCGGACGTGGGACAGGCGGCGGAGAAGCAGGCGAGAGCGTTCCACGACACGGTCAAGGTCGGCGGCGTCATCATCACGAAACTGGACGGCACGGCGAAAGGCGGCGGCGCGCTCACCGCGTGCGCGGTCACGGAAGCCCCTGTCCGGTTCATCGGCACGGGCGAGAAGATCGAGGAGCTCGAGGAGTTCCGGCCGCAGGGCTTCGTCGGCCGCTTATTGGGCATGGGCGACCTGGAAGCGCTGCTCGAGAAGGCGCGGGACGCCATCGACGAGGAATCCGCCGAGGACCTCGGCAAGAAGTTCCTCAAGGGAGAGTTCAACCTCCTCGACCTGTACGAGCAGATGCAGGCGATGCGGAAGATGGGGCCGTTGAACAAGGTGATGAAGCTCATCCCCGGCATGGGCGGCATGGACATCCCGAAGGAGATGCTCGAAGGCCAGGAAGAGAAGCTGACAATCTGGCGGCACGTCATGGACTCGATGACGAAAGCGGAGCTGGAAGACCCGGAGATCGTCACGGGCAGCCGGCTGGAACGGATCGCGCGCGGTTCAGGAGCGTCAATCGGCGACGTCCGGTCGCTCCTCAAGCAGTACAAGCAGTCGAAGAAGCTCGTCAAGGTCTTCAAGGGCGCGCAGTCCGAGAAGGACATGCAGAAGATGATGCAGAAGATCCAGAAGGGCGGCGTCCCCGGCATGAAGCGGAAGATGAAGTTCTAGGGCGCGTTTCCTCGGGGTGAGCCCCTCGGACTTCGAGTCCGGGGATGAAACCCCGAGCTGAAACGCGAGAGAACATCATCTTTTTCTTCTCGTAAAACCATAAAAAACGCGGCGCCGCTGCGCCGCGGGGCGCAGCGACGACCGGTCCGAGATAGCGATAGCTATCGAGGACCGGAGATAAAAAGGTATCGGTGAGGTGGTCTGAGATGGCGACGGTATTGGTGTCGAGCGC
>JACWAN010000119.1 GCA_014874255.1 Candidatus Woesearchaeota archaeon
CACGTTCGTGGTCGTCACCGGCTGCTCGGCAATCGCTTCTCCTCTCGAAAGCGCTCCTCCCCGTAGGGGGCACCCCCCGCGTCGCGCTCTACCCCCTTCCTTGCTTGCCTCGCCCTCTGGCCGGTGACGACGCCATTTGCCTAAGAGCAGAACGGTTAATAAAAAAAATGATAAGTAATGGGAGAAATTCTGATTTTTAGAGATGGTGAAGGGCTCTTTCTCTCGGAAAACGCCTACTTCGCGTTCTTCTCGAGGAAGTCGAGGATCGTCGCGGTGACGTTCCTCTGGCCGAGGAGGTAGGTGCCGTGCGCCGTCCCGGGAAGGACGAGGAGATCGTGTTGGCCGAAGAGGTTGTTCTGCTCGAGCTCCTGCGACGACGTGTAGGCGTACGTGTCGCCCTGCGCGACGACGATTAGCGTCGAGCTGTTCGACGTGGTGTCGTTGATGTCGATGCCGTGGTAGACGAGCCCCGGGCTGAGGAGCACCGCCGGCACGTGGTGGATCGAGGAGTAGCGGAACGCGGTGTTCGCGCCGATCGACGCACCCAAGACTGCTGTGACGCGCTTGCCGCGCTGCTGGAGGTACGTCGCGGCGGCTTCTGCGTCGAGGAGCATATCTTGGAAGTCCTTGTCCGAGAAGGAGCGCCAGGAGCCCTGGCTCTCGCCGTGGCCGCGGAAGTCGATCGCGACGGCTGCGTAGCCGTCGCGCTGCGCCTGCTGCGCGAACGCATCCCAGGTGGAACGGTCGAGGTCGAGCTGGTGGAGCAGCACCAGCCCCTTGTCGCCGCCGGAGTCGTAGTAGCTGCCGACGAGCTTCGTACCGTCGGACGCAATCAGCTCGACGCGTTCTTTCGTGTAGTTCACGGCCTCACCTCCGTTCGCCGATGGAAGGGTTGAGCGGGTTGAATTCGCCAAAAGGTCCGTTCCGTTCGTCGCCGCGGCGGACAGATCGCCTTGGAAGGAGGGCATGGTCCTCTGCGTTGACGCGCAGCCGGCTGCGAGCACGGCGAGGGAGAGCGCGAGTCCCAGGAACACGGTCTCCGGTCGCATCCGGGGAGAGAAGGGGTCGGGAAATAAAAAAGTTATGGAAAAATGTAAGGTTAATACCGGAATCGTACGGCGGCTCATCCGCGTATCAGCGCGAGGAGCTCGTCGCGACGCGTCCCCATCTCCTGCTGCGTGTCGGCCTCGACGATCAAGCGGACGACGGGTTCCGTGTTCGACTTCCGGAGCGAGAACCACCACGTCGCGTACTCGATCCGGACGCCGTCGAGATGGCTCAGGTCCTTGATGCCGGGCAGCGCGGCGTATCTCCGCTCGACGGCCGCAAGGGTCCTGTCGGCATCGGCCACCTCGCTGTTGATCTCACCGCTGAACGCGTATTTCCGCAGGGGAGCGACGAGCTCGCTCAGCGGCTTGCCCGCCTCGTCAAGCAGGTTGAGCAGCTCGAAGAGGATGAACATCGTGTCCTCGTTGTAGCCGGTTTCCTTCGGGAAGAAGTGACCGCTGATCTCGCCGCCGAAGAGCGCGCCCCGCTCGTTCGCGAGCGGCTTGATGTTCGCGTAGCCGACCGGGCTCGGGACGGGGGTGCCGCCGTGCGCGATGATGGCTTCGCGGACCGCGCGGCTGCAGCGCAGGTCGTGCACGACGACGCCGGGACCGTGCGCCTCGAGGAGGCGTTCGCTGACGAGGCCGAGCGTCAGATCGGAGTTGATCGTCTCGCCGTTCTCGTCGAGGAAGACGCACCGGTCCTCGTCTCCGTCGAGCGCGAGTCCCAAGGCGACGCCCTTCGTCTCCAGCACTTTCTGCCGGAGCGCGACGAGCGTCTCGGGCTTGAGCGGGTTCGCCTCGTGGTTCGGGAACGTGCCGTCCAGCTCGAAGAAGAGGGGAACGACTTCGATGCCGCGCTCTTCAAGGAGAGGGAGGAGCTTGCCGTACGTGTAGCCACCCATCCCGTTCCCCGCGTCGATGACCATCTTGAAGGGCCGCTCCGTCGTGAGAAATCCGAGGTTGAAGGTGAGGAACTCGTCGAGATAGTCGCGTGCGATGAACGTCGTCCCATTCGTCTTTCCCTGCGCGGAGAGCGGCGGAAGGCGCTTCTTGATCAGGCGCTCCATCTCCGCGATGCCGGTGCCGTAGCTGACCGGCAGGTTCTTGAAGACGAACTTGAAGCCGTTGTACTCCGGCGGGTTGTGGGACGCGGTGACCATGCAGCCGCCGTCGACGTGCCGCGCGGCGAAGTAGAAGAGGGAGGTGCTGACGAGACCGGCGTCGACGACGTTCGCGCCTTCTGCGCGCATGCCTTCAATCACTTTCCGCGAGAACGGCTGCGAGGTCGGCCTCATGTCGTGGCCGACGAGCAGCGTCTTCCCGCGCGCGTTCTTGACGATAACGAACGTCCGTCCGATGTCGTACGCGAGCGTCTCGTCGAGCTCGGTCGCGGCTATCCCCCTGATATCGTACGCCTTGTAGATGCCTGCGATGATGATCACCTCGTTCTTCCGCTACGGCCTGTTCGTCCCTTCGCGCGCGTAGTCGTCCTTGAGGCGGACGACGTCGAGCAGCTCGGTCGTGCTCGCTTCCAGGATGACCGAGTCCTCGAGCGCTTCAGCGCGATGGATCGTGCCGGGCAGGATGTGGAGCGTCTCGCCAGGGAGGAACTGGGCAGTCTCGAGCGTCTCAGGATCCGCTTTCTTGCCGAGGAGCATCCTGATCCTTCCGGAGAGGAGGTGCTGGCTCTCCTCTTTGACCTCGTGGTACTGGAGGCTGAACCGCGCGCCCTTGTTGAGGACGAGCTTCTTCAGCACGTAGCGATCGGTGACGGAGAGCCATTCCTCGCGGCCCCAAGGCTTCTTGACGATCCTCACCGGTTCGAGGAACTCCGCCTTGAGGTCAGGGACGGGATGCGATGCCATCGTCAGCCCTCACGCCTTGTAGCCCTGCCACTCCTTCTCGATCCGCTCCAGCCATTCGGAGGTGCGGGGCGAGTACCACGCGCCGGCGAACGGGTAGCCATACAGTTTCGAGTCGCGCGCAAGTTTCGGGAAGAGGTCGACCTCGAGCATCGCGTACCCGTCCGGGATGAGGTCGATGACCGACGGCTCGAAGATGTAGATGCCCGCGCTGATCAGTCTCGACGGGGCTTTCCCCGGCTCCGGCTTCTCGACGAAGCAGAGGATGCGCATCCCGTCCAAGAGCGCGACGCCGAAGCTGCTCGGGTCCTTCACCGTGGTGAGCGCGATCGTGGCGAGGCCGTTGTTCTGGAGGTGGGCGTGATAGAACTGCTCGAGGTTGATGTCCTTCAGCTCGTCCGCGTTGAGGACGAGGAACGGCTCGTCCTTGAGGAGGTGCTTCGCCTTCCTGATGGGGCCGGCGGTGCCGAGCGGATGCTCCGGGTCTTCCTCGAGGTAGGTGATGGAGAGCCCGTACTGGCTGCCATCCTTGAAGTGATCGATGATCCGCTCCTTGAGGTGACCGACGCTGATGATGACATTGCGGATGCCGAACCGCTTGAGCAGCTCGAGGTTGTGCTCGAGCATCGGCTTGCCCCGGATCAGGAGCATCGGCTTCGGCGTCTCCTCGACGAGAGGGAGCATCTTGACCGCCTTACCACCGGCGAGGATGATCGCGGTGCTCGGGACTTGTCCGCGGAGCGCACGCCGGAGGAAGAGCTCGACGGCATGGCTCCGGTTCTTGATGTTGATGCCGTCCACCTTGGCGTCCACCTTGGAGAGAAGCTCCTTGTCTACTGTCAATGTGACGCGTTCCTTCACCAGACCACCCCTTGTCGTCACGGGGAGAACGGGCCATTTTTAAACGTTTCGAAATGTATGAGAACGTGTGAACGAATAGTTCTTGAGGGAAACGGATGAAAAGGGAACCGGAGAAGATAATCTCTCCTGACGAGGACGGTTCTCCGGTTGCGAGAAGCGACAGCCTCCCGCCACCGACGCGGCGAACGCAACATTTATATATGCGCGGCGCGTGAGCCGACGATAAGAACAATCGTTCATATTCGTGGAGGGATAAGGCATGAAGCGGCTCTTCTCTTTCAGGCGCCTGCGGAAGAACAATTACGACGACGATGACATGGTCGAGTCACAGGACGAGTACGTGGAGCTGAACGCCGACGGCCTGCCGGACGCGAAGGGCGGCAAGGTCACCGTCCGGAGCTTCACCCTCGAGGACTTCAGCGACATCAAGGCCGTGCTGGACGTGCTCCGCGAGGGCTACACGATTTGCCTCGTCAACATCAAGCCGCTCAAGGAGAAGGACCTCGTCGAGCTGAAGCGCGCAATCAACAAGCTAAAGAAGACGTGCGAGGCCATCGAGGGCGACATCGCCGGCTTCGGCGACGACTACATCGTCATCACGCCGAGCTTCGCGACCATCTACCGCGCCGCGGGCGAGCAGAAGGACGTCGAAGAAGAGTAAAACCCTTTCCAGACCTTCTTTTCTATCTTTCTCAATCGTCCTAGTCCTCAAGATCACGCTGTATGTTCTCGTACGCTCTCTTTTTGCTTCTCTACAAGTTCTATTCCGACGGCGCAGCCACAGTCCTCAGTCGCTCTCCAAGATCCTGATCCTCGCCTTCTGCGAACGCGAGTCTTACGGGCGAGCATCATCCAAGAACGAGAGCGGGCGCGTCGCAGGGGGTCTCGGTAGCGGGACGCTACCGGAACCACGGGGAGCGAAGCTCCCAGGGTTCCAGGAACTCCGTTCCTGAGAACCACGACGAGCTTCACGCTCGCCCGTGGGTCGGCTCCCTCGGGGACGCAGCGCCCGCGAACAAACAGCGAGATGCGAGCAGCCCGTGGTCGCGCCGGAGAGAGAGGAGCCGGAACGGCACGACGATCAATCAAGCGGCCCTTGGAGGAGGTAGCACGCGAAACGGACGGCGTCCGCAGCGAGGAGGCGCGCATCGCCAGGGAGAGAGGAGCGCGGCGAATCAGCCATCGAGAGCATCGACCCGAAGAGAGGATCGGAGAGCGCGTAAGCGTCCGGCAGCTTGAGGAAGTGATGTTCGCTGTACTGCTCGCAGCGGCAGGAAAACACGTTGCCTGCCGCGTCGTTGGGGATCACGAGGGGCTCCTCGAGGTGCAGGTAGCCCGCGGCGATCGATTCCTCGCGACGGAACGCGTACGCGTACGGCTTGAAGGCCAGGCGGGATCCGTGGTCCGCGGCAAGAAGGCCGATGACCTCGTGCGCGACGAAGAGAACGGGGCCGGGGCGGAACTGCAACGTCCCTTGGCGAGGAAGCGAGTACCATGCATCCGCGAGGATACCATGCTCTCGGAGCGGAAGGAGATAGGCCGGGCCGGCGGGGGAAGAGACAGGGACGGCACCGCTCCGTTCGAAGCTCTCGAGAAGCCGAGGCAGCGTCGGCCGTTCGATGGATGATGCAGTCTCCCGCAACGGCAGACCTGGAGGACCCATGGTGCGTTACCTGAGAAAAAGGATTTAAATATCTATCGAGGGATCAAGCGAGACGTTTTCCCGCCTTGCAGCCGCCGGGCGGCAGGCCCGCGAGGATATCGTCCAGATCGCCGCCGAGCTGTTTCTGGAGCGCTTTCGCGACGTCACTCGGCTTCTCGTTGCCCTGGAGGATCTCCACCGCCTTGGCGCAGCGCGACAGGACCGCAGACGGGGGCCCGGCCATGACGCGACCCTTGTCGTCGAGACCGATTGCGACCTTCAGCTCCGACTGGTAGTAGAGCGTCTTGCCCCTAATCATGAAGGCGCCCTTGGCGAGGTATTCGCCGGGATTTGGTTCCTTCGTCACCTGTTCGGGCGAGACGTGGAACACCTCAAGGGCAGAGAGGCCGTTCTTCCACGCTCTGCTGAAGGAGGCGGTGAACTGCGCCGCCTCACCGAGCGTCGCGGCAGGGACATCCTTGCCCTCCGCCTTGACGATGACGAAGGGGCTACCTGCCATGTCGGTGTGGAAGACGACGTCGCCCTTCTGCGCGTGCTTCTTGATGAGGAGCTCGTTCGTCGTGGCGTCGCGGCCGCCGACCAGCAGGAAACCGTCTGACGAGACGCACCAGCGGAAGGATTCGTACCAGTCCTTCCTCCGCTTCGCCTTCGCGGCCTTCACCTGCTTCTGCTCGTCGGACTGCTTGGCCGCGGCACGCGCTGTCCACTCGGCGACCGCCTTTTCCGCGCCGAGGGCCTTGCGGCGGGCCTTCTTCGCAGTCTCGAAGTAGCGCTGCGCGTTCTCGTCGACTGATTTGCGCAGGTCGAGCGTGACTCTCATGCATCACGAGAAAGAGGCGGCCTTTTTCAGCATTTCGGCAGGGGCTGCCGGGAGACGACCGGATCCGGGCACGCGGTCGGGACGCCGTTCTCCGCGACGCTCGCCGTGATACTCACCTTCGCGTCGTCGGCGACGAGGAACGGCACCGTCGAGGTCTTCGACTCCCCTTTCGCCAGCGTGGAGCCCTGGAGAGCGATGGTGAAAAGGTCCGAACCAGGATTCGCGACGTTCAGGGCGAGCGCGGCGATGTTCTGCGTGCCGGTGTTCCGCACCCGGATGTTGATCGCACTGTCGTCGTGGCAGAACTGGACGACGTCGAGCTTGACGCCGGAGCAGTCCAGTGCGGCTTTCGAGCCGAGGTCGCTGCTCCAGTTCATGATCATGCCGCCGAGCGCGACGGCGAAGGCCATGAGGAGAACGGTCGCTATCAGGGGAGACATGCCCCTTCTGCCGAGGGTGCGCATAGCCGTCGTTCTGCGGAGGAGCGTATTTAAAGATTTCGGAGGTTCTCGCCGGGAATGAGAGACGTTGTCCCCCCTCACAAGAGAGAACGCACAGGTTCTTTCAGACGCGTTCCCAACGTTCGAGCGCCTCGCCCTCCACCACCTGCAACGAGCAGGGAATGATGAGCGAATGGAGCGGCGCGCCGAAATCGTGCGCGAGGACTGTCTCGAGCGGGCCGGCGACGATCTCCTGGTCCGGATGACCGAGCCGCGCGACGCCGACGACGAGCGTGTCCGGAAGGATGATTCGCCCCTTGCGGCGCCTCTCGATCTTCAGGAGGACGCGGAGAGCTTCGTTCACGGTCATGAAACGCGGCTTCGCGCCTTCCTTGCGCGTCCCCTCGAGCAGCTCATCCTTCGAAGGCTCGGCCACCTTGATGTCGAGGAGGCAGAGCGTGTGGCATCCTCTCTCGCGATTCTCCTTGATGACATCGTACGGGGTCTCCGGCTCGAAGCCCTCGTCCCAGAACGGGATGGACGTCGTCCGGCCGTACTTGTACAGTTCCAGTCCGATCTCCCCGACCGCATCCATGATCGAGGCGTTGTGAATGGTCTTTACGGGGACGCCGAGGGCGTGCGCGCGGAGCGAAAGGTCGGTGTGCGTCGTCGCGCCGAACGGGTCGCCGACGACGAGGAGGCAGACGTCTTTCGTCATCGCCGGCGCGAGGAGCCGCTCTTCCGCATGCTTCTCGACGAGGTCGCGGTCCGCGACGATGACTTCCCGGCCGTAGAACCTTTCCAGGCGTTCCTTGTCCACGCCGAGGACGGAGGTATAGTGCTCGAGGTAGACAAGATTGGCCTTCTTCACAGCTGCGAGACCCTTGAGGGTGATGTCCTGCTCGTCGCCGAGGCCGAGACCGATGAGGAAGAGGGTCATACTGATGAGAACCAAACGGGTGTTTTAAAGATTGCTGCAAAGGCCGGGTGAACGGAACGTTCCGAGGAATGCCGCGGAGACCTTGTTCTCCCTCCGGTCCGAGAGATTGTCGACGACTCGCGATTATGGCTCACGCCATCCTCTCTGACGTTCGGAGGTTCGTGAGCAAGTCACGAACCATGCTCGTCGTCGAGTCTTGCTCCAAGGCGGCATTCCTTCTGAAGATAAAGAAGCCTAAGAAACAAACAATAATCGCTTGAAAAGAAGAACGACGGGAAAAGACCTACCTCTTCAATCCTTGGAGGGCGAGGATGTCTTCGGTGGTGAGCTTCTTGCGGTTCTTGACCTTCTCCTCGGCCTCCTGGGCGCGCTCCTTGAGGGTCTTGAGCTCCTCCTCCTTCTGCTCCTCCTTGATCTTGACGTTCTGCTTGTTCAGCACGTCCTTGATCGCCTGGAGCTCGGCCACGCGGTCCTTGAGCTGCTGGTTGAGGTCGACGTACACCTTCTTCAGGACGAGGAACTCCTGATAGCGCCCCTCCTCCTGCTTCTTGTAGTCATCGATCTCCTTGGACTCGGTGAGGAGCGCCTCGTGCTTGGACTGGGAGGACTGGGCGTGCTCCTGCACCTGGCGGTGGTACTTGTTCGCCTCGCGCTTGAGCGCGTCGATCTCCTTGGAGCGCTCGCGGAGCTGCTCGAAGACCGCCGCCTTGCCCTTGACCTCGTTGAACTGCTTCTTGAGATCCTTGATCTTCTTCGTGAGCTTCTGCTCCGCCTCGAAGCCCATGGGTTGCGTCTCGAGCTTGAACTCGAGCGCCTCGATCATCTTCTGGAGCGCCATCGGGTTGTTCTTCCGGTCGAACCGGTCCATGACGTCCTGATTGGCAGCGGTAAGCGTCTTGATCTCCGCGACCTTCTCGCGGATCTGCTGGTTGAGCGTGTCGCGCTGCCGCTTGAGCTCGCGCACCTCGCCGGTGATCGCGTTGCGCTCGGAGCGGCTGCCCGTGATCTCGCCGATCTTCTCGGCAATCTGCTTGCCGACCTCCTGCTTCTTCCGGAAGGCAGCCTCCTTCTTCTTGTTGGCTGCGGCGACCTTCGTCTTGAGCTCCTGGACCTCGCGTTTCACGATGTCGAGGCGCTTGAGAAGCTCGTCGACGTTCATCGAGTCGAACGCAGGAAGGGCGGCCGGCGAGGATGCCGCTGGAGGGACGGCAGAAGCCTGCTCAGGGGCCGACCGCGTCTGTTCCGCGGCCAACGCGTCAGGAGCTTCCTGCGCATCCGCCGCTCTCTTCTTCGAAGCCATGATAATCAACACTGACGGTTAAAGGGAAAAAGGTTTGAGACGAGAAGGAGCTCAGCCGAAGAGCGAGCCGAGACCGGCAGCGGCCTCCTCGGGCTTCTTCTCCTCCTTCTTCTTCTCCTCCTTCTTCTCGGCAGGCGCGTGCGCGGCGGCAGCGGGAGCCGCTGCGGCGACCGGCGCGGCGTTCTTGATCGCCTCGTCGATGTTCACGCCCTGGAGCGCGGCGACGAGGGCCTTCACGCGGCCATCGTCCACCTGGACGCCGGCTGCCTCGAGGACCTTCTTGATCGAGCTCTCGGTAATCCCTTTCCCTGCCTTGTGCAGGACCATTGCAGCATACACATACTCCATCTTCTTCCCCTCCTTGAACTATGAATCTAGCCGAAGAGCGAGCCGAGACCGGCAGCGGCCTCCTCGGGCTTCTTCTCCTCCTTCTTCTCCGTCTTGTGCTCGGCCGGCGCTGTCGCGCTCGGAGCGCTGCTGGCCGCGGCGGCCTTCGCCTCGGCGCTGAGCGCCTCGTCAGGGAGCAGGCCGGAGAGCGCGAGGCTCATGGCGTACGCCTTGCCGAGGAGCGGCTTGACGGTCTCGCCGTTGACGACGCTCTTGTCGAGGGCGAGGGTGACGGCGTCCATGAACGCCTTCTGGAGGAGCTTGTCCGTTGTTTCCGTGGTCAGGTACGCGATCTCCATCGCGAGCGCGAACGCCTCGTTGTGCGCAGTCCCGATCCTCTTGATGTACGCCTCTTCGTCCACGTCGAGCACGACTCGCGTGAGGATCTCGCCGTTCTCGTACGCGGCCATGAGGTCGAGGCCGATCCGCATCGGCTCGATACCGAGGCGGGTGAGGAGGCCGGCGAGCTTCGGGCTGATGACGTCACCCGGCTTCGCGACGCGGCTGTCCTCCTTGATCGCGATCTTGCCGTCCTGGATCATGGTTTTGATCCCGACGCTGCCGAGCTCGCCGATGACAGGGCCGGGCGCGAAGCTCGTCGGGCCGGCGGGGACGATGATCTCGTCCGGCGCCTTCTGGCCGCCCTTGATCGGCGCTTTCGACTGGTTCTTCTTGAGGAGCTTGAAGAGCGCGAACGGGTTCTCCCTGGTGAAGATCATGGCGGGCATGCCGGTGACGTGCTCCTTGAGCTTGACAACGTCCGTCTTCTTGGACTGCTCGAGCGCCTTGTAGATGAGGCGCTGCTTCGTCATCCGGAGGACGACGCCCTGCTGCCGGAGCGAGGCGCGCATCCGCTGGAGCTGCGGCGCGGGCAGGTTCTCCATGTTGACGATGCCCACGATGGGGTAGGAGTCGATCAACTGGGTGAAGTCCTTGACGACGGACTTCTTGGCGTCGGAGACGTGGTGGCTCTGCGCTGTCATGGCGATCGACCTTAGTGTATCCTGACCGGCTTGCTCATGGTGAGCTTGAGGAAGCCGTGCTTGACGTTGTTCTGCTCCTTAGGAAGGTGATGGATGATCTGGCTGAAGACGGTCTTGATATTGTCCGCGACGTCCTCGACGGGCATCTCCTCGGTGCCGATGAGGACCTGGATGTTCGGGCTCTTCTTCGCGCTCACCTTGACGGTCTTCTGGAGCTTCTCATAGAGCGGCGCGAGCGGCGCTTTCGGGGGCACGATGCAGCCCGCCTTCGGGTTCGGCATCTTCCCCTTCGGGCCGAGGACGCGACCCCACGTGGCCGCGATCTTGGGCATGATGTTCGCCTGACCGACGAAGTACTCGTGCTCGCTCGCGATCTTCTTGAGCTCCTTCTTCTGGAGCTTGTCGAACTGGAGGACGGAGATGACGGTGTCGAAGACCTTCTTCGCGTCGTCCTCCATCTCACCACCGACGAGAGCGCAGATCTTCCGCTTCCGGCCGAGGGTCGAGTGCACCTGGGTGAAGAACTCGACCTGCTCTTCAGGGTTCTTGAGGTTGAGGTCCTTGAGCGACACGATAAGGTCGAAGGACTGCTTGAACTTGCGCTGAGAATCCTTCTTCAAGGTCTCGATTGCCTGCGTGAGCTCCTTGTCGTTCATCATCTTGAACTCCTACCGAAGTAGTCGTATCCCGCGTGAACAGCGCCCCCTTTAAAAACCTTACGATTGAGAAAAAAAAGTGGATAAAGAAGAAAAACGCGAGCGTCGCCTCGGAACGAGACTCGACGACGAGCATGGTTCGTGACTTGCTCACGAACCTCCGAACGTCAGAGAGGATGGCGTAAGCCATAATCGCGAGTCGTCGACAATCTCTCGGACCGGAGGGAGAACAAAGTCTCCGCGACGCCCGCGCCACAGTAAAGACCCAGAACTATTTCCCGTCGGCGACAGGAAGCTTCTGCTCCGCCTCTTCCTCGGCGATGAAGGCGTTCACGTCCTCGAGCATCTCCTCCATCACGTGGGGCGGCATGCCGTGGCCGAGGCAGCCCTGCTCGATCGTCTCATAGTAGGAGACGTGACACCCGATGCAGTGCAGCCCGTACTGGAGCATCACGAACGCAGCCTTCGGGTGTTTCGCGACGACCTCGCCGAGGAGCATCTCTTTGGTGACGTACTGAGGAGGAGCGTTCGAAGCGGTTTTTTCCACGGACTTCGCGTCCGGCTTCTTCTCGACGACGGTATCGGCGACCATATGAACCCCTCTGATACGTAACTCCTATTAATTATCTATGTTGAATGCCGACGCCCGGATTTAAACCGGGTGCAGTCACTCTCGTTCCTTACCCCGTTCAAATCAGGGCACGAAGTGAAGGGGATGTGGAGTCCCCTGAACGCCGACGCCCGGATTTGAACCGGGAATCCACGAGGGACCAGTTTTCGAGACTGGCGCACTACCGGGTTATGCGACGTCGGCGCGGAAAACTTGTTTTGAGCGCCGACGGCGCGACGGGAGCAACAGCGACCGTATGCGACGTCGGCAATTCTTTCCTTTGACGACGTCGCGACGGGAGCCGGAGCGACCGTATGCGACGTCGGCGATGTTCGTCGTGACTTCAGGTAGTTTTATAAAGTTAACCGCCCAGGATGACCATCAAAAAGAATCGACCGGAACACGGTGATAAACATGAAAGGGACATTCCTCGTATTCGTGACGATTGCGCTCCTCGCCCTCGCAGGGTGCTCGTCCCAGCAGAAGATCGACACGGCCGTCGCGGAACAGACCGCGAACCTGAGCGCGCAGGTCGCGGACCTCCGGGCGAATCTGACGACGATGCAGGCGGAACGGGACGATGCGGTGGCGCAGCTCACGTCGTTCAATGAGACCGTCGCCGGGCGCGACGCAATCATCAACGACGACACGACCAAGCTGCAGAGCTGCTGGAACGACCGGACCATGCTCCAGGAACAGAACGCGAACCTGAGCAAGAAGATCGACGTGCTCCAAGGCTGGGTGGACGTCTGCCAGAAGACGCTCGGCAACCTGGGCTGAATGATCCTCAAGACAACCTAAACCTTTTTAAAACTCGTGCTTCCTCTCGACCCGAAACGCGGATGTGGCTTAGCGGTTATAGCGCCAGACTCATATGGAATGAGTGACGAGCCGAAGAGGCGATGACCTGTCACGGCGTCCAAGCGTCTTCCTGAGCGATCTGGAAGTCGGGGGTTCAATTCCCCTCATCCGCATCTTTCTTTTCCGTTCTCCATCAGTCTTCCGGTCAGAGGCTCTTAGACAAATTCGCTTCGCGGTGTTGCCGGCTGCGACCCGTGTCGCTGCGTTCTTCGCGTCACCGGAGCTCCCCGTAGGGGGCAACCCCCTCTCCTCCTTCGCTTCATTCTCTGCTACGGGTCGCCCTTTGGCCGGCAACACATCATTTGCC
>JACWAN010000120.1 GCA_014874255.1 Candidatus Woesearchaeota archaeon
CCCTTCCGGCTGCGATGAAAGTCGCCTGTCGCACCCCGGCGGTCTCCTCTTCCGGAATCGCTTCTTCTCCGAGTCCAGTCCGACGGTTGTGAAGATCGCAGAACCGCCAAGGGGGTGCTGTTCGACTCTTTTTCATCGCAGCCCCCTCTTCCTAAAACGTTATAAAACCGCGGATGCTTCCTGAAACGATGGTCGAGAAGAAGATGCGGCTCCAGTTCATCCCGGTCCGCTACAAGAAAGAGGTCGCGCTCCCCGCCGCGCTCGTAGCGAAGCTCCCGGAACGGATCATCCTCTTCACCACGATCCAATACCACGACCAGCTCGACGCGTGGAAGAAAACCCTCGAATCCGCGGGGAAGGAAGTCCGCACGTTCAAGCCGAAGCACTCCGTGCTGGAGGGCCATCTCCTCGGCTGCGGCATCGAGCACTGGGACGTGGACGCGGACTGCTTCCTCTTCGTCGGCGACGGCGTCTTCCATCCGAAAGCGTTAGTGATACGGAATGATCTTCCGGTCTGGCGGTACGACCCGAAGTCCGGTGAGTTCGAGGTCATGAGCGACAAGGACATCGAGCTCGCGAAGAAGAAGCAGAAGGGCGCGCTCACGAGGTTCTACGCGTCGAAGAAGGTCGGCGTCCTCGTCACGACGAAGTATGGGCAGCAACGGCTGCAGATGGCGCTCAAGCTGCGCGAGCAG
Source organism: Candidatus Woesearchaeota archaeon (assembly GCA_014874255.1). Taxonomy (GTDB): domain Archaea; phylum Nanobdellota; class Nanobdellia; order Woesearchaeales; family UBA525; genus UBA153. The sequence continues at coordinate 696 of JACWAN010000120.1, forward strand.
TTCCCGGACAAGGAGTTCACCTTCCTGCTCTTCGACACGCTCGACTACGATTCCCTCGAGGATTTCCCGTTCCTCGAGTGCTTCGTCAACACGATGTGCCCGAGAATAGGATTGGACGACACGAACAAGCTCACCAAGCCCGTCCTCGACATCGGGGAGCTCGGCGAAGAGTGGTGAGCGGCGGGATTAGAAGCATTCTTATCCTTTCCCTCTAGTTCCACGCGGCGTTCTGCTCGGGCGTGTGCTTCACGATGAACGCGGTGACGATCCGCGCGAGGAACACGACGAAGGCCGTGCTGAGCAGGATGGTCGCCCAGGAGAAGAGGTCCATCTGCGGGATGCCGAAGAGCGTGCGGAGCGGCGTGTAGATGATGAGGAGCTGCAGCGCGATCGGCACGGCGAGCGCCCAGTTCACCCACTTGTTCGTGAAGAACGGGATGCCCTCCTCCTGCCGGATCACGTAGATCCTGACGAAGTGGGATAAGACGAGCCAGCTGAAGACCGCGCCCTGCGCGAACGCCTGTCCGCGGTAGTGCGCGATGAAGAGGTAGACGAGGATGAAGATGACCGCGTTCTTGAGGCCGATGCCGACGACGAGCCAGTCGAGCCGCTTGTTCAGCAGCCGCTCGTGCTTCCCCGAGGGTGGCTGTTCCATCACGGTCTTGGGCGGCGGGTCCACCGCGAGCCCGAGCGCGGGGAAGACGTCCGTGATGAAGTTGACCCAGAGGATCTGGATCGCGGTGAACGGGAGGAAGCCGAGGAGCGAGGCGATGAAGACGCCGAACACCTCGGCGATGTTCGCGGTCAGCAGGTAGTTGATGACCTTGCGTACGTTGTTGAAGATGGTGCGGCCCTCCTCGATGCCGTTCACGATCGTGGCGAAATTGTCGTCGAGCAATATCAAAGAGGAGGCGTCCTTCGCGACGTCCGTGCCGCGCAGCCCCATCGCCACGCCCACGTCCGCCTTCTTCAGCGCGGGCGCGTCGTTCACCCCGTCGCCCGTGATCGCGACCCGGTGCCCCTGGCGCTGGAGGCTCTGCACGATGCGGAGCTTCATCGACGGGTCCATCCGCGCGAAGATGTTCGCGGTTCGCACGACCTTGTCGAACTCCTCCCCCTTCATGTCCTTGATGTCGTTCCAGTCGACCGCGTTGGTGCCCATGCCGATCCGGGCGGCGATGGCCTGCGCGGTCACCTTGTGGTCGCCGGTGATCATCTTGACCGCGATGCCCGCCTGCTTGCACGCGGCGATCGCCTCCTTGACGCCCTCGCGCGGCGGGTCCTCCATGGCGAGGAAGCCGAGGAACGTGCGACCCTCGCCCTTCTCCGGCAGCGCGTCCCCGCTCGGCGCCGCAGAGGCGAAGCCGAGGACGCGGTAGCCTTTCGCGGAGAGCTTCTCCGCGCGGTCGGCGAGCGCCTTCCGCTCGCCGTCGTCGAGGCCGCGCTCGCCGCCGGGCGTCCTGGTGCGGGTGCAGCTCGCGATGACCTGCTCCGGCGCGCCCTTCACGTAGATGACCTTCCGCTTGTCAGGGAGCGCGGCGAGGACGCTCATCTCTTTCGTGTCCGAGTCGAACGGCCGCGTCGCGAGCATCTTCGTCTCGGCGCGGAGCCGCTGCCAGTCGAACCCTGTGCGGTCCGCGGCGACGAGGAGCGCGGTCTCGGTCGGGTCGCCGAGGTAGCTCCGGTCGCCGTTCGCGTCCGTCTGCGCGGCGTCGCCGTCGTTCTCGCCGCTGTTCTCGTCGCCGTCCTTCCCGTTGTCTTTCGCCCCGCCCCCGTTCGCATCGGCGCGCTCCTTCCGTCCCTTCCCGATCGCCTTCCCGATCGCCTCGTTGCAGAGCGTCGCGCACGCGAGCAGCTCCCGGACGAGCGGGTCCCCTCCGTGCGCCTCCAGGCCGACGAGGTCAAGTTCCTGGCCGTAGACGTACACCGCCTCCACCGTCATCTGGTTCTTCGTGAGGGTGCCGGTCTTGTCCGTGCAGATCGTGTCGACGCTGCCGAGGCTCTCGATGAGGCTGAGCTTGCGGACGAGGCACTTCTTCTGCGACATGCGCAGCGAGCCCATGCTCAGCGCGAACGTGACGACCGCCGGAAGGCCTTCCGGGATGGCGCCGACGGCGAGCGAGATGCTGAGCAGGAAGACGTCCACCCAGCCGATCTTGTGGATGAAGACGAGAAAGACCGCCATGAAGATGATGAGGATGCTCACCGCGATCGCGATCCTCTTGCTCGCCTCGTCCACCTCCTCGTCGAACGTGCTCTTGAGCGACTGCTTCGCGCCGATCTGGTCCGCGATCGCGCCGATCTCGGTCTTCATCGCGGTCGCGACGACGATCGCCCGGCCTTCGCCGCGCGTCACGAACGTGTTCATGAACGCCATGCACCGTTGGTCCGCGATGGGAATGCGTCCCTCGATGGCGTGCGCGTGCTTTTCCGCGGGGACGCTCTCGCCGGTGAAGACCGACTCGTCCACCTGGAGCCGGTTCGTCTCGAAGAGCCGCGCGTCCGCCGGCACCTTCATCCCTTCCTGGAGGATGATGACGTCGCCCGGCACGAGGTCCTGCGCGTCGATCTCGCGCTCCTTCCCCTCGCGGACGACGAGCGCCGTCGTGGTGAGGAACGACTCCAGCGCGGCCGCGGCGTTCTCCGCCTTCGTCTCCTGAAAGAAGCCCATCACCGCGTTGATGATGATGATGAAGAAGATGACATACGCGTCGAGCTGGTACTCGAGCTTGCCGACCGAGGGGTCGAGGCCGAGGAGGAGGCTCACCGAGCCCGCGATCAGCAGCAGGATGACGATGAAGCTGCTGAACTGGCTGAAGAAGACGGCCCACGCGCTGCGCCGCTTCTGCAGCGCAATCCTGTTCGCGCCTTCCGCGCGGAGCCGTCGCTTCGCCTCGTCCTCGTCGAGGCCCTTCTCGCCGGTGCTGAGCTGGCGGAAGACGTCCTCCGCCTCGAGCCCGTACCACGCAACGTCCATGGCTGTGGCCCGTCCCCGGACATTTAAAAAGTTTAGGGAGGATTCCCGAGGGAAGAAAACTTCATTCCATCCTAGTCTCGTTGCCGTATCGCCGTGGTTGTCGCCTTGGAACCTGGTCGGCGGCGAGCATGGCGAGCAGCAGCGAGCCATGATCGCGAGCCGTCGTCAAGGTCCCGGACCGGACGGGAGGACAAAATCTCCGCGACAACCACGATGCGCCCACAGTTCCCCTGCTCGGCTGCGATGAAAGTCTCCTGTCGCACCCCGGCGGTCTCCTCTTCCGGAATCGCTTCTTCTCCGAGTCCAGTCCGACGGTTGTGAAGATCGCAGAACC
>JACWAN010000121.1 GCA_014874255.1 Candidatus Woesearchaeota archaeon
CCGCGAAGCGGAAGCTCCGAGCGCCAGAGGCGCGAGGATGTTCCGCGAAGCGGAAGCTCCGAGCGCCAGAGGCGCGAGGATGTTCCGCGAAGCGGAAGCTCCGAGCGCCAGAGGCGCGAGGATGTTTTCGCCAGCCTTTTCCCAAAAGGCTGAGGGAAGCAGGATACGGTCGCTGCTGCTCCCATCCTCTTCCCCTCTGATGAGGGGAGTAGGATTCGAACCCACGAAGGCGCTAGGCCAGCGGGTCTTTCAGCGCGCCGCCGGAAACCGTCGGCGCACCCCTAAACCCGCCCCGGTTGACCGCTGCGGCATCCCCTCGGCGTATAAGAGAGACACGGCTCCCTTTAGAGGAGACGGCAGCAAAGAACAGTATATAAATGCTGCGACGGGGGCTCTGGAGCGAATCGCATTCGCGTGGTCGTCTTAGGAGACCAAAGGTCTCCAGGCACACGAATTCTCCGAATTCGTTGTGCCGGCTGCTCGCCGCATCGTTTCTGTTCCCGTTTTCTCCGCGCCACAGTCACGCCACAGTCACTAACGTTCCTGTTTCTCCCCGTATCACTCGGAGACACCCCGGACGAGGCGTCCCCCGGCGCTCATCGCCGTCGAGCAGAAGGCGGCTCGCCTGAGGCCGGCGACCATCCATTCGCTCCAGAGCCCCAGATGGATGGAAGAAGACGGAGAAGAGAGAAAGAGCACTCAGAAGGGGGTGTGAAAGAAGAGAACGCTCAGGCCTCACTTCTTCTTGCCGCTCAGCGTCTTGGTCTGCCAGGTGTAGCGGCGCATCTTCGCGCTGTTGCCGTAGCCGCAGCTCGCGCAGACCTTGTCCCTGACGTGGAAGGCGTGCTTGCCGCACCGGCGGCAGATGATGTGGCTCTTCTTGCCGCTCTTGACGCCCATCGAGGCGGTTCCTTTGGACATTGATAATCACCTATGCTTTCGCAGCCTTACTGGGGGCTGATAATCGTGATCGTGTCGCCGCGGATGAAGACCGTGCCGAGCTTCCGCTTCATCTCGCCGTCGACATACTCCTCGGCATCATCGAGGACGGTGTTGATGTGGATGTCGAACGCCCGGAGGTTGCCGACATAACGGCGGCTGTTCTTCAGCTCCACGATGACCCGCTTGTTCCGCGACACGTTGAGCGCGTCGAGAGGCCTGGTCGCATCCATAGTGTTCACCTCAGACGAGGACCGCGTTCACGACGCCGTCCTGGCCGGGACGGGAGGTGATGCGGGCCTTCCCTTTCTCTGTCTCGATGATTGTGCCTTTCGTCATGATGTTCCGCCGCACGTAGTACCGGTTGGCAGGGTTCTCCACGACGTTGGTAATCGCCGCCTTGGACGCCTTCTTCGTCTTCGGGTCCAGGACATTCGCCTCTTGCGTGTTGAGGAGCCGCGGCTTCTCGGAGCCACCCTTGCACCGCACGGATTTCCGCTTCTCCTCGCCGAGCTTGGTCAGCGCCGGGGTGCGGGCGAGCATGTGCTTCCGCTTGGTGAGCGTGGACGTGTACCGTCCGCCGGTCGACTTCCGTTTGGATCGTGCGTTGATGAGTACCATGGGTCTTCAGTCCCCGGCCTTCTGTTGCGGCCGTCCTGCGGCGGAACAGGGGGGGATTTATAAAGGTAACGGAAGGCGAAAAGAAGGGGGGCGAAAGCGGAAAAAAGAAGGGAGAAGGACATTTAATACTAATTACTAATTAGTGGTAAAAAAAACGAAATATTTATATAGATTAAACGCTCTAAAGAGCGCATGGACCTCGAGACGAAGGTGCATCTGCACGAACAGACCTATATGCGCACGCCGGGCGACAACAACGTCTTCGTGGTCGGCAAGGCGGGAAAGAGCGAACAGTACACAGCCACCACGATCGAGAACGAAGTGCAACGATTCTATGATGAAAGAGGATATGGCCTCCTCAAAGAAGGACGGTTTGCGGGGAAGCCGTTGGACAGGCAATATTTCTTCGCCGCGGGAAAGGAGAGCTGCCACGTCATCTTGGCCTATAAAGGAGAGACGAGCAGGCCAGAATACCGCACAGAACAACGGACGAGGGACGCGGGCGCGGAACAGCCATTTACCGCAGTCAGGCAGAAATTCGAGATCTACTTCCGGAAGCCAGGAATCACCCGTAGTCCGGGCGTCAAGGATGGGCCGGAGATCCGCGACGATGCGCAGAGCGTCCGAGAGCGCGACCGGTTCTTCGACTACCTGATAGCGAGACGGCAAGGCAACTCGTGAGCCGAAGCATTTTTCTAGAGCGAGACCGTTCCGGGGATGATGGAAGCGAGCAGGCTGCAGAACGTTCTCCGCAACCACTACGATGCCTCGTCGTGGTGGCCGGTCACCGACCGGAGGCACCGCCGCTTCGAGATAGCCGCGGGCTGCATCCTGACGCAGAACACCGCGTGGAAGAACGTCGAGAGAGCGATCGCGAACCTCGAAGAGGCGGGGCTGCTGGCTCCAAAGAAGATGCTCGCCGTCGAGGAAGAAGAGCTACGGACGCGCATCCGTCCGGCGGGATACTTCAACCAGAAGGCGAAGAAGCTCAGGGCGTTCGCGGAGTTCTACGAGAAACTCGGGGGGAGGACGCCCACGCGGGAGGAGCTCCTCGGGCTCTGGGGCGTCGGTCCCGAGACGGCGGATTCGATCCTCCTCTACGCGTACGACGTGCCGAGCTTCGTCGTGGACGCGTACACGAAGCGGATTCTCGGCAGGATCGGCATGACCGGCGAGAAGGCGACGTATGACGGGATGAAGGCGCTGTTCGAGCGCACGCTCGCGCCCGATGCGAAGACATACCAGGAGTATCACGGCCTGCTCGTCGAGCATGCGAAGGCACTCTGCCGCACGGAGCCGCGGTGCGCGGAGTGCTTCCTGCGGAAGGGTTGTGTATACGGGAAGAACAGTAGAACGAAATAAAGAAGATGATGATCAGAAAAC
>JACWAN010000122.1 GCA_014874255.1 Candidatus Woesearchaeota archaeon
GCCCCGGATGGGGCGACCCCCTCAACTCTCCGCTTCTTCTTATCGCTACGGGTCGCCCTTTGGCCGGCAACACATCATTTGCCTAAGAGCCCCTCTGGCCTTCTCAGCCGCAGAGGAACGTCACCGTGTTCGAGGCGCCGGTGTCCGAGCCCACCCAGATCGTGTTCTTGTTCGCGAACTCGGACTGCGCCTTGAGCGGCACGTTCGTCAGGCTGCACGTCGCGCTCTCGCCCGGGGCGAGCTTGTCCACGCCGCCGCAGTCGTCGCTGAACTTCGCGTTCGGGCCGAAATACGGCTGCCCGGTCGAGGGATCGTAGTTCGGCTGGGCGCTGTTCGCCTGATAGTTGTTGATGAAGACCTTCGCCTGGACGAGCCCTTGCGGCGCGGGGAACGGCACCAGTCCGTAGAGCTGCCAGGTCTTGGTGCCGATGTTGTTCAGCGTGAACGTGAGCGTCTTCTCCTCCGCGTTGCAGCGGATGTCCGTGATCGTGCCGTCGCTACCGCTGCTCGTGTTGCCGTTGAGGATCGCGGCGGCGTCCTTCACCGTCTGGGCCTGCGGAGCCGCGGGTTCCGCCGGGAGGGCCGTTTCCGTCGGTCCGGACGGCGTCGCTGTCGGCTGCGTGGGCACGGGCGGCGTCACCGCGGGTGCTGGCGGCGCGGGGTACTGCGTACCCGTCTGCGTGCTGCACGCCGCGGCCATCAGGGCCAAGCCGAGCGCCAACGCTATCAGGAATGCTTGCTTCATGGTGTCACCCCCTGCTCTGGCGAAGAAGGGGCGCATATTTATAAGTTTTATTTTTAACCAACGGCTTCCCGGGGTTTCTCCACTGGCCGTCCCCGGGCAACCTTTTTAAATGCCCGGCCCTTGCCCGGCGGCATGCTCATCCGCTCTCTCCGGCTGCGGAACATCCGCTCCTACATCGACGAGCGGATCGTCCTCTCGGAAGGGATGACGCTCCTCTCTGGCGACATCGGGAGCGGCAAGTCCACGATCCTGCTCGCGCTCGAGTTCGCGCTCTTCGGCATCCAGCGCGGCGAGCTGAGCGGCGCCTCCCTCCTGCGTCACGGCTGCCGTACGGGAAGCGTGACGCTCTCCCTGCGGCTCGGCGACAAGGAGGTGGAGATCGTCCGCGGCCTCAAGCGGAACGACACGGCGGTCAGCCAGGACGCCGGCACCCTGACCGTCGACGGCGTCACGGTCGACGGGACCGCGCAGGAGCTCAAGGCGCGCGTCCTCGAGCTGCTCAACTACCCGCCGTCGCTGCTCAAGGGGAAGGGGCCGCTCTTCCGGTACACGGTCTACACGCCGCAGGAGGAGATGAAGGCCATCCTGTACGAGCGGCCGGACACGCGGCTCGACACCTTGCGGAAGCTGTTCGACCTCGACCGGTACAAGCGCGCCCGGGAGAACGCGGCCCTGCTGCTCCGCGACCTCCGCAAGGCGGACGGCGAGCTCGCGGCGAGGATCGAAGAACTGGGCAGGGACGCCGCGGACCTCGCGCAGCTCGAACGGCAGCTCGCCGTCCTCGAGGGAGGGCTCGCCGCGAAGGAGAAGCTCCTCGCCGTCGCGACGAAAGGGCTCGCGGCGCAGCGCGCGGCGCTGGACGCGGCCGAGAAGGAGCGTTTCGCCGTCGAGGAACTGAAGAAGCGCCACGCGGTCCTCCTCGCCCGCTCGGACGCGACGAAGGCGCGCGCCGCCGACCTCGCGACGCAGCGCGACAGCCTCAAGGCGCAGGTCGAGGCGACAGCGAAAGGGCTCTCGCCGCTCGACATCGACCCTGCCGCGCTCGCCGCCGAGGAGAAGCGCTTGTCGGAGTTCCGCCTCAAGCTCAAGGAGAAGGAACGCGCCATCGTCAAGGCGGAATCCGCCCAGGAGGCGGTCATCGCCGCGGCGGAGAAGGTCGTCAGCGGGATCTCCTCGCTCACCGACTGCCCGACGTGCCGCCAGCCGGTGGACGAGAGCCACAAGCGGCATATCCGCGACGACGAGGGGAAGAAGGTCGCCGACGCGAAGCAGCGGCTCGGAGAGCTCGCAGGGCTGAAGCGCGACCTCGCTGCGAAGGAGGATTCCTTCGAGAAGAAGCGGGCGGAGCTGTTCCAGAAGCAGAAGCTCGTCGAGGCGAACACGGTGAAACTGGCGGCGCTCGACGAACAGAAGCAACGGCTCGGCCTCCAGGAGGGGACGCTCGCGAAGCTCGCGGAACAGCTCGCGCAGATGGCGGCCGAGGAGAAGCGGCTCGCCGCGGAGCTCGGGACGCGTACGGTGGACGAGGACGCGTACCGCGCCGCCCGGAAAGCGGCCGACGAGGCGCAGGCGGCGGAGAGCGGCCTCAAGGTGGCGGTCGCCGAGCTGAGACGGGACGCTGTCGCTGCGGCGAAGGAGATCGCGCGTGCGAAGGAACGGGCCCTCGAACGCGACCGGCGCGAACAGGAGCGGCAACGGCTGCGGCAGCGGCTCGACTGGCTCGAGCACCATTTCCTCGCCGTGGCCTACGCCGTCGAGAAGGCGCTCTTCCACTCCGTCTACGGCCTGTTTAACGACTCCTTCAAGGAATGGTTCTCCCTCCTGCTCGAGGATGAGACGATCAGCGTTCGGCTCGACGCGGAGTTCACGCCGCTCATCGTCCAGGACGGGTACGAGACCGGGATCGAACAGTTGTCTGGCGGCGAGAAGACGAGCGTGGCGCTCGCGTACCGGCTGGCCTTGACCAGGGCGACGAACGAGTTCTTGTCGTCGGTGAACACGCGCGACCTCCTGATACTGGACGAACCGACGGACGGCTTCTCCAGCGAGCAGCTCGACCGCGTCCGGGAAGTGCTCCACCAGCTCCGCCTCAAGCAGGTCATCATCGTCAGCCACGAGGCGCAGATGGAGGGCTTCGTCGACCACGTGCTCCGCGTCCGGAAGCAGGGCCACGAGAGCAAGGTCGAGGCGTGAAGGCCTGCGGCACCGCCAGCACCGTCAGAAACGTTTTTAAATCCCCTTCTTTGCCCGTAGGGAAACCACGGGGCTGTGGTCTAGCTTGGCTATGATTCGCGCTTGGGGTGCGCGGGATCGGGGGTTCGAATCCTCCCAGCCCCATCGTCAGGGAGCTTCGCGCTCCCTTCCGGGGAGTTGGGAGGTCGGGAGTATCAACGACCATACCTCCCAGCCCCATGACGTGCGAAGCGAGGAATGGGGCTGGAGGACTGGAGCAGAAGCGACAGATCCTCCCAGCCCCAGTTCTTTTCTTTCATTGTTCTTTGTCTCCCCTAGAGGCCCAGTAGAAAAGTTAGTGCCGCGCTTAAGGTCGAGGCGTTGCGAGTGGACTGGCGAAGGGCGACGCGGGGGTTGGTTCCGAGGCTCCGAGGAACTCGGGAACGCAGTGACCTTGTCCCTTACGGGGAGGAGCCCCTGCGAAGGGATGAGCGATACGCCTCGAAGCGCGGCACGAAGAGAGCGAAGCGAACTTTTCTACTGAGCCTCCCAAGAGAAACCTTTAAATACTGCCTCTCCCAGATTGACGTGACGCCGTTCCGACGGCGGAAAGGGTGGATCACATGAGATACGCGCGCATCGTCCTCTTCGTTTTGGCCCTCTGCTTGCTCACATCGTTCGTCATGGCCGCGGACTACGAGATCAGGACTACCGTCCTCAATGACTCCATCCTGCCGAACGAGACCGCCGCCTTCAAGTTCTCCATCTCGAACTTCGAGCGCCAGGACCTCCGCTTCCAGATCTTCACGTTCGACACGCACTGGGTGCTGCTCGTCAACCCGCCCATCGTCACCGTCAAGGCGCAGAGCCTCGAGGAGTTCACCGTCCTCGTGAAGCCGAAGACGAGCGTCGGGTACGGCACGTCAGGCGTCACCGTCACCGTCAAGGAGCTCGGTTCGGGCGTGCTCAGCCAGGAGAGCCTCATCATCCATCTCATCGACCCGAACCAGCAGCCGGGCGGCTACGTCCCGTCGATCCAGTTCACCCCGACCTATCCGGCGAGCATCGACCCGCGGAACCCGCTCCTCCTCACGCTCAACTACCGGAACCGGAACGCGCTGAACATCACCGACCTGGCGGTCGCGATCACCTCGCCGCTCTTCAACCGGAGCTACGACACCGCGCTCGGCCCGCTCGCCGAGAAGAGCGAGGAGCAGGCCTTCGACCTCGACCCGTACCAGCGGAGCGGCGACTACCCGCTCAGGATCGTCCTCTCCTCGAAGAACAAGACCGTGAACGACTTCGTCGGGACGCTCTCCATCGCGCCCATCACCGACGTCCAGGAGACGCGCAGCGGCTCGTCCTTCCTCTTCCGCTCCGCCACGACGCTCACCCTCACGAACAAGGGGAACACGCCGACGGCCTACGACGCGCGCCTCCCGACGAGCCTGCTCCGGATGCCTTTCTCCAGCGCCGATCCCTCCGCTGCGACCGCGGTGATCGCGGGCGACCGCTACTATGTCTGGAACCTCACTCTCGAACCGCAGCAGACCGTCACGCTCACCCGGGTGGAGAACTACCGTCTGCTCGTCGTCCTCATCCTCGTCGCCATCGCGGCCGCCATCGCGTACTTCCTGCTCCGCAGCCCGCTCATCGCGGTGAAGGAGACGATCGCGCTCAAGGACGAGGAGGAAGGCGTCAGTTCCGCTCTCAAGGTGCGCATCTTCCTCAAGAACCGCACAGGGCAGCAACTGACCGCGGTGAACGTCATCGACCGGATCCCGAGCATCGCGACGTACAAGGCGCAGGAGCACCTCGGCACCGTCAGCCCGACCAAGGTGGTGACGACCGAGAAGAAGGGCACCATGCTGAAATGGGAGCTCGACGTCCTCGAGCCGTACGAGGAGCGGATCCTCAGCTACTCGCTCGCCTCCCGCCTCAAGATCATGGGTCATATGCGACTGCCCGCCGCCAAGGTCCTCTTCGCGACGAAGGCCGGCCGGGAGCACGTCGTCTACACCAAGAGCACGGTGTACAAGGAGGGGCGGTGAACGCTTTCTCTCTTTCTCTTAGTATTCTTACCGTAGTATTCAAATCTTAGTATCCAAATTTTTCTTATCACCATTCTCTTTTCCAGTCTTTTCTTTGCGGTCTTTTTCTTTAGTTGGTCTTTTAGTCGTTCTTTTAGTCAGTATGAGGAATGCCGCCTTGGAACGATTGACGGGCGCGAACATGGTCAGAAGACCATAATCGTGAGCGCCCGACTATGCCTCGGACCGGAGGGAGACTCGTGTTCGGAGAACGCGAGGATCAGGAGCTCGGAGAGCGACTGAGAACAAATCCTCCGCGGCATTCCGGAAGCATTACCGTCTCAGAACGTCCCTTTTCTTCCTGCGTTTCTCGCGGCCGAAGCGGAGGTCATCCGCGTTGGCGGGCTCGATGTGGATCGTGACGTCCTTGAGCCGCGGATGGCGCGCCATCAGGTTGCGCTTCACCTCGTGCGAGAGCGCGTGCCCCTCGCGGACGCTCAGGCCGCCCTTCACGCGGAGGTGCACGTCGGCGAAGAGCTTCGAGCCGCTCTGCCGGACGCGGAGCTGGTGGAAGTTCTCCACGTCCCTCGTCTCGTGGATCGCGGCGCGCATGTCCGCGACGACGTCCGGCGGCGGGCTGATGTCGAGCATGACGAGGAGCGACTTCCGGCCGAGCGTGTACGAGACGAAGAGCATCAGGATCGCGACGATGATTGCCGCCACGGAGTCGAAGACGGGGAAGCCGAGCATGACGAACCCGAGGCCGATGAGGACCGCGACTGCGCTCCACAGGTCGGTGGAGAAGTGGTACGCGTCCGCCTCCAACGCCGCGCTCCCCGTCTCGCCGCTGATCCGGTGGAGGTAGCGCGCCACCCCGATGTCGACGACGAGCGTGAGGAGCATGATGCCCGCCGCGACGGGGACGTTCTGCACGGTGTGGTGCGGGTCGAGGATGCGCGTGATCGACTCGTAGATGACGAAGAACGCGGTCAGCACGATGAGGAGCGTCTGCACCAGGCTGGAGAGGTTCTCGAACTTCTCGTGGCCGTAGTGGTGCTCCTCGTCCGCCGGCTTCGACGCCTGCCGGATGCCCGCGTATGCGAAGACGCTCGCGAGGAGGTCGAAGAGCGAGTGGAGCGCCTCGGCGAGGATGGCGATGCTCCCTGTGAAGAGCGCGACGGCGAGCTTGACGACGATGAGCGAGGAGTTCGCGAGGATGGAGACCGAGGCCGCCTTCAGCTTCGCCTTCGTCTCCTGGTCGTGCGCCATGCCTGCGCCGCAGACAGCGAGGGTTTAAAAGAATTGTCCCTGTCGCTTCTCCGTCGTCGCGGCCGCCGCCTTGGAACGAGGCCGGAAAAACGCCCGATTCATGCAGGGCGTTTTTCGCAATACGTTGCGAGGGACGAGCAACAAGACCTCCGCCGCGGCCGCGACGGGGAGCATCTCTCCGTCCTTTTTCCCGTCCCAAAAGTTTTTTAAAGAGCGTCCGTCCTCTCGACGGACAAGATCCCCCCTTAGCTCAGACTGGTTAGAGCGCTCGGCTGTAGATAGTGACCGACGAACCCGCTGCGTGCGGAGCCCGGATGAACGTCACTCAGCCGTCACCGAGAGATCCCCGGTTCAAATCTGGGAGGGGGGATTTACTATTAAATAGTAGTAAATATGCTTGATTTTTTCGGTTGCTATGGTCGCCGATAAATCTTTATAAATTGGCAGCCGATTCGATTGGTATGGCTGTCAAGTCTGTTCTGAAGGCGGGCGAGACCCCGCATGACTACCGTATCAGGCTGGCTCCTGAAGAACTGAATCTTTTCAAGGAACGGCATGTCCAGCATCTTTTAGAGGTCTGTTGCGGTGACGGGACGAACCTCATCGCACTCTCAAAAAAAGGATATGCGTTGATCGGCATTGAGAGCAATCCGCAGCTTCTGAGTCGGGCCCTACAGAACGTCAGAGAAGCTCATGTCTCTGTGAAGGTCATGGACCACCCGATTTACGGCGCAGCATTTCCCTTTGCCGATGACAGCTTTGACGTGGTCTATTCCTATCAGTACCTCAACCATAATTTCCTTGATGCGATCCGCGCGGTCTTCAAGGAGATCTACCGTGTCCTGAAGAACGGCGGAATCTTCTCCTTGAAAATCACCGATATTGAGCAATTCAACCTCCGACACATAAGGGGGGATATGTACGAGGAATGCGACCCCGAGTTTCCGAAGATCAAATACCGGATGCTTGCTCCGCAGACCTTCGCGAAGCTGGAAGGAGATGAAGTCGGCATCCCGCACTATGGCTTCCGGCTGGCTGAACTCCTCTCAGTTCTTGAGGGAGTGGGTTTCAAACTTCTGAACGCTCGTACGATACGGTGGAATCACGTCGTGAATGTTTATAAATAACCACAGAACGTTTATATACTACTAAAGAGTTACTATATCTATGCCGCCGAGAATTATCGAGCTGAACCCTCCTCTTGAGCTCACGGATGATCTGCTTTCGACGTTCGGGAACATAGACGCTCTGCCGGACCACATCCACTGCTTTCTCGAGCTCCCGGCGACGCTCTGCGTCGCCGACGCGCTCCAGCGCCTCAAAGGCTACAGCGCCTTCATGATCTTCCAGTACCATCCCTGGTTGCGGCGCTATTTCCGCACCGGGCACCTCTGGAGCCCCGGAAAATTCTTCCGGAGCGTCGGCAGCGTCAGCGCCGACGCGATACAACACTACATCAGCCAAAGCAACAGAGGAAGCAGAACACAGACTTTACTCAGCAGATACCCCGGCCTTTAGGCCGGGGAGGTTCATTTATTTAAGACAAACTGACGGACCCGGTTAGTGATATTATTAATTCTTCGTCGGTAGAATCGTAAACTCGCGCGCGGCCATCCCCCGACTGAAGTCGGGGGCGTTCCTCGCTTCGCTCGGGCCGCGCGTTCGTAACACGCGCTTCGCCCTCGCACTCCTTCCGCGAGCTGAAGCAACGCGGCGTTCACGTGCAGAGGCGAAGCGCGCGTAAA
>JACWAN010000013.1 GCA_014874255.1 Candidatus Woesearchaeota archaeon
GTTCAATCGCGGAGAGACTGCAGTGCCGTCTAGGGGGTGCTGCTCGACTTTTTCATCGCGGCCGGTCGCTTAGCGCCGATAGCCAATGCCTTTGCCGAGCACGTCCTTGATATTCTCCTGGAATGCCTTCACATCCCGTGTCAACGGGCGTGTGTAGCCCTGCATCGGCGCTCTGACGTACTCGTTCCCAGAGAAGCTCTTCCCCGCCCCCCATCCGTTGAGCGATATCACCATCATGGCCTCTTCCATCCTGCCGACCAGATTGTTGAATCCTCGGAAGAGCGTGATATGCTCATCTCCCTTTCGCTCGAGGACGACGAGCTCTCCGGCCGGGCGCGAGGTGGCCTGCACGCCCGCCATGAGGACCGAGATGTCTCCGTCAGTCCCTGCATGGGCTATGGCGGGCCTCCCTGGCGTCTGAAGGTATGTAAGCAGGTGTTCTCCCGGATGGTTCTCGTGGGCGCTGATGGCCCTTCTCACTCTCTCCTTGAGGGCGTCTTCCTCGAGAGAGAATCCCGGCGGGTTGCGGAAGTCCTTGAGATAATCATTGACCGCTTCGCAGAGCGGGAATCTCCTGATGACCTCAGGCTCCACGTATTCCAAGAACATGCGTACAGGCATTAGTGGCGCGAAAGCGCTTCTCTTAATAAACGTTTCTAAGGGCAATCACTCACGAATGAGAACTCTGTGGACGATGCTTTTCTGCACTCACTGCTTGAGGCACGCCTTGACGAGGCCGTAGAACAACGGGGCCGGCTTGAGGAGCGAGCTCTTCAGCTCCGGGTGCGCTTGCGTCCCGACGAAGTACCGTAGTTCGGGATTCTCGATGAACTCGACGAGCGTCCCGTCCGGGCTCACGCCGGAGAAGACGAGGCCGTGTTCCTCGAGCACCTGGTGGTACGCGGGGTTGACCTCGTACCGGTGCCTGTGGCGTTCGCTGGCTTCGTCGCTGCCGTACAGCGCATGCACCGTCGTCCCTTCCTTCAGGACCGCGGGGTATGCTCCCAGCCGCATCGTCCCGCCTTTCTTCGTGATCTTCTTCTGCTCGGGGAGGATGTCGACGACCGGGTACTTGGTCTGCCCGTCCACTTCCGTCGTGTTCGCGCCTGCAAGGCCGCAGACGTTCCGCGCGAACTCGATCACCGCCATCTGGAGGCCGTAGCACAGGCCGAGGTAGGGGACGTCGTGCTCGCGGCAGTAGCGGACCATGTCGATCTTGCCCTCCACTCCGCGGGAGCCGAACCCGCCGGGGACGATGACGCCGTCCACGCCCTTCATCTCGCGCTCGAGGTCGTGGTGGTCGCTCACCTCGATCCATTTCAGGTCGATCTTGACGTCGAACGCGGCTTCGCAATGGCGCAACGCTTCGATGACGCTCGCGTAGCTGTCCTCGAGCTTGGTGTACTTGCCCGCGATCGCGACGGTGATGCTGCGCGGGTGCTTCGCCGACATCCGTTCCGTGAGCGCCCGCCATTCCTTGTTCTCCTCGAGGTGGTTGATGTGGAGCTCCTCGTCCACGATCCGGGTCATGCCCTGTTCGGCGAACTTGATCGGGATGCAGTAGACGGAGTCGACGTCCACGGCGCTGATGACCCGCTCTTTGGTGACGTCGCAGAACGTGGCGATCTTCTCCTTGAGCCGCTCGTCGAGGGGCTGATGGCACCTGGCGAGGATCGCGTCGGGGAAGATGCCCCGCTCGCGGAGGAGCGTGACGGACTGCTGGGTCGGCTTGGATTTCGGCTCGTTGACGTGCTCCGGCACCGGCACGTAGGTGAGATGCACGTACATGATGTTCTCCTCGCCCACGTCGCGCTTCATCTGCCGCGCGGCCTCGATGTAGAGCTCGTTCTCGATGTCGCCGACCGTGCCGCCTATCTCGAGGAGGATGACGTCCGCCCCTTCTTCCTCGGCGATGCGCTTCCACCAGTCCTTGATCAGATCCGTGACGTGCGGGATGAGCTGGACGGTCTTGCCGAGGTAGTCGCCCCTCCTTTCGGCTTCGCGGATGCGCTCGTAGACCTTCCCCATGGTGAGGTTCCATTCGAACCTGCACGTGACGCCGAGGAAGCGTTCGTAGTGGCCGAAGTCCATGTCGACTTCGCCGCCGTCGTCGAGGACGAAGACCTCGCCGTGCTCGATCGGGTTCATCGTCCCCGGGTCCACGTTGAGGTAGCCGTCGCACTTGATCGGGATGACCCGGTACTTGGTCGCGAGGAGGTTGCCGATAGATGCGGCCGCCACCCCTTTTCCCAAGCCGCTGAGGACGCCGCCCGTGACGACAATCCACTTGACGGGGCGGTCGCTTTCTCGCTTCGCAGTCGCTTTCGTGCTCGCGCGCGGTCGCTCAGAAACCCCTCCTTTCGGGGCGTGGCCGCATGAGATCTCGTCTTCCCCCATACGGGAAAAAGAGGGTCTGACACTTGTTTTTAAACTTTCTTCTTCCGTCATCGCGCGCCCCTCTTTCCGCATTTGAGAAAATATCCGCCTTTTTAAGAATGCAGCCGGAAAATCCGGAAGACTTCCGAGGTTTCGGAAGGTTTACGCGCGCTTCGCCTCTGCGCGTGAACGCAAAGGAAACGCGAAGCGTTTCCGTGCGCCAGGATTCTTTGAATCCTGCGTGCCGCGTTGCTTCAGCTCGCGGAAGGAGTGCGAGGGCGAAGCGCGTGTTACGGACGCGCGGCCCGAGCGAAGCGAGGGACGCCCCCCGACTTCAGTCGGGGGA
>JACWAN010000014.1 GCA_014874255.1 Candidatus Woesearchaeota archaeon
CGACTTCAGTCGGGGGATGGTTCCGGACTTGTTCCGGAACCCGCGAACGTCAGTGAGCATGGCCGCGCGCGAGTTTACATCCTATTTTTTTAGAATCTATTTTTTTTTTTTTAGCATTACTTTACCTAAGACGTTTTTTTTTAGTATTGGAGAGTTCTTTACCGTTCACTCCATCGGCACTTCTGACCAGAGCTTCCATTCGTTGCTGGGGCTGTACGCGCCGACGATGTAGTTGCTCGGCGCGCTGTAGCCGAAGTGGCCCTGGTGGAAGTGGCTGAACGGCTGCGCGAACGGCGTCCCCGCCGCGTACACCGGGCTGCCGAAGTGGCGCCACGCCCTCGGGAGCGCGGTCTGCGGGTTGAAGCTGCCCGGCTCGATGATGAAATCCTTGATGCCTGCCTTCTCCATCTCCTTGACGAACTCGCGGATGGGGGCGTTCCCCTCGCCCGGCGTCAAATGTTCATCGTCCCAGCCGAGGTTGTCCGCGATGTGGATGTGGCCGACGATGCCCGCCTTGATCATCTCCTTGGTCTTCCCGATCGCCCACTCGTTGAACCGCTTGTTCCGCGAGTCTTCGCTCTCGCCGGGGTTTGCGACGAAGTGCTTCCGCCACAGGTTGAGGTGGCCGATGTCGATCGTGCTCTTGATGTGGTCCGCGGCTATCCTCTTCGCCTCCTCGGCGTCCTTGCCGCGCATCTGGACGAGCTCCTCCGCCATCTTCTTCCGGGCGCCTTGCACGAGCTTGACGAGCTCGTCCGGGTGGCCGCCGAACATCTCCGCCTGCCAGTTCTCAGGAGCGACGTACACCTTGTTCTTGAGGTGGTCCTTGTTCTTCTCGGTCTGCTCGTACGCGAAGACGCCGGCGCGGGCGATGCCCTCGGTCGACTTCTCCATGCCGACGACGTCGACGGGCTTGATGTGCTTGAGCAGCGTCTCGCGCTCCTGCGCCTGCGCGTCCGACGACGCGGAGGCCTCGTGCGTGTAGCGCATCCTGTCCTGCAGCTCCTTCAGCTCGCGCTGGAGCATGTCGGGGATCGATTCGCTCTCCGAAGGGAGGAACGGTGACGCTCTCGAATAGACCCCTCTCTGGGTCATGAGCTTCCATTTCTCGCTCTCCGGGAGGCTCTTGTCCAGCTTGCGATAGAATTCCAACGCTTCGCGGACCTTCTTCGCCGACCAGGACTCCTCGTCGTACCGCTGGCCGTGGAACAGCGAGGCGCCCTTCGCCTGCAGGATCGCGTTCTCCTGCTCGATGTGGACGAACATCTCCTCCGGACGGCGTTGCTCGCCCGGATGCTTCTCGTTCCACTTCCTCGTCTCCTCCTCGATCCGTTTCCAGTCGTATTTCTCCACTTCGAACTTCGTGTTCTTCGAGTCCCAGAATGGCACGCGTTCGAAGAGCCGCTCGGCCTTCGTCTCATCGATGTAGTTGCCGTTGATATCGACGAAATCATCCGCATCGAGCGCGCTTCCCTTCTCGGGATCGTACTTCCCCACCTTCTCCGGGGCGAGGTCCTTCGCGGTCTTGTACTTCGGACGGAACAATTCCTTGTCCTTCGTGATCGCGCTGACGAACTGTCCTGTCCGCTCGTCCACCAGATAGAATGCCGCCCGGTCTTTCTCCTCCTCGTACGCGCGGAACTGCGCGTCGGGATGCTTCGCGTCCTGGCCCTTGCCCCAGACCTCGCTGATGGGACGCTGCCATTCGCCCGTGTGGAAGACGACCGCGCCGCCGGTCGTCGCTTCCGCGGCGAACTCGATCGCCTTCTTCACCTCCTTGAGGTTGTTGTACCGCTCCGCGTCGTTGAAGCCGTGCTGCCCCAGCCCTGAGAATCCCTGCCGCGAGAACGTGGCGTGCGTCGTGGTCTGCACGTCCGCGACCTTGGCGAGCTCGCGCATCTCACGGCGTTCGACCGTGCCGTAGCTCTCCGGCGTCGGCGCCTGGCTCGAGCCCTTCCCCTGGCCGGGGAACTCGAGCTCGATGCGGGACGCGCCCTCGCGGATCTTCGCGCTGAGCGCCTGGACCTGGTTCTGGAACGGGTTCGCGCTCGTGCCCAGCTCCTTCGGGCCGAGGCTCGTCGTCCACTCCGTGCCGTCGTCCAGGGTGAGCGGCGGCTGCGGCGCTTCCTCCACGGAGTCGAACGTGTTGTCCAGCGCGTGGTAGTAGCCGGGGTTGTTGAAGACGACCAATTGTTCACCACTCTTTCTTTCAGGACTCAGCCCTGCCGTTTCCGGCGCTCCTCGTCCTCACTGTGATAATCGACGATGCCGTTTAAAACGTTTGCGATGCGCGAGAGATAGCCGTGCTCGTCTCCCGTTCGCTGCCGGAGCGCGTTCACCTGGTCCTGGAGCCTGTTGAACATGTAGCCTTCTTCGATGTGGCCCTGCTTCAGCTCTTCCGCCATCCACCGGACGTTCTGGTAGAGGCTGCGCTCCCGTTCCACGAGGCGTTCCTCGCTCGTCGGCGTCGCGTGGAGCAGGTAATCGATGCCTTCCTCGGCGTGGGCGAAACCTTGCTGATACAGCCCTGTTATCGGCGGCGCCTGGCGCTGCGGCTCCGGTTGCGCGGGCACGAACTCGCTCCCGTCGCTGAACTCCTTGACGCGGGCTTCGAGCGCCTTCACCTCCTCCTGCCGGTGCTCGACCTCCTCGAGCGCGTCCCTGACCGCCTGCTGCTCGAGCTCCTCAGTCTCCTCAAGCTCGTTCTTCGTCTTCTTCTCGAGCTCTTCGAGCGCCTTCTTCTTCCTGGCGAGCTCGTCCTCGAGCTCCTTCCGTCTCCGGACGATCTCGTCGTCGAGCGTGCGCCGCTTCTCCTCTTCGAGGTCTTTCAGGTGCTTGAGCCGCTCCCGCGGGGCGAGCTTCCCGAGGTCCGTCGTCGTCTCGACCATGCTGTCTTCCTTGCTGCCGACGAATAAAAAGGTTCTGCTTTCCGCGGCTCTTAGGCGAATTCGCCCCCCCGCGGTGTCGCCGGCTGCTCGACAATCGCTCGGGAAGTCGCTGCACCGGTCACCCCCGTATGGGGCGTCCCCCCGACCTCTTCCGCCGTTTTCTTTGCATGCCTCGCCCTTTGGCCGGCGACACACCATTCGCCTAAGAGCCGCTTTCCGCCTAGGCATCATCGCCGCCGCCCTTGGTCACTCGCTCCTAATCCTCTTGTTCTTCGAACACGAGTCTTAAGGGTGAGCGACCCGACGGAGAAAGAATTGGGCGCGATGGGGGTTGGCCCCTTCGGGGAGGACCCGCGCCAACGGGAAAGGAGGCGGAGGGCGAGTTGGGCGCGGCGATGATGTCCCTAGTGGTTTTTCCTTCTTCGTAGGCACATTTTTATACCGTCCTTGTTTGCCGGCCTCTATGAACTCCTCAGACAAACAGCTCGCCGACGAGGCGCGCAGCCTCAAAGCGGTGATGAACGTCGGCAAGAACGGCCTCACCGCGGGCGCGGTCGCCCTGCTACGCCGCGAACTCGACCAGAAACGGCTGATCAAGGTGAAGATCCTGAAAGGGTATCTCGACGCGAGCGGCAAGGACCGGAAAGAAGCCGCCGCCGAACTGGCGTCCCTCGGGCAGGCGCGGCTCGTCCAGCTCGTCGGGTACGTCGCCGTGCTCCACCGCCAAGGGAAAGAATGAAGCGGCAACTCCTCCTGGTTTCTTGACCGGAACCTCTCTCTGACTTTCTCTGAACCCTCTCGAGAAACCTTTTTAAACCCCTTTTGCCGGGAGTATCCCGGGGAGAACCCCGTGGTGAGCAATGAACACGCTTCCGGACAGCGCCTTATCGAGGAAATGGGCTGAACTGCTGATCCAGCACGGCTTCATCGTCAAGGAGGACGCCGCCGGGAACAACGTCCGCTCCAACTACGATTTCGACCCCGTCAAGGGCATCTTCGTCCCGAAGCCAGGCAAGAAATACGACCCGGCGCACGCGCTCCAAGAATTCGCGGAAGAGATCGACATCGCCACGCCGTACGTGCAGACGGGCGCGGAGTACATCCCGACGAGCTACCCGCCGCCGCTCCTCAAGTTCCACATCATGTACGAGAACTTCAACATGGGCCTCGAGGAGAACTACTTCTGGCTCGTCGACCACATCCGGTTCGACCAGGGGTTCTCGCGCGCCTACAAGGTGCGGGACATCTTCACCGCCACGGAGAACAGCGCGTTCTTCGGCGCGAGTCAGCAACGGCTCGGCATCCAGCAGGACCGCGTCCAGCAATACCTCGCCACCATCGGCAAGATGACCAAGGACCTGTTCCAGCTCGTGCGTGAGCTCCGCATCCTGGACGAGAAGCTCCAGCCGCGCCGCGAGTGGAAGCAGTCGAAGTCCGCGGACGCCACCCTGAAGAGCGAGTACATCGACCTCGTCGAGAACAGGGGCGGGCAGACCAGCCCCGGCAGCGTCTACGGGCTCGCGCAGCAGCTCGGCTACGCCACGCTCCCCGACCTCTTCTTCAACACGCAGGCGTACACGCTCGAGGGCGTCGACGTCGCCGTGGACCGGCTGGAATTCAACATGAACGTCAAGACCGTGCTGAAGCGGAAGCTGTACCAGTTCGTCAACTGGAAGCTCAAGACGGACCACGAGCTCGAGTCCCGGCGCCGGTTCACGCTCAAGTACCTGCGCCAGCACTGGGACATCATCGAGATGTACATGAACTGGATCAAGCCCTACCTGCGCCACATCGCCCGGCTCCAGATGAACGACGAGCGCCTGGAGGACGTCGACCTCATCGGCGCGTTCGAGCAGAGCTTCGTCGAGACCGAAGTGGTCTTCGCGAAGCCGGGCGGCAAGGGCTGCACGAAAGGCTTCGACGTCATCGTCCTCACCATGAACTTCCGGACGCGGCCGACGATGAGCTACCAGCAGGAGGGCTACCAGCGCGGCCCCATCCACACCGGCCTCGTCGACATCTCCATGCGCGCCTACGACTGGAACGAGGAGCACATCAAGCTCTACCTCAAGTACCGCGAGAAGGAGGACCTCTACATGCTCGGCGTCGTGGACAAGTCGGTCCAGAACGCGATGGAGGCGCTCGGCGAGGAGCTCGAGCACTACCTGGCGGAGGCGGGCGAGCCGAAGTACAAGGACAAGCTGGACGCGGAGAAGGCCGCAGCGGAGAAGGCGGCGAAGAAGAAGGGCGGCGGCGGGCCCGGCATGTTCACCGGCGCCTTCGAGCCGTTCACCGCGCTCTTCTCCGGCTTCGGCGACCTCTTCCCCGTCGGCTCGCTCTTCCCCGGCGGCTCCAAGGACAAGCCCAAGAAATTCGTCTTCTCCGAGGCGCCCCCGAACGCGAAGATCGGCGCGAACCTCGGCGTCCAGCTCTACCAGACGATGAAGAACTACAAGAAGAGCAAGAATATGCTCAGCTGGGGATGAAGCCCTTCTCTTTGCCGTCTTCTCCTTCTTCTTCTTCTTCTTCTTCCGTCCCCCTCCGAAACATTAATTATACTATTTAATAGTAGTAAATATGATAAGATATATAAACTGTTTCTGACAACCATGGTCTATGAGCTTCCCACTCGTCATCCTCGGCGGCAGAGGCGCAGGCAAGCGGCACGACGCCGCACTCGAGAAGCCGGTGAATTACGGTCCCGGCGGCCTCGGCGACCAGTACAAGCTTCTCCTCCCCATCGCAGGGAAGGCGCTGCTGGAGCGCTCGCTGGAAGCCTACATCTCCGCCCGGGAGGATCATTGTCCGCTCTTCGGCCCGATATACCTCGCCGGCCCACGGCGCATGTTCAGGGAATATGCCTGCGAACGGAACGGGGTCAGGATCCACCGCATCGACACTGACGGCGAGCTCCACGAGAATCTCAACACGATCCGGCGCACCCTCCTGCGGAAGCATCCCCACTCGCTCGTCACCATGGCCGCCGGCGATATCCTCCCTTCGCAGGGCGACCTTTCCGGACTCGCCACCCTCCTTCGCAAGCACGAGGCGACCGTCGACGCCCTCTTCCCGCTCGTCCGTGCAGGATACATGCAGGAGATCGGCATCGATAAGCGGGCATACGCCATCCTTGACCATGAGGGTGAGGCGCAGCCCTACGTCTTCGGCCAGATATACTGCCTCCGGCCCGCGCAGCTCCGATGGGATATCATCGAGGCAGGGGCGAAAGCGGTCTATGCGCGCCGCAAGGAAGGGTTCATGCAGGGATTTGGCACCTGGGGCACCTACTTGCTCCTGGCCACCGCTCTCCTGAAGCCGCGCAACATCCGCTCGGCGCCGTTCATCGCGAAGAACATCATCCCTTACGCTCGGCGCATCGCCGCAGGCAATCTCTCGATAGCGGACGGCGAGCGAGCCGGAGCCGCAATCCTGCTCTATAACGATCCGCGCCGGAAACACGCGCGTCGTTTCGCGGTCGAATTGACCAGCTTCCCGACGCTCGCGGCGGACATAGACAACCTGACTGAGAAGACCGCCACCGAGCACCGTCTCAGGCAATAGGGCCCTCACCGCCGCTTCGGGCGGATCTCCTCGCGCATCCTGAGCTCCTTGATGTGCTCGATCTTCGCCGTGAGGAGCGTGTCGAGGTTCGTCGTCACGTCCTCGAGCATCACGCTGACGCGCTCGCCGCCGAGGAAGTGCGGGATGACGACGTAGTCCGCGCCGGCGTCGTAGAGCTCGAGCGCCTCGTCGGGCTGGTAGCTCGTCACGATGATCGCGGTGCGTGTATGTTCTGCTCTCACCCGCCTGATGAGGAGCAGGTTCTCCTGGTGGTTGGGGATCGTGCTGATGACGAGCTTCACCTGGTGGAGCTTCAGCTTCTCGAGCACCTCGGGATCGCCGATGTCGCCGTAGATGCACGGGACGTTCCGCTCCATGAGGTGGCGGATCACGTCCGGGTCGAAATCCACGACGACGATGTCGCGCTTCAGCCTGCGCAATGCGTGGAAGATGCTGTACCCGGTGCGGTCGTACCCGACGAGGATGGTGTCGTGCGTCGACTCTTCGCTCATGTTCTCGAGCTCGCGGTTCATCGGGCTGAACCGTTCGAAGACCTCGAGCACCGGGCTGAACAATCTGTAGAGCTGCTGCTCGTACTTGATGAGGTAGCTGGACGCGGCGATCGTCGCGACGGTGAGGAAGAGGATGAGCGAGAACGCCTGCTGGCTGAGCTGGCCGGCGGCGAGGCCGGCGGTGGCGAGGATGAGCGCGAACTCGCTGATCTGGCTCAGGTTGATGCCTGCGAGGAACGTGGTGCGTTTCTTGTACCCGAAGAGGGAGCAGACCGCGATCATCAGGAGCGGCGAGACGAGCACCGTGAGGAGGAAGAAGACGACGAACGCGGCGACCATGCTGCTCATCCCGTCGAAGCTGACCTGGAGCCCAATCGAGGTGAAGAAGAGCACGGTGAAGAAGTCCTTCAGCGGCCGTACCCGGCCGATGATCTCGGTGCTGTACGGCAGGTTGCCGAGGATGACGCCCGCGATGAACGCGCCGATGGCGATGCTGAAGCCGAGCTGCGCGAAGAGGAGGGCGAAGAAGAAGCAGACGCTCACCGCGAGCAGGAAGAGGAGCTCGAGGCTCTTCGCCGCGTGCCGGAAGAGCGGCGGGAAGAGCGCCTTGCCGAGGAAGAACGAGGCGACGATGATTGCGACGCCGATGGCGAAGCTGACGAGGAGCGAACCCAGCCCGTCCGTCGCCTGGAGCATCGAGAGGGCGACGATGGCGAGGATGTCCTGCAGCAGCAGGATGCCGATGACGATGCGGCCGTGGAGCGTGTCCAGCTCGTGCCGGTCGCCGAGCATCTTGATCACGACCATGGTGCTGCTGAAGCTCATCACCAGGCCGAAATAGAGGGCGGGTAGCGTCGAGAACCCGAGGAGGAGCGCGGCGCCGTACCCGATCCCGAACATGAGGACCGCCTGGACCGCGCCGCCGATCGTGGCGACATCCCCGACGTCCTTCAGCTTGTGCAGGTCGAGCTCGAGGCCGACGATGAAGAGGAGGAACGCCACCCCGATCTCGCTGAGCATCATCATGTTGCTCGCGTCCTTGACGAGGCCGAGGAGCGGCCCGAGGAGGACGCCCATGATGATGTAGGCGGGGATGAGCGGCTGCTTGAAGAGCTTCGCGATGAGGCCGCCGATCGTGGCGACGATGATCACGATGCTCATGTCGACGAGGAGGTTCTGCATCATCCGCCTCCGAGCAGCAGGTCGCAGACCTTCTTGCTCTCCGCGAGGATCAGCTTGCTGCAGTACTGGTCCTCACCCTCGAGGATGAGTTGGAGGTAGCAGTCGTCGCGCTGCTTCACGTCGCCGATCACTTCGCAGTACGCCGGCTCCTTCCGCTGCTTCGCCAGCTCCTGGAGGCAGTAGTCCTTGTACGTGATGTCGCTGTTGACGCTGCAGACGAGGATGCCGTCCGCGGCGGTCGCGGCGTTCGTCGTGGCCGCGTTCACGGTGGCTGCATAGGTCTCGTCCGGCGTCTGGTTGGCTGCTGCGAGCTTCAGCTGCTCGGCGAGCGAGACGACGCCGGTCGTCGGCTGCGTCGGCGCGGGGGGTGCGGTGACGTTCTCCGGCCCCTGGAGCACGGGCTGCTGGCTCGCCGTCGGCCAGAAGAAGTAGAACGCGACCCCCGCTACGAGGATGAGCCCGATGAGGATGGGGATGACCGGCACCCGTGGCTGGAGCCGATGGAGGTAGCGGAACGCCTCGTCCACGCTCTCCTCCGAGTGGCCGTGCGCGAAGAGCACGTCGCGGATGTGCGGCTCCTTGTAGCCCTCACCCAGGCGCTCCTTGATGTACCTGACGAGCCCGTCATCTACCACAAGCACTCCCCCTCGGCGGCGAGTATTTAAATATTATGGCGTCATCGGCTGCGATGAAAGTCTCCTGTCGCACCCCGGCGGTCTCCTCTTCCGGAATCGCTTCTTCTCCGAGTCCAGTCCGACGGTTGTAAACTCGCGCGCGGCCATGCTCACTGACGTTCGCGGGTTCCGGAACAAGTCCGGAACCATCCCCCGACTGAAGTCGGGGGCGTTCCTCGCTTCGCTCGGGCCGCGCGTTCGTAACACGCGC
>JACWAN010000015.1 GCA_014874255.1 Candidatus Woesearchaeota archaeon
ACGAGCGGGTCAGGAGCGCGAGCGACCGAACGAAGTGACTGGGACTCGTGTTCGGAGAACGCGAGGGTCAGGAGCTCGGAGAGCGACTGAGAACAAATTCTCCGCAGCACACCGAGAAGGATGTATCTTTCTAGAGTCGGCCCGCCCTATCGCCGCCTGACCCGCGACGAGCGCGTCACCATGCTCGGCAGCTTCGGCTGCGGGGCAGGCTCCTCAGGTTCCTTCGGCAGCGGCTTCTCGAGGTGCGCGAGCGAGGACTCGTCATCGAAATCATCGTCGGGCTCCTCTTCCGGCTCGTCCGCAGGCCCCTCTTCCGGCCCGGTCTTCTTCTCCGCCGTCTTCGCGGGCTTCCTGCGTTTCGGCTTCGGCCGGCGGACGATGAAGAACGCGCCGAGCACGAGCACGAGGAGGATGACGAGGAGCACGATGAGGAAGATCAGGGTCGAGCTCAACGGGCTCGATTGCGTCGCTGGTGCGCCCGGCCCTGAAGACGTCGCCGGTTCGGACGGAACGACCGGTTCCGTCGGCCGCGTCTCGTTCTGCGTCACCGTCGCGTTCACAGGCGCGGTGACGTTCTCTGCCGTCGTCGTGTTCTCCGCCGGAACGGTAGTGTTCGCCGTCGTATTCTCCGCTGTCGCGTTCGTCGCTGCCGGCAGGGCGTTCGCGTTGTAGAACGTGAACGTGCCGCCCTTGAAACTCACGTTCGTGAACTCGAGGTAGAGATCGGTCTTGTTGTCGTTGTTCAGGTCGACCGGGACGCGCTGGCCAAGCGCGATCGAGAGGTATGACTGGCCGTGCAGGACGTCATAGTTCCACGTGCTGCCGAGCTGCGACTTCATGAAATATTCGCGCATGATCGGCAGCCCTCCTGACGTCCGGCCGTAGATGACGCCGAGCACGTCGTTCGGCCGCACGCCGGAGATGACTGTGGGCGCGGTGTCGTTCGGATTGTACGTGAACTCGTACTCGATGCTGCCGCGGGTGATCCCGCTGCCGGTCTCCGTCACCGTCGCCGCGGAGACGGTCGCAGCGAAGAGGACGAAGACGACGATGCCGACGATGAGGACGCGCTTCATGCCACTCCCCAACGCGTGCCGCCTTAAAAAGTTGACGGCGACGCTCTTCGGCAAATTCCTGGTCGTTACCGGCTGCTCGGCGTATCGTAGATGTGTTCTACAGCAACGGGTCACCCCGGATGGGGCGTCCCCCGACCTTCTCCGCTTGTGTCTTCGCCACGCCTCGCCCTTTGGCCGGTAACGACCTCATTTGCTTAAGAGCTCTTGCACGTCTTGTTAATTCAGTAACCTTTTTAAGCGGATTTCTGACTCTTGGCGAGGATGGCAGCGACGAAGAAGGCGGCGGCGGAGACCGACGAGAAGGTCTCCGGGAAGGTCGAGAAGAAGACTTCCGGGAAGGCCGCGACGAAGGCGGCAGGAAAGACCGCGGTTGCCGATGCGCACGCCGAGTCCCGGCAGCGGGAGCGGCTCGACCTGAAAGCGGTCGCGCTGAAGTGGCAGGCGCGCTGGCAGAAGGATGCGATCTTCCGGACCGAGGACCCACTCACGTCGAAGAAGAAGACCTATTACTGCCTCGAGATGTTCCCGTATCCCTCAGGATACTTGCACATGGGTCACGTCAGGAACTACTCTTTGGGCGACGTCTACGCGCGGTTCAAGCGGATGAACGGGTTCAACGTCCTGTATCCGATGGGCTACGATTCCTTCGGCCTGCCCGCGGAGAACGCGGCGATCAAGCACAGGAAGGACCCGCACGAGTGGACCGAGCGCAACATCCACGGCATCAAGACGCAGCAGCAGCTGATGGGGCTGAGCTATGACTGGAGCAGAAAGCTCGCGACGAGCCACCCTGACTATTACAAGTGGAACCAGTGGTTCTTCCTCAAGCTCCTCGAGAAGGGGCTCGCGTACAAGCGGAAGGGCGCGGTCAACTGGTGCCCGGACTGCAACACCGTGCTCGCGAACGAACAAGTGGTCGACGGCAAGTGCTGGCGCCACCCCGAGACCGAGGTCGAGTCCCGCGACCTCGAACAATGGTACTTCAAGATCACGCAGTACGCGGATGAATTGCTCGCGGACACCGAGAAGCTGACCGGCTGGCCGGAGCGCGTCCGGACGATGCAGCGGAACTGGATCGGCCGTTCAGAGGGGACAATCATCACGTTCAAGGTGAAATCCTCCGATCTCACGCTCGAGACCTTCACGACGAGGCCGGACACCGCTTTCGGCATCACGTACACGGTCATCGCGGCCGAACACCCCGCCATCGAACGGTTGCTCGAAGGCCTGCCGAAACAGAAGCGGGAGGAAGTCAGGAAATTCATCAAGGAGACGAAGAAGCGGAGCGTCATCGACCGCACGGCGGAAGGCAAGGAGAAGAACGGCGTCTTCCTCGGACGATGGGCGATCAACCCGTTGACGGGCGAGGAGTTCCCGCTCTGGGTCGCGGACTACGCGCTCGCGGAGTACGGCACGGGTATGGTGATGGCCGTGCCCGCCCACGACCAACGCGACTTCGAGTTCGCGAAGAAGTACGGGCTGCCCATCAAGGTCGTCATCTCGCCCGACGCGTACACGCTCAATCCTGAGAAGATGGCGCGCGCCTACGCCGAGGACGGCGTCCTCGTCAACAGCGGCGAGTTCGATGGCACGAAGAACCAGGAGGCGATGGACCTCATCACCGCGAAACTGGAGAAGATGGGCGCGGGCAGGAAAGCGGTCAACTACAAGCTGCGCGACTGGCTCGTCTCCAGACAAAGGTACTGGGGCACGCCCATCCCCGTCGTCTACTGCGGGAAATGCGGCACCGTCCCCGTCCCCGAGAAAGACCTCCCGGTCAAGCTGCCCGAGGGCGCGGACTTCCAGGCGGGCGGCAACCCGCTCACCACCGTCAAGGGCTTCGTCGACGTGCAATGCCCGCGGTGCGGCAAGCCCGCGAGAAGGGAGACCGACACGATGGACACGTTCGTCGACAGTTCCTGGTACTTCCTCCGCTACTGCGACCCGCACGACGCGAAGCAGCCGTTCGACAAGGAGGCGGCGGGGAAATTCATGCCCGTCGACCAGTACATCGGCGGCATCGAGCACGCTGTCCTCCACCTGCTCTACGCACGGTTCTTCACGAAAGCGTTGCGCGACCTCGGGCTCGTCGACGTGGACGAGCCGTTCACCCGTTTATTGACGCTCGGCATGGTGACGAAGGACGGCGCCAAGATGTCAAAATCCCTGGGCAACGTCGTGGATCCGGGCGCGATCATCGACAAGTACGGCCCGGACACCGCGCGCTTGTTCATCCTCTTCGCCGCCCTCCCCGAGAAAGAATTGGAGTGGAGCGACCAGGGCGTGGAAGCCAGTTATCGGTTCCTCTGCAAAGTGGCGGGCCTGCTCGACGATGTCGATGCCACGAGCGGGCAGACGAAGCACGACGCCTACGTCCGCTCGAAACTCCACACGGCGATCAAGCGCGCCACGGACGAGTTTGATTCGTTCCGGTTCAGCGTCGCAATCCAGCACCTCATGGAGCTCGCGAACACGCTCGCCTCGTACAAGGAGCAGCGGCCGAACAGGGCGCTCTATTACGAGGCGGTCGACGCATTGCTGCTCCTGCTCTCTCCGGTGGCGCCGCACCTCTCGGAAGAGCTCTGGGAGCGGCGCGGCCACGAAGGATACGCGAGCGTCGCCGCGTGGCCGACGCACGACGACAAGCTGATCGACGAGAAGGCGGAAGCCGCGTACCAGGCGGTCGAGTCCCTCAAGGCGGACATCCGCACCGTGCTCGCGCTCGCGAAGATCGGGCAGCCGAAGAGGATTACGCTCTTCCTCGCCGACGGATGGAAGTACTCGTTCGCCGGCAGGATGAAGGAGCTGCTCGCGGAGACGAGCGACGCGAAAGCGGTCATCGCAGCATTGATGGGTTCGCCGCTCAAGCAGCACGGCCAGGAACTCATGAAGCTCGTGCCCGCCATCATGAAGGACCGCTCCAAGCTGCCTGCGATCCTGCTCACGAAGCACGAGGAGCAGGCGCAATACGCCGCGTTCGCGGACGACCTCGCGAAAGAGTTCGGCTGTGCCGTCTCGATCGAGGACGCCGAGAAGAGCGCAGAGCAGAAGGCGAAGCAGTCCTTCCCCGGCAAGCCCGCGATCCTCGTCGCGTAGACGCCCTTCCCTTCCCTCTCTCCTCTCTCTTTTCTCCCCCCTTCCCTTTCTCTCTCGACGCCTCTTCCACAACCTTTTTAAAACAGGTTCCGTCGCTCTTTCCGCATGGGTAGGGGGAAGTACCGCAAGCGCGCAGAAGCGGCGGCCAGCGGCACGGGCGGCGGCACGGCCGGCAACGCGGAGAAGACGGCCGCGACGGTCAACCCGGAGCGGCTCGCGGCGCAGCAGCGGCGCAGGCGCAAGGTCATCCTGACGTGGAGCATCATCGCCGCCGCGCTCGTCATGGCCGCGGTCATCGTGTGGAGCCTGCTCCCGAAGCCCTCGCCCTACATCGGGTTCGCGAAGTGCCTCACCGCCGAGGGCGCGGTGATGTACGGCACGGACTGGTGCACCCACTGCCAGGCGCAGAAGCGCCTGTTCGGCGACGCGTTCGCGGATGTCGCGTTCGAGAACTGCGACTACGCGGCCGCGTGCCAGGAGAAGAACATCACCGGCTACCCGACGTGGATCCTGCCGGACGGCGAGCGCCTCGAGGGGATGCAGCCGCTCCAGCTCCTCGCGGACAAGACGGGGTGCAGCCTCCCCGGCTGACGCCGCCGGTCATGGGCGCGTTCATCAGGCTTCCGTTCAATCGTTTCGACAATCGTTTCGGAGGAGAGAATCATGGCACAGCTTTTCGGGAAGAAGACGCTCGTGGCGACGGCAATCGTCCTCGGCGTGGTCCTCATCGTCAACATCGCGCTGCTCGTCGCGGCGAACGTCCGCCTCAACGCGGTCGCGTCCGCTCCTGCGGCCGCCGCCGCGCCCGCGGCGCAGGCGGCTCCCGCGGCGCCGGTCTCGCTCACAATCATCGACAAGCCCGACTGCCCTGAGTGCCAGAACGCCACGGTCTTCCGCGACGAGCTCGCGCAGATCGGCGTCAACTTCAGCCGGGTGCAGACCGTCTCGTACGGCTCCTCGCAGGCCTCCTCGCTGATCTCGCAGTACGGCATCACGAAGCTGCCCGCACTGGTCTTCAGCAAGGACCTCTCCTCGTACCCGAACATCGTCTCGGCGTGGAGCAACATCGGCACGGTCGCCTCCGACGGCTCGTACCTCCTCCAGGGCGCGCTGCCGCCGTACTACGACCTGCAGACGAACGCCGTCCGGGGACTGGTCAACGTCACGTACCTGAACGCCTCCTCGTGCCCGAGCTGCTACGACGTGACGCTCCACCGCCAGATCCTCCAGCGGTTCGGCATGGCCCTCTCGGATGAGCGCGTCGTCGACATCTCCTCTCCCGAGGGGAAGGCGCTCGTCGCGAAGTACAACATCACCGGCGCGCCCACGATCCTGCTGACCGGCGACGCCGGCCTCTACCCGAGCTTCTCGCAGGCGTGGCAGAGCGTCGGCACGATGGAGGCGGACGGCACGTACATCTTCCGCAACCTGGACGTCCTCGGCTCGACCTACCTGAACCTCTCGTCGGGCAAGACGGTGACGCCCCCGCCGCCGGCAGCGCAGAACGCGACGCACTAGGCGCGGCCCCTTTCCCTTCCTTTTTTTTCTTCCTTTCTCTCTTCTTTTTCTCTCTTCCTTTTCTCTCTCCCCTCTTCACCCCTCCTCTTCCCCGCGCCTGAAGGCGATATCTGAGATTCAGAAAACTTAAAAATACAAAACAATCCTTATTATACAATAACGTATTAAAAATAAAAAACGACGTTCTTTTTCATGAATCCGGTTTGGACGGTTGAGCATCGGAAGCGTGGGCGCATGGAGAACAAGCACATCATCGTCGCCGCCGTCGGCGGGGAGGAGGACGCGATCTTCCTCAGCATCAAGGAGTTCCACGCCGAGCAGGTCATCCTCATCAGCGAGAAGGAATACGCCAAGGAGGCCGAGCGGATCAAGCGCGACCTCGAGCGCTTCAAGATCGCGTGCAGGATCGAGATGATGAAAGGCCCGGTCTGGGAGGAGATCTTCCGCATCATCCGCGCCACGGTCGAGCAGGCGCCGGAGCACAGCGAGGTGATCATCAACGTCGCCTCGGGACGCGGCCTGATGAACTGCGCCTCGACGAGCGCGGCCTTCGTCAACGGCCTCAAGGCGTTCGGCATCAACGACAAGGGCGAGGTGATGCTCCTCCCCGTGCTCAAGTTCAACTACTACACGCTGCTCAGCGACCGGAAGATGAAGCTCCTCAAGATCCTCGCGGACCGGGACTGCTGCTCCTCCCTGGAAGAGCTCGCCGACCGCGCGAAGATGAGCCTCTCCCTCGTCAGCTACCACATCAACGGCAACCTGAAGAGCGACGGCCTCCTCCAGCTCGGCCTCGTCGAGACGAAGGAGCAGAACAGGCGGGTGCACGTCGAGCTCACCACGATGGGCAAGCTCCTCCTCAAAGGCTACGTCTGAGACAATGCTTCAAGCATCATCGCCGCCGGCCAAAGGGCGAGCGTTGCGAAGAGGAGAGCGAAGGCCGACGTGGAGGTTGGTTCCGAGGCTCCGAGGAACCTGGGAACGGAGTGACCTTGCCCCGTACGGGGACGAGTCCCCTCGACGAGAACAGCGATACGCGAGCATGTCTGAGCCATACGAGGACGGGCAGGAGCGTCAGCGACTGCAGCCCGCGGCGATGATGCCGCCGCGCCGGAAAGCGCCGCAACCGTTATAAAACACCTCTCTTCTTCCCGTGCCATGCCGGACGACAAGAAGGCGAAGAAGGCGGAAACGAAGAAGGAAGCCGGGGCGGCAGCCTCCGCTGACAAGACGACGGAGCCCGAGAAGGGCGAGTGGCTCGAGAACGTCATCGCGTTCGCCGTCGTCGCGCTCCTCGTCCTCGGCGTCTGCGCGTACATCTTCCACTGGTTCCCGTTCAACCAGGCGGCGGCGCAGGTCTCCATCCCGGACCAGATATTCCCGGTGACGGACGGCGCGAACCCCGCCTTGGGGAACGACACCGCGAACGTGACGATGATCGAGTTCGCGGACTACCAATGCAGCGCCTGCGCCGCGTTCCAGCGCGACACGTTCCCGCAGATCAAACGCGACTACATCGACACCGGCAAGATCCGGTACGTCTTCCGCGACTTCCCCCTCGAGCAGATCCACCCGTACGCGGACGAGGCGGCATTGGCGGCGGCGTGCGCCGAGGAGCAGGGCGAGTTCTGGCAGTTCCACGACGCGCTCTACAACATCTCGGACAAGCTGAGCGACCCCGCCATCAAGGCGCTCGCGCCGCAGCTCGGCCTCAACGACTCGCAGTTCGAGGAGTGCCTCTCCAGCGGCCGCTACCTCGACAAGGTGCGCGCGGACTACGTCGACGGCATCAACGACGGCGGCGTCACCGCGACCCCGACGTTCTTCATCGGCGGCAAGCGGATCATCGGCGGCCAGCCCTACGCGACCTTCCAGCAGGCGATCGACGCCGCGCTGGAAGCGAAAAAGTGAAAAAGGCGTTCCGCGGCTGAAGCCCTCATGCGCGCACCCCGTCCCCGTTCTTGGCATCTCTCCTTCGCGCTCCTCGTCGTCGCGCTCGTCTCGCTCTCCTTCCTCGCCGCGTGCAGCCGGCAGCAGCCCGTGCAGGAGCAGCAGCCGGACGTCCAGACCGCATCCTTCATCAGGGACCTCGTCGACCAGAACACGCAGCTCCGCGACGAGAACGACCAGCTCCGGGGCACGCTCCTCCAGTACTCGTCGGTCATCACCGAGCAGAACGCGACGCTCGCGAGCTACTTCGACCAGCTCCGCCAGGAAGCCAACCGGTCGCGCGACCTGCCGCACCCGTACGCGCGCATCCCCCTCCAGGACGTCCACGTCTACAATTCCCGGGTGGTGATTGACGTGCCCGGCGCGATCCCGGTGCTGCTCGCGGACACGCACAGCATGGACCCCCTCGCGGACAACGACTCGAAGGTGATCGCCGTCGCCCCCCAGGACGAGCGGGACATCTACGTCGGCGACATCGTCGGCTACCATTGCTCGTCATGCAACGCCACCGAGGTGATCATGCACCGCGTCGTCGCCATCGGCACCGACTCCGAGGGCACGTACTACACGCTGAAGGGCGACAACAACGTCGTCCCCGACCCGGACAAGGTGCGCTTCAGCCAGATCCGCACGGTCGTCGTCGGGATCATCTACTGAGCGCGCCCTCCCCTCTTCATTCTTCTTCCCAGTATCATGGCCGTCGCCTTGGAGCGAGACCCGGACGCGAGGATGGCCTGGAGGCCATGATCCTGAGCGCCCGATAAAGTCTCGGACCGGAGGGAGAATAAGGTCTCCGCCGCGGCCATGATGCAAGATGACCTTTATCCTTCTCTGATCCCTCTTCCTAGGGCTCTTAGGCAAATGGTGTGTCGCCGGCCAGAGGGCGAGGCATGAGGAGAACACAGCAGAAGAGGTCGGGGGGTCGCCCCATACGGGGGTGACCGGAACGGCGGGGAACGAAGCGGTTGCCGAGCAGCCGGCGACACCGTCGGAGGCGAATTTGCCTAAGAGCCTCTTCCTAGGCAAACTTTAAAAACCCTGGAGTGGTGAAGGGTTGCATGGAACGGAAGGCGATCATCATCCTCGTCGTGGCGGCGGTCGCGGTGCTCGCGCTCCTCGGCGCCTACACCGGCTGGGTCACCTACCATCAGACGGCGAGCGGCATCGTCGTCGGGGACAGCATCTCCATCCCGCAGTCGCAGGTCAAGGCGTGCTGCACGTTCACCGACCAGAACGGCAAGGAACGGACGTGCGGCGTCCTCGCGCAGTACAGCTGCGACTACTGCACGGAATTCTGCAAGAGCTGAAGACCCCGCTGAAAGGCCCCGTCGTCGAGATAGTCCTTCATCCTTCGAGGATGCGCTGCGTCGCCTGCTCCTCGAGCTCCTTGATGCGATGGCGCACCTTCTGGACGAACCAGTACTTCGACTCCTCGCGGCGCACCAGCGCGAAGAGCTCCTCGTCGCCCAGCACGTCGAGGATCCACGCGGCGAAATCGTTCTTCTCGCCGTGGTCATGGTACTCGAAGATGTCGTCCGAGGTGTGCTCGATCCCGTCGACGAGCTGGTAGAGGTTCATCGCGCGCGTCCCGTTGCAGAACCAGAACCCCTTGTCCGACGGGACGTCGTTCAGCGTCTTGGAGTACAAGCAGCCCACCTCTTTCCCAGCATCCGGTCGAACCGGCTATAAAAATGTATGCTCCACATTGTCACCATGCATCGTCATCATGCTCCGCCGCAGAGGAATTCTCGTCTTTTTCTCCTTCTCCGTCGCCGCCGCCACGGCCTAACAAATCTCCCTCCGGTCCGAGACTTTATCGGGCGCTCGGGATCATGGCCTCGCGAAAAACGCTCGTCCATCCTCGCGCCCGGGTCTTGTGCCAAGGTGGCTGCGGCGACGGAGGGTTTGCCTTCGTCGGACGACCCTGCTGAGAAGCTCTCTCCGCAACCAGCGGCTCTTAGGCAAATGGAGTCGTCACCGGCCAGAGGGCGAGGCAAGCGAGGAAGGAGGGCAGAGCGCGACGGGGGGGCTGCCCCCTACGGGGAGGAGCGCTTTCGAGAGGAGAAGCGATTGCCGAGCAGCCGGTGACGACCACGAACGTGATTTGCCTAAGAGCCGCAACCAGCAGAAACTATATAAACTTCCCGTGGGTCGGCTGGCGCATGGTGGTGGGCCTCGGCAGCGTGTTCCTCAACCCGGCAGGGCTAGCCACGGCGCTCGTCCTCATCCCGTTCCTGCTCCTCTACCTCATCAAGCCGAAGCCGCGCCACGAGACCGTGCCGAGCCTCCTCTTCGTCATGAAGGACCTCGGCAAGAGCAACATCAGCAGCTTCTTCCGCAGCTTCCTTCGCGACCTCCTCCTGCTCCTCCAGCTCCTCATCCTCCTGCTCCTCATCGGCGCGGCGGCCAAGCCGTTCATCAACGTGCCGCAGCGGTACCTGGCGGAGCAGACGGTGCTCGTCGTGGACGTCTCGGCGTCGATGCACGCGGACAACGACGGCCGGTTCAAGCAGGCGATCAGCCTCGCCAAGGAGAACATCGGCAAGGAGAACACGATCATCCTCATCGACTCCTCGCCCTCGGTCCTGGCAGAACGCGTCTCCGGCAGCGCGGCGAAGAACGCCCTGGATGCGCTCCGGCCGACGGACACGACGACGGACATCTCGGACGCGCTCCAGCTCGCCAGGAGTTATGCGACGACCGGGAGCAGGGTCGTCGTCATCAGCGACTTCCTCCCCACGGCCGGCGACAAGGACTACAAGACCGTGGCGGACGCGCTCGAATCGACGGGAGCGATCGTGGACTACCTGCCCGTGACGGGCGGCTCCTCCAACGTCGGCATCATCGACCTCGCCGTCGGTCCCGTCACCTCGAGCGTCTGGCTCAAGAACACGAACGCCCGGCCCGCCCAGGTCACGCTGAAGATCAGCGACGCGGCGCAGCAGGTCCTCCTGGGGCCGGGCGAGACGAAGGAGATCACGTTCAACACGCCCCCTGGCGTCGCCAAGATCCAGATCGTGGAAGGCGACGACCTCCTCGCGGACAACACGGCATGGACGAGCGCCCCTGACAAGAACACGGTGAAGGCCCTCGTCATCACGAACAGCCAGGACGCGGTGCAGCGATCCAACCTGCTCCTCGCGCTCAACGTGATCAGCAAGAACTTCCCCATGACGTTCGACATCACATACGCGCAGCCGCCGAAGATCCCCTCCCTGGACGGGTACGACGTCTACATCGTCGACCAGGCGAACCTCGACCTCATGCTGCCGGGCTACGTCCGCGACATCAAGGACAAGGTCTCCTCAGGAGCGGCGCTCATCGTCTTCGCGCAGCCCGCGCTCTTCTCCATGGACTGGCAGGGGCTCCTCCCCGTCACGCCGCAGCAGGACCTCGCCGGGAGCCGCTCCTCCGTGCTGCCCGCGACGGTCAGCTCGCTCACCCAGGACGTCGACTTCGGCCAGGTGAGCGCGTACACCCGCGTCCAGTCCGTCGCCGGCGCGACCGTCGTGGCGAAGACGGCCCAGGACCCGATCGTCGTCCTCGGCGCAATCGGCAAGGGCCACGTCCTCTACTACGGCATCGACGACACGCAGGGGAGCTTCAGCAGGGACCCGAGCTACCCGGTCTTCTGGCGCAGGGCCTTCGACCTCCTCACGAACCGGCCGAGCCTCGAGAACCTGAACCTGCACACCGGCATGGTCCTCACCCTGCCGAGCGCCATCCCCGTCAAGACGCCCATCGGCACGGTCACCGCAGACATCATCCCCCTCGACTACGCGGGGCTCTACACCCTGCCGGACCGGACGATCGCGGTCAACCTCCTCTCCGACGGCGAATCCCAGATAGCCTCGTCGGGGAACGTCACCGCGGCCGCGTCGAGCATGGACAGCAGCACCGCCTCGGAAGGGCCCCTCGACCTCTCGGACTACGTCCTCTGGCTCGCAATCGCGTTCCTCCTCATCGAGATCCTCTACCTCAAGTACCGGGGTGACCTATGAACATCCCTCTCGTCGGCGACGTCCAGCTCCTCCATCCCACGGTGCTCTGGGGGATCGCCGTCGCGGCCGTCATCCTCTTCTTCCTCCTCACCCGCCAGTTCGTCCGGCTGCCGCTGCTGCCCGAAGAACGGCGGCGCGCCCGCAAGATGCGGGTCTGGCTCTTCGTCTCGCGGCTCCTCGTCATCGCCCTCGTCCTCCTCGCTTTGGCGCACCCGTACGTGGCGAAAGCGACCGAGACGTCCGGGAATCCGCGCGTCACGCTCCTCGTCGACTCGAGCGCGAGCATGCAGGACCTCGACACGTCGTTTGCGGACGGCCTCGCCCAGACGCTCCAGAGCAGGGTGACGACGACGGTGCGCACCATCTGCACGAACTCGACGAGCGACGTCGGGAGCGCGATCCTGCGCAACCTCGACCCGGGCGGCAACGTCCTCCTCGTCAGCGACGGCAACGTCAACTCGGGCGCGCAGCTCGGCGACGTGGCGTTCTACGCGACGACGATCAACGCCACGGTGAGCGCGATCAACCTCTCCGCCGCGAAGGAGGACGCCGCGATCGTCGTCACCGGCCCGTCGAAGGTCGTCGCGGACAGCGACTCGTCGTACGCGATCGTGGTCACCTCCACCGAGCCCGGCGCGACGGTGCACGTCCAGGTGGACGTGGACGGCGTGCGCGCCCTGGACAAGGACGTGCTCCCCGGCACCTATCCCTTCACCGAGCGCTTCGCCCAGGGCGGCCACCGGATCGACGCGCGCATCACGACGCCGGACGCGGTGCCGGCGAACGACGAGTTCTACAAGGAGGTCACTGTCCTGCCGAAGCCGAAGATCCTCCTCCTCACGCAGAAGAGCGACCCGCTCGAGCTGCTGCTGCGGCAGCTCTACGACGTGGACAAGCGCTCTGCGATGCCGACGGACCTCTCGCCCTACTACGCGATCGTCGCCGACGACGTGCCGGTCGAGACGTTCGGCAACGCGCAGGCGCTGAACGACTACCTCATCGACGCGGACGGCGGCTACTACGGCAACGGCCTCGTCCTCTTCGGCGGCCTCGACAGCTTCAACTACGGCGGCTACGCGGGCAGCCCGCTCGAGCCGTTCCTCCCGGTGCGGGTCGGCCAGGGGCAGCGGAACAAGGGCGCAGCCAACCTCGTCTTCGTCATCGACATCAGCGGCTCCTCCGCCGGCGGCACGAAGTACCAGGTGGTCAACGGCCAGCAGATAGCGTACAACGACACGCAGCCGACGCTGGACGTGATCAAGGCGCAGGTCGTCAACGCCATCCAGCAGCTCAAGATCGACAACCGCGTGGGCATCGTCGTCTTCGGCGCGCAACCCCGGGCCGGGCTGGACTCCGCGGAGGCGACGATCGAGGACTCGGTCAAGATCGTCGAGCCGCTCGATTTCCTCTACAACAACCGGAAGGACATCCTCGACAAGGTGCCCCGGCTCACCGGCGGCGGCCCCTCCGCGGCGGACGTCGCCCTCCAGGCGGCGATCAAGATGCTCCAGAACGCGCCGGGCGACAAGAACATCGTCTTCATGACGGACGGGCGGTTCTGCGCGGGCATCGGGGCGGAATGCGCGCCGTCCAAGCAATTGCTAGCGCTCGCCGCGAACGCGCACAAGCTCTACGGCATCAATTTCATGACGGTGGGCATCGGCACCACGGACGACGCGCTCTTCCCGAAGAAGGTGGACGAGACCTTCCTCAAGTCGTTCGCCGCCGCGGGGGACGGCACGTACGACCGCGCCACGAAGCTCAACACGCTCCTCATCAAGTGGGGCGACCCGCAGGCGAAGCAGTTCGGCCAGGAGTTCACCCTGGTGCCGCTCAGCCTCACCCACTTCATCACCCAGGGCATCGAGCCGACCGCGGTGCTGAACGGCTACAACCAAGTCGTGCCGAAGGACACCGCCGACCTCCTCATCGCGGCGGACAGCGGGGACCCCGCGCTCACCGTCTGGCAGTACGGCAACGGCCGCGTCGCCACGTGGACGGTCTTCGCCGGCGACAGCCTCGGCCAGCTCCTCAACGACCAGAATTCCCTCCTCATCTCGCGCACCATCAACTGGGCGATCGGCGACCCGCAACGGAAAGAGCCGTACTACGTCGATATCCCCGACACGCGGACCGACCAGCCGGGCACGATCACGGTGCAGAGCAAGACGCCGGTGAGCGGCGAAGGCCTCTCCTTCTCCAAGGACGGCGACACGTACACCGCGACGTTCCAGCCCGCCGCGCCCGGCTTCGCCACAATCCTCGGCCAGGAGTACGCGGTGAACCGGCCGAGCGAGCTCGACACGGTCGGGATGAACCCCCTCCTCGACAGCGCGGTCGAGGCGACGGGCGGAAAAATATTTAAACCGTCGGACAGCGATGCGATCGTCGAGTTCATCAAGCAGGCGTCCCGCAAGGTGACGGTGGAACGCAAGGACGTCTCTGCCTACTTCCTCGTCGCCGCGATGCTCCTCCTGCTCATCGAGATTGCCGTCCGCCGCATCACGGAGCGGCGGCGCAGGTAGATGCGGGCCGCATGAGGCGCGGATGCGCCAGGCACAGGCACGCAATGCGCAGGACGCGCACAATGGTGGAACAATGGGCTTCCTCGGAAAGAACATCAACATCGCGCTCGTCGTACTGGTGCTCCTCGTCGTGCTGGCTGTGGTCGGCGTGACAGTCTTCTACCAGCGCGGCCTCACCCAGCGGACGACGCAGTACGAGACGACGAGCGGCAACCTCTCCCAGTGCCAG
Organism: Candidatus Woesearchaeota archaeon; assembly: GCA_014874255.1. Taxonomy (GTDB): domain Archaea; phylum Nanobdellota; class Nanobdellia; order Woesearchaeales; family UBA525; genus UBA153. The sequence goes on from JACWAN010000015.1 coordinate 14,396, forward strand.
ACCGAGCTCCAGAACTACAAGGACACCCTCGTGCAGACGAACACGCAGCTCAACGAGACGAGCCAGGACATCCAGAAGTACGACACGCTCTACGGCCAGAAGGTCTCCGAGCTGAACCAGACGAACGCGCAGCTCCAGACCACGCAGCAGCAGCTCACCGCGATGACGCTCCAGAAGGAGCAGTACAAGACGCTCTACGGCCAAGCCCTCGTCAACATCTCCAACCAGCAGGCGACGATCGCCTCGCAGCAGAGCACGATCACCGCGCAGAACAGCCAGATATCGGACCTCCAGTCCGAGCTCTACTCCTGCCAGCACCAGCCGTCCTCATAGGCCCGTCAAGCACACCGAGATCCGCCGAGCACGCCGCCGAGCACACGGCCCTCGCCCACCCATAGGAATCCCACATGGCAGCCATCAACGCGCTCCTGAACGAACTCCGCTTCGAGACGCTCAAGGTAGCCGTGCTCAGCGCGTTCCTCGACGCCACCGTCCTCTTCCTGGGACTGCTGCTCGTGCTGAGCATCTTCTCCATGGGGATCGTCATCCCCCTCATCGCGGCGATCGCCTTCTTCGCCCTCGACGTCTGGCGGCAGATGCGCAAGGTGTCGTTCCGCTACATCGAGGACCGGAACCCCAACGTCCGGGAGATGCTCCGCACCGCGGCGGACAACCGCGACGCGGACAGCCTCATGGCGCACGCCCTCTTCGCCGAGCTGGTCGGGAAGATGCGCGAGGTGAGCGGCGGCACGCTCCTCGACTTCCGGAAGATGCTGCTCCGCCTCGGCGCGATCTTCGTGCTCAGCCTCGTCCTCGTCTCGCTCGCGTTCTTCAACGTGAACATCCAGAAGTTCGAGAACCCCCTGGCAGGCGTCGGGGACAAGCTGTCCTCGTACTGGAACGGCCTCATCGGCAACCCGAACGCGACCGACTCGAACGTCACGCTCGCGGACAGCTCGCTCTACGGCGACCCGTCCATGGCGCAGCTCGGCAGCCAGGCCCTCGACATCAAGCTCCAGCAGAACCTCAACCAGATCGATTTCAACACGGTCAGCGCGGCCGACCAGCAGTCCGGCTCGCTCGACAGCTACCCCGTCAACGTCTCCGCGCAGGCGAGCGCGGCCTACACGGGCGGCCTCTCCGACGTGAACGACCGGAAGACCGCCTCCGAGTACTCCCAGCAGATCAAGCAATGAGCAGGAAGGAACACCGTCACAATCATCCTCACAGGCATCATTCCCGTCATCAACGCATCCATCGTTTAAGCGTCCGGTCAACGTTCATCATTCCGACCATCCGTCGTCATCGCCGCCGACCGGTTCTCGGACCGGAGGGAGGTTCCGGCTCTGTAGCGGCGGAACCCAGGAACCATGAGTCATACGAGCGGGTCAGGAGCTCGGAGAGCGACTGAGAGCGATTTCGCCGCAGCGATGACGACTGCACGGAGAAAAGGACAAACTTTGAAAAGGGCGCCCGAGAACCGGGAAGGAAGCAACGAACGCGTTCCAGAAACGCTCATGAGGTGATCATCCGATGGCTGATGCGGTGAAGAACATCGACAAGCTGAAGGCGACCTTCAGCAATGTGACCAGCGAGATCGCGAAGAAGATCGTCGGGCAGGACGAGGTGATGGAGCAGATGCTCGTCGCCATCCTCTGCGACGCGAACGCGCTCCTCGAATCCTACCCCGGCCTGGGGAAGACGAGCATGGTGAAGGCCGTCGCGGAAGTCTTGGGGCTCAAGTTCGCCCGCATCCAAGGGACTCCGGACCTCATGCCGAGCGACATCATCGGTACGTACGTCATCGAGGAGAAGGACGGGAAGAAGATCTTCAAGTTCCAGAAGGGCCCGATCTTCGCGAACATCGTCCTGATGGACGAGATCAACCGCGCCACGCCGAAGACGCAGGCCGCCCTCCTGGAGAGCATGCAGGAGAAGCAGGTCACCGTGGGCAACCAGACCTTCCCGCTCGATCTCCCGTTCTTCGTCCTGGCGACGCAGAACCCAATCGATCAGGAGGGCACGTACCCCCTGCCTGAGGCGCAGACCGACCGTTTCCTCCTGAAGATCCTGGTGCGCTACCCCACGATGGAGGAGGAGCTCGAGATCGTCGACCGCTATACGCGGCCGCTCGAGGAGAACGAGGCGCTCAAGACGCTCCTCTCCGGCGAGAGCCTCAAGCTGCTCCAGCGGCTCACGCGCCAGGTGCCGATCGCGAACGACATCAAGAAGAGGGCGGTCGAGATCGTGGCGAAGACGAGGAATATGCCCGACCTGATCGAGTTCGGCGCCTCCCCGCGTGCCAGCCTCGGCATCATCCTCGCCGCCAAGGCGAAGGCGCTGATCGACGGCCGGAAGTACGTCTCGCTCAAGGACATCGAGGAGATGGCCTTCCCCGTGCTGCGGCACAGGATCGTCCTCAGCTTCAAGGCGGAGCGCGAGGGCAAGACCCCCGACGACGTGGTCCGCGACCTGCTGAAGTAGGGCCTGTCCGTTGACACGGGCATTTTTCGTTTCCCGTCCAACTCGTTTCCCGTCCAACGTTTATTCCCGTTCAACCTTTACTCGTTCGTAGCTGCACGGGCCTGGGCGCGTCTCGCGACGCGACAATCCCCCCGCGCACAGCGCGGCCCTATCCCGCGCAGAAGAAACTAATGAGACGTCAAGTCAAGAAACACCCGGCGTGCAAGGCATATGGCGATTGACACCAGCTTCCTGAAGAGCCTCGACCGGCTGCAGCTCATCCTCAAGCGGAAGGTCCACGCCGACCTGCAGGGCCAGCACCAGGCGAGCGCGTTCGGCCAGGGACTCGTCTTCCAGGACTACAAGGCGTACGTCCCCGGCGACGACTTCCGGCACATCGACTGGAACATCTTCGCCCGCACGGACAAGTTCTTCATCAGGCGGTTCGAGGAAGAACGCAACCTGGTCGTCCACATCCTCGTCGACAGCTCCGGGTCGATGGACTACGGGAAGCAGACGACGAAGTTCGAGTACGCGGCGATGATCGGGCTCGGCTTCTCCTACATGGCGATGCGCCGCAACGAGAGGTTCACCTTCGCCACGTTCACCGACACCGTCGAACGGCTCCCGCCGCGGAAGGGCGCGAACCAGCTCGTCAACATCCTCGAGTTCGCCCGTCGCCATAAGGTGAAGGGTCAGAGCAACTTCAAGGGGGCGATGGACGGCTACACGGACAGCATCCGCGGCCGCTCCCTCATCGTCCTGATCAGCGACTTTCTCTACGATCTGGAGGAGGTGCGCGACGTGCTGCACCGCTACCGGAAGAGCGAGGTCTTCGTCATCCAGGTCCTCGACCCGGTGGAACGCGAACTGGCGCTGACGGGCGACGTCGTCCTCGAGGACTCGGAGACGAGCCAGAAGATGCGCACCTTCGTCTCGCGCCGCCTCAAGTCGGTGTACCAGGACAAGCTCACCGAACACATCTACAAGCTCAAGGACCTGTGCGAGGAGAACGACGCCGCGTTCGTCTCGGTCACGTCGGACACCCCCATCTTCGAGACGTTCTACCACGTGCTGCGGTGAGCGAGGTCCCTGAATCGTCCGGTGGTCGCTTCGTTGAAGAAAACAATCGTTCCCATCCTCTCGAGCGGCACCCACTCGAGCACATACTCGTTCTCGGGACAATTCTGTTCCGCTTCTTCGCCGCCGAGCTTCACTATCCCTGAGAATTCCTTCACCGCGAAATAATGCGTGCGTTGCCGCTCGTCGTCGATGACGAACAGCCTCTCGCCCAATCCGACATCGAACGACGCCTCCTCCTTCGTTTCGCGCAGCGCGGTCTGCTCGGGCGTCTCACCCGCTTCCATGGTGCCGCCTGGCGCGACCCAGAACTCGCGGCCGCCCTTGAAGCGGTGGATCAGGAGCATCCTGCCGTCGCGGACGATGATGATGCGGCTGCACTCGCGCATCGTTCATCGTACTCGTCTGCGCCACCAACCGTCAAGATCGTGCGGAAGCATGACCTTGAACAGGGGCTTCTCGGTCTGCCATGGCAGCAGCCCTTCCTTCTCGAGCAGTCTCATGAGCCGCTGGTCGTCGCCTCCGAGTCGGTCGACGAGCTCTTCCTCCTCCACCCACTCCTTGTCGGCGTATCCGTCCCTCCTCGCTTTGTCCGTATGGACGAGATACAGGAAGTTGTTGTTGCCCGTCGCGATCTCGTTCTCATCCTTCTCGAAGAAGATGCCCCTCGTCTTCAGTTCCGGGTGCCTGGTTCCAGTGAGGATCTCGACCGCCCGCTCGGCGCAGGGAAGGAGCGCCTCGTAATGCCGGAAGACGCAGCCGGGAAGACGGAGATGCGGGCCGTCCTCCGCGATGCGTCCCATCTCCGGCAGCGCGAGCACCGTCCCCTCGTATTCGATGAGGCAGATCGCAGCGTAGACCATCTATCCCAGCCCTGGATAGGCGCGCTTGATCGGTTTCGCGTCTTTCTTCTCTTCCTTGACCAAATCCTCGAACAACGGCACCTTCACAGGGAGGGCGAACGGGGCGAACGTGCTCGTCACGACGGCTTCGCCCTTGTCGAGGGAGGCGATGGCGCGGTCGTCCTGCGACAGGTCTTGCGCCGCGCTCTCGATGATGGCCTGCCGCTCCGGTTTCATCTCCAGCCCCAGGATGATCTTCGTGTTCATGTTCGCGAGCACTTGCCGCGGGATCAGCGACGGCAGCTGCGTGATGGCGATGAGGCCGACCTTGAACTTCCTCCCTTCACGGGCGATCGTGGAGAAGATGTTCCTCCCCGCTTCGAGGACCTCGTTCCCCAGCACCCTGGGCGCTTCCTCGAGGACGATGGACGCGACCGGCAACGATTTGAGCGTGTCGTCGAGCTTCGCCCGTTTGTACGTCCGGAACAGCTCCGTGGCGATCATGCTGCCGACGAGGATCTCTTCGCGGCCGTCGAAACCGGAGGTGTCGACGACGACGATCTTCCCCTTCGTGATGGCGTTGCAGATGTCCGTGATGGTGGTCGCGCCCGCGTTCAGCTTGAAGACGCCCTCGCAGCTGAGCCGTTCGCCGTCCCACGAAAGCGAGAGGAGGTCCATGACCCTGCGGCGGACGACGCCGAGCGTGCCTTCGTGGTACTTGTTCTCGAGCGGCTTCTCCAGCACGACCGCTTCCACCCACTCGTTCCCGTACTTCTTCCAGTACGCGTTGAGCGCCTCCTGCTGCGGCGGGCTCCACGCGACCGCGCCGTCGAAGTGGCCGGGCCGGACGTCGTTGAGGCTGAACGCCAGGGTGTTGGTGCCGGGCAACGGCTCCGTGCTGTAGTAGAGGATCTTCTCCTTCGCCCGAGGGTGATCCTTCAGCCCGGGCTCCGCGTTGTAGTACTCGTCGTGCGGGTCCAGGACGAGCATGCCGGCGTACTCCTCGCTGGCGAGCTTCCACAGCAGGCACTTGAGCAGGTTCGACTTGCCCCTTCCGGTGGTCGCGGGGATGAGGAGATGGTGGCTGAGCGCGTCCGCGCCGTCGAGGAACAACGGCACAGGGAGGACCTTCGAGCCGGAGCGGAGATTCCCCAAGAAGAGCGGGTTCTTCGGCTTCGTCAGGAAGGAGAGGTCGTCCGGCGTCACTTCGCGCAGCTCGCTGAAGAAGCCGGGCAACGTCTTGGATGATCTCGGTCTTTGTTTTGTACCGGGTAATGTGATGAGGCTCTGGAGTCTTGCTAAGGTATAATTCCTGAGCGCCGGATCCATGAACTCCAGGGAGGAGCCCTCTTCCAGCCGCATCCCGCTGACGAACTCGAGGTTCTGCTCGCTCACCTGGCTGCCGTAGAAGAGGTCGTACACCTGCATCAAGGTCTTCGATTCAGAAGATTCGGCGACGAGGAGCTCGCCGATCTCCAGCTCTTCGGTCGTCTTCTGCCGCGCGACGAGCTCGCCGAACCCGCCGCTGATGACCAGCCCCTTGACCCCCACCATCCCGGCACGGAGCGAACGGACATTTTTAAAGGTTCACCTCGACGACACTGCCGACGCCGCCTTGGAACGAGACCTGGGCGCGAGGATGGCGAACAGCAGCGAGCCATGATCCTGAGCGCCCGGCAAAGTCTCGGACCGGATGGGAGGCTCGGCTTCGAAGAAGCAGAGGATCAGAAGCTCGAAGAGCGACTGAGAACCGAATCTCCGCGGCGTCGGCGGACGTAACGTTTTGTGTCTTATCCTTCTTGCTTCCCCTGCCTTCCCGGCAGCCAGGATGCCCGGGGTGGGCCTCCCCGACGCCTGCCTTTTAAAGGAACAAGGCTTAAATACTCAGTTTCCCATCATCGTTCGGCGCCCGCAAGGCGGACAAGGTGAGACCATGGTACGAGAGAACGCCGACATCATCATGCGGTGCGGCAGGTGCAGCCAGCAGGTCCCGATGAGCCAGATGAAGTACGGCAAGGACGGCAAGATGCTCCTCTGCCCGGCATGCAGGGGCGAATCGCCGCAGCAGCAGGCACGGCAGCAGCCGAAGCCGGCAGTGTCGCCGACCGTGTCGCGCGAGCTGCACGAGGCGACCGGCCCCGTGACCCGGTACAAGTGCACGAGCTGCGGCTACAACTTCACGCGCAGGAACATCAAGCCGGAGAAGTGCCCGTACTGCGGCAAAGCATCCGTCACCGAGCTCTCCAAGATCTCGAGCGGCAAGCTCCTCGACGACGACGTGGATTGAGCAAGAACCTTTTTTTTCTAATCCTTTTCCCTCTTCTTCCTTCTCGTCCCTTCCTCCTTCTTCTCCCTTCCGTCTTTTCCTATCATCTAATCCTGAGGGAATGCCTCTTTGGAGCAGGACCAGAAATCGTGCCGATTCGCACGGAAGCAGAGCTTCCCCAGGAGCTTCGCTCCGGGAACCCGAACGCCTCGCGTTCTATAGGGTTCCGGCGTCCCGACGTTGCCGTCGTGGGCATGCAGGCACGATTTCGCAATGTCCCGGATCGGAGGGAGGTTCCGGCTCTGTAGAGGCGGAACCCGGGAACCACGAGCCAGACGAGCGGGTCAGGAGTGCGAGCGACTGAACGAAGTGACTGAGACTCTGGTTCAAAGAACCGGAGGGTCAGGAGCTCAGAGAGTGACTGAGGGCGATTTCTCCGCGGCATTCCTCGGATTTTAGATAGAATCCCACTCTTTAGCTTGAGAGTTTTTTCTTGACGCTCAGAGGTGCTTCAGGATCTCCCATAAGTCCTTCTTCCGGACGACGACGTCCGCGGCTGCGGCGACCTTCTCGCTCTTCGGGCAGAACGCGATGCCGAGGCCCGCCTCCTTGAGGATGTCGATGTCGTTCTCGCCGTCGCCGACGAAGACCGCCTCGCTCAGCGGGATCCTCTCGCGTTCGCAGATCGCGTGCAGCGCCTTGTGCTTCGTCCCTGCGTCGAAGACCGTCGCCTTCCAGTCCTTGATCCTTCCTTCCTTGTCGAACGAGATCTCGTTCACGAAGACGTCGTCGAACGGATGGTCGGGGAACAGGGTGTCGATGAGGATGCCGAGCGAGCCGCTGATGACCGCCAGCTTGTAGCCGCGCGTATGCAGCTCAAGGGCTGTCTTGCGCGCACCGGGCAGCAGCTCGTGCGTCCGTGCGACGCGCTCCAGGTCCGCCTTCGTGAAGCCGCAGTCCTTGAAACCGCCGACGTCGAGATCGACCCACCTCTCGTGGCTCAGCTTCCCCTCCTGGAAGAGCCGGGTTCTCTCTTTCTGGACGGTCTTTCCCCGTTCCCCTTCCAGGGCCGCGTGGAGCCGCTCCCAGTACTTCCCGCCCTCGTCCGAGATGAGGGTGCCGTCCACGTCGAAGCAGACCAGCTTGTATTTCATGCACGTCGAGAGCGCGGGGCGCTTTAAGAAGGTTGCCCTACTCCTGGCTCTTAGGCAAATTCGCCTCCGGCGGTGTCGCCGGCTGCTCAGCAATCGCTGTTCTCTTCGAGAGGCCTCGTCCCCGTAGGGGGCATCCCCCTCCTCGGCCTCTACTCGTTTCTTCTCATGCCTCGCCCTTTGGCCGGCGACACGCCATTTTCCTAAGAGCCCCTACTCTTCTTCGAGCGCGTCGAGGATGTGGCCGTACGCCCGGTGCAGGGCACCATGGACGCGTTGGCGGGATATGCCGTGCTTCTTGCCTATGTTTTCGAGAGAGGCGTACGCCTTCCCGTGCCGCTCCTTGAACATCGTGCGCTGGACCTCGCTCTTGAGCCTCTCGGCCGTCTTGAAGATGAGGGGCAGATACTGCTCGTTCAGGTATTTCTCCGGAAACGGCAACGGCACCGGTTCTCGCGGCTTCGGCGGATCCCGTCGTCCGGGATGCCGCAGCCCGTCCCGCGTCTTCCAATGGCTGTGCGGTTCCTCTCCGTTCTCGTCTACCGCCGCCCAGAGATTCGCGTTCGACTCCAGCCTGCGCGCCATGATCCGTTCGAGGAACGAGCGGTAGCTTTCGCGTCCTGGCTCATAGAGGTCGAATGCGTGCTCGATCTTCTTCTTGGCGGACTCCTTGAGGATTAGTCGCCGACGGGCCCGCTCGTCCCCGGTCCCTTCAGGGAATGCCTGTGCCTCCGCTTTTCCGACGAGGAAGTCGAGATAGTCTTCCATGAGTTCAAGCGTCCGTCCGCGGGCGTGCAGGTACTCCTTCAGGACGTCGCCGTAGGGCGTCCTCGCGAACGGTCCGCGGTGGATCGTTCCTCTCCCCAACAGGGGCGTCCCGGCGAGCATCGTCTCCATCCCCGCTCCGGATGGGTCGATGAGCGAGAAGCATTCTTCGAGATTTGTCTCCTGCTTGAAGAGGAGGTCGCGGATCGTGTTCCGGGATGGCGTGTCCTTCGGGTCGAACTCCTCGTACGTCTCCCAGAGCGCGTCGAACGCCGTCTTCGCGAGCGTCTTCTCGACGCGATACCCTTTCCCGTCGCGGGCCGGGACGAAGAGCGGCTGGTACTGGAATGCCTTGTTGACCTCGCGGAAGAGCGGCGCTGCCGCCTCGGGCTGCTGGATGAGGAGCTGCGCCGCGTACGCCCGCGCGTTAATCGCGGTGCGAGCGAGCGAGACGATCTCGTCCTTGATCCGGTAGTAGCATACCCCGTCGAATCGTTCGTTCATCACTATTGAGTAGTCTTTACGTATTCAAAAAGGTTGTGTTCAAGGGGTGAGAGTAGCATACTGCCCGTTACGTTTGCTGTCATAAACATCCGACGGAGGGGGTGGTTTCAATAGAAACCACATGGTTTCCAAAAAGTTCATTCGGTTCTCGCCGAAACCGGTTTGTATGGTGAAGAAGCGACGTCCTCCTAAGAGCGGACGCGCTCTCCATCGCCGAGGCCTGCTTCGAGCCGCTCTCCGACAGGGTGATGGACGAGCAGGGCGCTTAAGATTAATCTGACACGCTTAAAAATTACTACTTGAAAGTTAAAATTTATAAATCTCTTTTCTTCCCAAGTTAGTGTGGAACAGCCAATCATCCTCGTCGGAGGCGGAACGGGGGTCGGCACTTCGCGTCTTTCGTTCGAGTTAGCATCCTATCTCGGAATCAACTCAGTCACGAGTACCGACGCCATACGGGAAGTCGTGCGTACCGTCATCCACCACGCCATCAATCCTGCGCTCCAAGGCTCGACATATCTCGCCGGCAAGACCGAGCACTACGCCGAGAAAACGGCCGGCGTCCAACGCGCGGAGATACTGCGCGGTTACAAGAACCAATGTTCTGCCGTCTGGGTCGGTATCGAAGGTCTTCTCGAACGCGGCTTTAAGGAGAGCATCCCTCTCGTCATCGAAGGCATCCATCTGCGTTCTGGTTTTGTGAGCGAGACACGACATTACCAGTCCTTCAAGGACCGTCTCCTCGAATACGCGATCTTCATCAGCGACGAGGAGGTCCATCGGCAACGTTTTCTCGCAAGACAAGAGGAGGCTCCCGGCCGTCCGATGGAGAAATATACCTCGAACTTCCGTGAGATACGGTGGATCCACGACTATCTCGTCGACCGCGCAAAAAGGTTTCCGAGCATCGTCCTAATCGACAATGTCGGTTCGGTGGAGGAGACAAAGAGGAAGGTCGTACGCGCATACTACGAACGATTCCCTCATTCCTGAACAAACTCTGCGCCTTTCGGCCGGCCTTCCGTCAGTTCCCCTTCGGCAATCGCCGTATGACTGATGCGCATGTTCAGATTGTCGCGAAGCGCTTCTCGCCGTAAGAACGAGACCAGGGCGCGGATGCAACCTGCGTGAGTGATGATAAGCACGTGTTTGTGCTTCTTCTCGAGCCTCTTGACGAATGACACCGCTCTCTGTGCGAGTTCGTCGAAACTCTCCCCTCCCGGGTTCTTGAAGGAAACGTCTTGATGATAACGCGGATATTGTCCCTTCATGTCGTCCTTTTTCCGTCCAGCAAGCTCTCCGTAGTCTATCTCGCGGAGCTCCTTATGGAACGCCAGCGGCGGCGCATGTCGCAGGCAGCCGCGTATGATTTCCGCAGTCTCTTTTGCCCGTGGGAGGTCGCTCGAGACTATCGCGTCGAAACGTTCCTCGGTCAGCCTCTTTCCGACAGCGGCCGCTTCCCTCCGTCCTTTTGCAGAGAGCGGAGTCCCGAGATGGCCGATGATGACGCTTTCCTCGTTCATCGCCGTCGAGCCGTGCCTGACGAGGGTCACCTTCATGCTCGCAAAAAAGAGAAGGGCCTATTTATGTTGTTCGGCAGGCGGGGTCTCTCTGACCATCGGCTCAGAGCAGAGGGTTCTGGCCGCCGTACAATGCCTGGAACTGGCCGTTCCGGAATTCCAGGGAGAAGATGTCGTTGTTGCACGCGGTGGCGCGCATCTTGACCACGCTGATCTCCCTGACGACCTGCCGCCTGAACGGAGTGAGCCGGATCATGATGATGCCGTCCGCCAAGAAATCCTCGATCTCGTACTCAGAGTACTTCGAGCCGTCCAACGGCATCTCGCTGATGAGGAAGCTCGTGATCTGCAGGTCCCGCAAGAACTCGAAGATGTAGAAGAGCTCGATGCGCGGGTTCTCGAACCGCGACAGGACGTACAACGCCGAGAGGGAGTCGAGGACGAAGAGCGAGCAGCCCGCCTCCGCGTGGACCTTCCGGATCACGTTCTTGATGACGTTGAGCCAGCTCTTGTTGTTGTCCGTGTTGACGTCATGGATCTCCTTCCGGATCGTGCCGATATCGACCACGATGAGGCTGCCGAGGCTCTTGTCCTGGAGCTCCGCGACCCGCGTCTTCAGCTCGGAGAGGTCCTTGACCATGATGAGGTTGATCCGCCGCATGTCATAGTCCATGTTGATCATGTGGTTGACCAGCGACTCGGCGGACTGCTCGAGGGAGATGTAGACGCCGTTCTTGCCGGCGACCGCTTCATGGTAGAGCGCGTTGAAGCAGACGCTACTCTTCATCGTGCCCGCCGCTCCTGAGACGAGGGTGACATGGCCTTCCGGGATGCCGCCCTGGATGTTCTCGTCGAGCCCCTGGATGTGGAGCTTGATGCGGCGCATCGCGTGCTTGTCGGAGATGACCTTCTCTGCCATGCCTCAACCCTCTTTTTGCGTCCACCATAACCGCAGTGGTTTATAAATATTGCTTCGGGAGGACGTGACTCGTCGTCTTGCTTGCCGTCTTCACATCGTCCGTAAGCTTCATCATGGTCATGGTTCACTACTGTTCGTCGCCACGGCCTAACTATCCTCCCATCCGGTCCGGGATTCTGTCGGGCGCTCAGGATTATGCGGCCGCGGCCGCATCCTCGCACCCGTCAATCGTGCCAAGGTGGCGACGTTTGTTCCTGTGCGTGAATGTCGGTCTTTCTTTCACTTCGTGTGGCCCAAATCCTCGACGAAGCCGCTCTTCACGTTGACGATGATGTTGTCGTTCTCCAATTCCTCGCAGCCGACGATCATGCCCTGCGTCTTGATCTGCCAGAGCCGCTTGCCGACGTGGTCGCCCGGCTCCTGGGTGAGGATATCCGTGTAATGGCCTGCCTGGTTCGCCACACCGGAAAGGCCGGGCATGTAGTCCAGGCTGTACGCGCCCTCGCCGTCGAGGATGTAGAGGTTGTGGTCGAAGCTGCCGACGACGACCTCGAGCCGGCCATCCCCGTCGATGTCCGTGATGATCGGGCTGGAGACGATCCAGAAGTCCGTCTCGTAGCTCCAGAGCTTCTCGCCGCGCGCGGAGAGGCAGTAGACCTTGTTGTCGCAGCTCCCCGCGACGACCTCGAGCTCGCGGTCGTCGTTCAGGTCCGCCAGGGTGGCGCGGCCGTAGATCGCGCCCTCGGTGACGAACCGCCACTCCTCGTTCCCCTCCAGGTCGAGGCAGTAGAGGATGCCGGCGGTGTCGCCCACGACGAGGTTCTCCGCCGCCGTCAATTTGCCGAAGGCCGGCTTCGCTTTTATCGCGCCCTTCGCCTTGAAGACCCAGAGCCGCTTGCCGAGCGGGTCGTAGCTGTGCAACTCTCCGGCCTCGGTGCCGAAGATGACCTGCGTGATCCTGCCGTGATGGACCGCGGGCTCGCTCTCGATGCCGCCCTCGATCTCGAGGGAGGAACGTTCTTTCCCCTTGTGGTCGAGGATGACGAACCGGCCGGCGGTGGTGCCGAACAACACTTCCTTGCTGCCGTCGTTGTCCAGGTCGTCCACGATGATCCGTCCGCGGACCGCGCCCTTGGTCCGGTACTCCCAGAGGAGCTTCCCCCTGCCGTCGAGGCAGTAGACGATGCCGAGCTCGGTGCCGAAGACGATCTCCGGCTTCCCGTCGCCGTCCACATCCTGGATCGTGGGGGTGGCGTGCACGGACTCGATCCGGTCCGAGTCGTAGAAGTAGGACTCGACCTCGTCCACCTTCTCCTGGATGTCGTACTCCCACTTCTTCGCGGCGTGCTCGTCGATGCAGAAGACCCGTCCGTCTTTCGTGCCGAAGATGATCTCCTTCTTGCCGTCGCCGTCGATGTCCACCGCCGCGGCCGAGGAGAGGAGGGGGCTCCGCACGTCGAACGTCCACTTCTCGATGATGCGGCCGCCGTGGTTGTGCGTGGATTTGCTCAGCGAGAACATCAGCTTCCCTCTTCTTGCCCTGCCTTCGGCAACGCCCTATTTAAAGTTTATGACGGTTTGGGCTCTTAGGCAAATGATGTGTTGCCGGCCAAAGGGCGACCCGTAGCAGAGAATGAAGCGAAGGAGGAGAGGGGGTTGCCCCCTACGGGGAGCTCCGCTGACGCGAAGAACGCAGCGACACGGGTCGCAGCCGGCAACACCGCCGAAGGCGAATTTGCCTAAGAGCCCTATAAATAATAAATAATATTACCTATAAATAATAAATAATATTACCTATATAGAAATATAATAATACAGAGTTTTTTCAAGCAGAGAAAAGAGCAGAAGACCGGACCAGACACCCGAAAACGAGCCGCCCAGGCCGTTAAACAAGGTTCCAAAGGAAATGAAGGGGTGTCGCCCATTCTCCAAAAGAGAGGTTTCCTTCTCTATGTCTTTCCACAGGAATCTTTAAATAACCACCATTTCCACTGGAATTCCATGGTGGAAAAGATCACCACATTCTTCCAGAACTTCCTCGACAAGGGGAGCCTCTTCGCGAACAAGAAGGTGCTCCAGAGCACCTACATCCCCGACGAGATCCAGCACCGCGACCAGCAGATCGAAGCGGTGGCGAACATCCTCGCCCCCGCCCTCAGGTCCGAGCGGCCGAGCAACCTCTTCCTCTACGGGAAGACCGGCACCGGGAAGACGCTCACGACGAAGTACACCGCGGAGAAGATGATGGAGGTCGCCCAGGAAAGGAACATCCCCCTCCACATCTATTACGTGAACTGCAAGCTGAAACGGATCGCGGACACGGAATACCGTCTGATAGCCGAGCTGGCACGCTACCTCGGCAAGGCCATCCCGCCGACCGGCTTGCCGACGGACGAGGTCTACAACATCTTCTTCCAGGCGCTCGATGCGAAGAAGCAGGTCGTCATCTTCATCCTCGACGAGATAGACCAGCTTGTCAAGCGCACGGGCGACGAGATCATCTACAACCTCACCAGGGTCAACGCGGAGCTGAAGAACGCGCAGGTCTCCCTCATCGGGATCAGCAACGACCTGACGTTCAGCAACAACCTCGACCCGCGGGTGAAGAGCAGCCTCTCCGAGGAGGAATTGGTCTTTCCCCCGTACAACGCGCTCCAGATCCAATCCATCCTCAAGCGGAGGTGCGGCCTCGCCTTCAACGAAGGCGTGCTGGACGAGGGCGTCATCGCGAAATGCGCGGCCTTCGCCGCGCGCGAGCACGGCGACGCGCGGCGCGCGCTCGAGCTCATCCGGGTGGCGGGCGAGCTCGCCGAGCGCGACGGCGAAGAAAGGGTGCTGATTAAGCATATCGACGTCGCCGAGGAGAAGATCGAGCGCGACCGGTTCCTCGACGTGGTGCAGCACCAGCCGAAGCAGTTCCAGGCCACCCTGTACTCGGTGATCGCGGTGGACGACGCCTCGAAGGGCGCGTTCTTCACCGGCGAGATCTATGATTACTACAAGGACCTCTGCGTCAAGGTGGGGCTGCGTCCGCTGACGCAGCGGCGCGTGAGTGATATCATCGCCGAGCTGGACATGCTCGGCCTCATCAACGCGAAGGTGATCAGCAAGGGGCGTTTCGGCCGGACGCGCGAGATCACCATCGGCCTGCCGAAGGCGCTGCTGCCGAAGGTGACCAGCATCCTTAAGGAGGAGATGAGCCTGTGAGCACAGGACGCGCGGCCGCAAGATATAACAATAAAGCACGAATGAAATAAAGCGCGAATGATGAACTAATCAAAAAATAAGAAAAAGAAAAAATATTCATGAAGAAAAATGTTTATCGGGTTGTGTCGCGGAGGTTTTGTCCTCCCTCCGGTCCGGGACGTTACGAAAAATGCCCTGCATGAATCGGGCATTTTTCTGGCATCGTTCCAAGGCGGCACAACCGCCGAACGGGGCGACGGTCACGAAATAACGAACGTAAGACGGAATTACGGACGAACGAAAAATCATTAACGGACCGTAAATCACGGACGGAAGACCATACCTAAACCGTTTTCCGGCTCGACGGCCAACTGCGCTGCTTCAGCGACGGGCCGCGACGGGTGCACGATGAAGTTTGACGAACGGGAGAAGAAGATACTCGAGTTCTTGGAGAGAGGCATCCTGCTCTCCCCCGACGTGGCGGACGAGCTCGACACCCTCGACGCCCCGGAGCAGAGCGACGCCCTCCTCATCGACCGCCAGAACAGGGGGTTCCTCGACGAGGCGGTGGACTGGGGTCGGCTCGACGACGCCAAGGTCAAGGCGGAGAAGCACAACGACCCGGGCCAGTATGACCGGTTCGTCGAACTCGCCAACGAGCACGAGCTCTCGCGGGAGAGGCGCGGCATCCGGATCCAGCGCAACTACATGAAGAAGAGCAGGAAATACACGTACGACGACTTCGTCAGCCACTTCAACCAGCGCTTCAAGGCGCTCAGCGCGATTCTGCGGCAGCGGCAAGAGCTGCAAGGGGCGACGGCCATCACCCGCGCCAAGCGCGCAGCCCCGAAGGAACGGCTGGCCCTCATCGGCATGGTGAAGGAGAAGAACACCACGAAGAACGGCAACATCCTTCTCGTCATCGAGGACCAGACGGGCGAGATCAACGTCCTCGCCAGCGCGAAGCGGCCCGAGACTCTGGCGCTCGCCAAGGACGTCGTGCTGGACGAGGTGCTCGGCGTCACGGGGAGCGCGGGCGACGGCATCGTCTTCGCGGACGAGCTCTACTTCCCCGACATCCCCGTGTCGCACGAGCTGAAGAAAGGGCCTGAGGACGAGTACGTGGCGGTCATCGGCGATCCACAGGTGGGCGGCAAGGAATTCCTCGGGAAGGACTTTGCCAAGATGCTCGCGTGGCTCAACGGGAAGCTGGGCAGCGAAGAGCAACGGGCGATCGCGGCCAGAGTGAAGTATGTCATCGTCATCGGCGACCTCGTCGAGGGCGTGGGCGTCTACCCGGGCCAGGAGAAGGACCTCAGGATCAAGGACATCAAGGAGCAGTACGCGGAGTTCGCCCGCCTCATGCGTCAGGTCCCGTCGTGGATGGAGATCATCTGCATCCCGGGCAACCACGACGCAGGCCGCATCTCCGAGCCGCAGCCGCCCATCTACCGGGACTTCGCCCCCGAGCTCTACGCGATGGAGAACGTGACGATGCTCAGCAGCCCCTCCCTCGTCACCCTCGGCGCGAGACCCGACTTCCCCGGCTTCGACGTGCTCCTCTACCACGGGTACAGCCTCATCTACTACAGCGACAACGTCCCCTCAATCCGGGAGCGCGGCGGGCAGAAGCGCGCCGAGCTCATCATGAAGTTCCTCCTCCAGCGGCGGCACCTCGCGCCGACGCACGCCTCCAACCTCTACGTGCCGGACCCGGAGCAGGACCCGCTCGTCATCGACAAGATACCCGACCTCTTCATCACCGGGCACGTCCACCGGGTGGCGAGCGCCACCTACCGCGGCGTCACCATCCTGAACGCGAGCGCGTGGTGCGACATCACCGACGACCAGGAGAAGCGCGGGCTGGAGCCGCAGCCCGGCCGCATGCCCGTCATCAGCCTCCTGACGCGCGACGTCAAGGTGATCAACTTCTACAGCGGCAAGGGCCTCGGCAAGGACGACCCTGCCGAGACGCCGCCCGGGAAGGCCGCGGCCAAGGACAGCGCGAAAGCGGCCGCGAACGACGGCCTGGAGGCTGCGGGGGGCGGGGCGGCATGAGCGACTTCGCCAGCGAGGGGATGGATGCGTACTTCGCCAGCCTCAAGAACGGCGTCGACGAAGCGTTCAGCATCGCCGCCGCCGCCCGAGCCCGGGGCTACGACCCGGACGGCCAGGTCGAAGTGGTGCTCGCCTCCAACCTCGCGGAGCGCGTCATCGGCCTCATCAGCGTCATCGCGCCGCAGGTCAGGGGGGTCGGCATCGAGAAGCGGATCATCGAGCTCGAGGAGCAGTACGGCAAGCTCGACTGGCGCGTCGCCCTGGTGATCGCGCTCGAGGTGGCGCAGCAGAAGTACTGCGCGTTCAAGGACCCGCTCGAGGCGATTGAGACCGGCATCAGGGTGGGGTTCGCGTACGTGACGGTGGGCGTCGTCAGCTCCCCTCTCGAGGGGTTCACGAAGCTCGAGCTCAAGAAGCGAAACGACGGCAAGGGCGAGTACTTCAGCCTCTTCTACAGCGGCCCAATCAGGAACGCGGGCGGCACCGCGGCCGCGGTGAGCGTCCTCATCGCCGATTACGTGCGGAAGCACCTGGGCTACGCCGAATACGACCCGACCGAGAAGGAGGTCAAGCGCTGCCACGCCGAGATCGAGGACTACCACAACTTCATCACCAACCTCCAATACTTCCCTTCGGCCGAGGAGAGCGCCTTCCTCATGGAGCGGCTCCCCGTCGAGATCGACGGCGACGAGTCCGAGAAGTACGAGGTGAGCAATGTCAACCTCAAGGATCTTCCCAGGGTCAAGGCGAACAAGCTCCGCAACGGGTACAGTCTCATCCATAGCAGCTGCATCCCCCTGAAGGCGCCGAAGCTCTGGGCGAAGCTTGAGAAATGGGGTGGCGACATGGGGCTGGAGCATTGGGGCTTCCTCAAGGAGTTCGTCGCCCTCCAGAAGAAGATGAAGGCGAAGGGCAAGGTGGAGGAGAGCGCGAGGATCAAGCCGGACTACACGTACATCGCCGACCTCGTCGCGGGCAGGCCGGTCTTCAGCCATCCCCTGCGGCCGGGCGGCTGGCGCCTCCGCTACGGCCGGAGCCGCGCGTCCGGCTACTCAGGCCAGGCAATCAACCCCGCATCCATGGCGGTGCTCCTCGATTTCCTCGCCACCGGGACGCAGCTCAAGGTCGAGCGTCCGGGGAAGGCGGCGGCGTTCACGCCGTGCGACACGGTCGACGGCCCCGTCGTCCTGCTCAAGGACGGCGCGGTGAAGCGGCTCCGCACCGAGGAGGAGGCGCGCAGGGTCAGGCAGGACATCAAGGAGATCCTCTACCTGGGAGACGTCCTCGTCAATTATGGCGACTTCTTCGACCGCGCGCATCCCCTCGTGCCGGCCGGCTACTGCCAGGAGTGGTGGTTGGCCGAGCTGGAGAAGGCGGCGATGGCGCTCCACGCGATGCTCGACCTCGAGAAGCTGGAGGCGCTGACGGACGTGCCGAAGGAGCGGCTCGATATGCTCTTCAAGCAGCCGCTCGCCATGACGCCGACGTTCAGCGAGGCGCTCCGGATCGCGCGCGCGACGGGGACGCCACTGCATCCGTGGCACACACTCTTCTGGAAGCTCCCTCCGAAGGGGGAGTTCGACGCGCTCCTCGCCGCAATCGCCGCAGGCCGGAAGGAGGAGGGGAAGCTCGTCCTCCCCTACGAGGAGGCCGACGCGCGTTCGGCGCTCGCGAAGCGGTGCCTCGAGACGCTGGCCGTGGAGCACCTCCTCGTCGAGAACGAGTTCCTCGTCCTCGGCCGCGAGGAGGCGCAGCAGCTCCTCCTGCCGCTCGGCCTCGCCGAGCGCGACAGCGAGGAGAGCCTCGCCGACGCGGTCGCGCTGCTGCGCGAGAAACTCGGGGCGTTCGACGGCGACGTCCTCGCGTTCGTCAATACGCTCTCCCCCGTCGCGATACGCGACAAGGCGGGCACGTTCATCGGCTCGCGCATGGGCCGGCCGGAGAAGGCGAAGATGCGCAAGATGACGGGCAGCCCGCACTGCCTCTTCCCTGTCGGGGACGAGGGCGGCCGCCTCCGCAGCGTCCAGTCCGCGCTCGAGGCGGGCAGGGTGACGGGCGCGTTCCCCGTCTGCTACTGCCCTGCGTGCAAGAAGCAGACGCCGTTCTTCCGATGCGAGACGTGCGACGCGAAGACGGTCAGGCTGAAGCACTGCCCGACGTGCGGCGACGTCGAGGACTGCCCGCACACGCCCGCGCCGAGCAGCGTCCGCGCCATCGACATCCGGCGGATCTTCGACGACCTGCTCAAGCGCCTCGGCACGAGCATCTACCCCGACCTGATCAAGGGCGTCCGCGGGACGAGCAACGACGAGCACATCCCCGAGCACCTGCTCAAGGGCATCCTGCGCGCGAAGCATGACATCTACGTCAACAAGGACGGCACGCTCCGGTACGACGCGAGCGAGGTCACCCTGACGCACTTCAAGCCGCGCGAGATCGGCGTCCCGGCCGCGCGGCTCCGTGAGCTCGGCTACACGCGCGACATCCACGGCGAGGAGCTCTCGAACGAGGAGCAGGTCCTCGAGCTCAAGCCCCAGGACGTCGTGCTTCCGTGCTCGCCCGAGAACCCGGAGGAGCCGGCGGACGAGGTCTTCTTCCGCACGGCCGCGTTCGTGGACGAGCTCCTCGTGAAGCTCTACGGGGGGCGGCCGTTCTTCAACCTCGCCGCGAAGGAGGATCTGGTGGGGCATCTCATCATCGGCCTCGCGCCGCACACGAGCGCGGGCATCCTCGGCCGCATCATCGGGTTCTCGCAGACGCAGGGCTTCCTCGCGCACCCGTACTTCCACGCCGCGATGCGTCGCGACTGCGACGGCGACGAAGGATGTTTCCTCCTGCTCATGGACGCGTTCCTCAATTTCTCGCGGAAGTACCTGCCGGAGAGCCGGGGGAGCACGATGGACGCTCCCCTCGTGCTGACGTCGCTGCTCAACCCGGCCGAGGTGGACGACATGGTCTTCCACGTCGACATCGCGTGGCGCTACCCCTTGGAGCTGTACGAGGCGGCGCTCGAGTACAGGAAGCCGTGGGAGGTCTCGGTGCCGCAGATCAAGGAGCTCTTGGGGACGCCGGCGCAGTTCGAGGGGATGGGGTACACGCACGAGACCGCCGACCTGAACGCGGGCGTCCACTGCAGCGCGTACAAGACGCTGCCGTCCATGGAGGAGAAGATGCAGGGCCAGATGGAGCTCGCGGTCAAGATACGGGCGGTGGACGCGTCCGACGTCGCGCGGCTGGTCATCGAGAAGCACTTCATCAGGGACACGAAAGGCAACCTCCGCAAGTTCTCGCAGCAGCAGTACCGCTGCGTCAACTGCAACGAGAAGTTCAGACGGCCGCCGCTGCGCGGCAGCTGCACCGCGTGCGGAGGCAAGGTGATCTTCACCATCAGCGAGGGCAGCGTCGTCAAGTACCTGGAGCCGAGCATCTCGCTCGCGAACAAGTTCGACGTGCCGACCTACCTGAAACAGGACCTCGAACTGACGAAGCGCCGGATTGAGTCCGTCTTCGGCAGGGACGCGGAGATCCAGGAAGGCCTCGGGAAGTGGTTCGGGTGATATTCCATATCGCTCTTCTTCCGTCTCAACTTCCATCTCAACTTCCATCTCAACTTCTGTCCCAACTTCCGCCTCGAACGAAAGAGTTATAAAAATCCGGATCCCTTGGCGCACCACGATGAGGTTTTTGTCCCCTTCCCGATTCTTCGATGACGCCGCCTCTCCGGACGGCGTTTCCGCGCGGGAGCACGCGTCCTCATACTCCTCGTCGCGGCGGGCGCTCGCCGTCGTCGCGCTCGGGTCCGCCCTCGCGGCGACCGCGTACTTCGTAGACCGGCAGTACCACGACCTGAACGCGAGGATGTACTCCGCCGTGCGCGGCGGTCTCGACGACGGCCTCACGCTGACGCAGATGAGGGGGATGGTCGAGCAGGACGGCGAGCGCAGCCTCCTGCGGCGGCTGCAGTGGGACCTCGCCTCAGACGGTTTCTATCGGGCGGGCAAGGACGGCCCGCACAGGGATCGCGTGCATCGCGCCGGCAGCCGTCCTGGACCGCTGAACCGCCGCTAGATCCGGCTCTTGACCGTGTTCCGGGCGCCGCAGGCCTGGCACGTCATGATGATCGCGCCCGCCTCCTTGCTCAGCCTGGTCTCGGGCTTGCCGCAGCTCTTGCAGAAAACGAACTCGTCCGCGTACTGGACGATCTTCTCGTTGATCTTCGCCGCGTTCAGCTTCGAGCCGAAGACCGCGGACTGCTTGATCAGCTCTCCCGGCGTCGCGAGCTCGCGCTGCACGTACTTGAGGAGGTGTTCCGGCTTCCGGTCCAGCATCTTCGCGATCTCCGCCCAGTTGTTGATCACGGTCTGGACGCCCTGGACGTGACCGCGCACCTTCGGGACGGTGAAGCGCTCGCCGCCGCCTTCGCTCTCTTCCGGCAGCTGCGCCTTCGCCCGTTCGAGAAGCTTCTCGTAATCCATACGGATGAGGACCGGCCCGTCGTTTTTAAAGGTTTGGGGGAAGCAACGGGCAAGAGTCGTTTTGCGTGGAGTGCCGTCCCCGTCCTTAAGGGTGAGGCGTAGCGGGAAGATGCGTGGAGAGTTGCGGGGGTCGCCCCCTGCGGGGCCGCAACGGCGGGAGCGGCCGAATAGCGGCACGCCGAACAGGACGGGACGGCACGACGCAAGACAAAGATGATTGCCGGCAACAACACTTAAAACCCTGCAGCCGTTCCGGCAGCGGATGGAGTGGTACCGCATCGTCGGCACGTCGCACGTCGCGCAGCAGGCCGTCAAGGAGGTGGAGCGCGCCTACGCCGAGTTCTCGCCCGACGTCGTCGCGGTGGAGCTCGACCCCGACCGCTTGCACGCGCTCCTTGTGCAAGAGAAGGAGCGCCCCTCTTTTTTCTATCTCCTGAAGACCGTCGGCCTCACCGGCGCGCTCTTCGCCACGCTCGGCGGCGCCGCCCAGCGGAAGCTCGGTCGCATGGTCGGCATGGACCCGGGCGCGGAGATGCTCGCTGCCTTCCGCCTCGCGCAGCGCGACGGGAAGCGCGTGCTGCTCGTCGACCGCGATCTCCGCGTCACGTTACGGCGGCTCAAGTTCGGCTGGCGCGAGTTCCGCCAATTGCTCAAGGACCTGTGGCGCGGCCTCCTCGGGAAGGACCGGCTCTCGTTCGACCTGGACAAGGTGCCGTCCGAGGCGGTCGTCGGGAAGCTGCTCGCCGAGTTCCGGGCGCGCTATCCGCGGCCGTACGCGGCGCTCGTCGAGGAACGGAACAAGCACATGGTCCGCTCGCTCCTCTCATATCATGAGACGCACATCACCGAACGGGTATTGGTCGTCGTCGGCGCCGGCCACGTGGCCGGGATGCGCGGTCTGCTGGAAGCGTAGTCGTTTTTTTTTTCATTTTTCTCGACGCCATCGTCGCGGCGAACTCTTTCTCCCATCCGGTCCGAGAACAAGACTGCTGCTCACGATGATGGCCTCGCTGCCGCGCGGCCATGCTCGCCGCCGTCAATCGCGCCAAGGCGACGACGGCGTCGTCGACAGTGCAGACATCTTCCCCCTCGATGGGGCTGCCCGTGTTTTTCTGTCGTAGTGGACAACAACCTATTTAAACGCCGTTTCTCGGGGAAGGTCGATGGCGGGTTTCACGTATCATGTCAAGCGGTACTTCAGCTTCTCGCGCGACGAGTGGACTGCGCTCTTCATCACCGCGGTCGTGATGGGGTTCGTGCTCAGCTTCAACAAGTGGGGCGCGACCACCTTCGACCTCTCCGTCGGGGTGAAGAACCTGCTCCTCGCGCTCAGCGCGTCCGTCGCGCTGCTGATCGTCCATGTCGGCGCGCAGAAGCTCGCGGGCATCTACTACGGCGTCAAGGTCGCCTATGGCAAATATACCATCGGCCTCCTCGTCGGCGTCCTCGTGACGCTGCTCAGCTTCGGCTACCTGCCGCTCTTCTTCCCAGGTCACCTCACGTACGAGACGATCCCGAACCTGCGCGTCGGGAAATTCCGGGCGGCGATGGTGAAGAAATGGGAGATCGCGCTCATCGCGTTCGCGGGGCCCCTCGCCTCGCTCCTCCTGACGATCCCTTTCAACCTGCTCCAGGCAGCGACGGGGCTCGCCGTCTTCCACACGCTGATCGTGGTGAGCGTCCTCCTCGCCGTCTTCGCGATGATCCCCCTGCCGATCATCCAGACGCCGAACCCGTACACCGTCTACATGAGCCGCATGGAATCCTTCGAGGGAAGCACGCCCGGCTTCGACATCTTCTTCAGCTCGCCGTCCTGGTATTTCTTCCTCGCGGGCCTCGTCGTCTGCTTCGCGCTGCTCGCCCTCCTCTTCGGCCCGAGCATCCTCGCCGGCGTGCTCGCGCTGATTCTCGGGTTCGGCACCATGTACGGCTACGTCCACCTCCGCAACGAGGAGTTCCGGTAAGCGTTAGCGTTGAAAGTGCACGTTGCCGCCCCCGGGCCGAACCGTTGCGAAGAAGGCGGTGAAGGCCGAGCAGGGGTCGGTTTCGAGTTATACGAGGAACCCGGGACCGCGAGCCAGACGCGCGGGTCAGGAGCGCGAGCGACCGAACGAAGGGACCTTGTCCCTTACGGGGACGAGGCCGTTCGAACAAAACAACGGCGCGGTTCGAAGGCGGCAACGCGAGCGAAAGCGAGGCTTTCAACGCGTGTTCTTCACACGAACGAGTAGAGGCCCTTGATGCTGAGATAGAGGCCGAACAGGATGTTCAGCAGCGGCGCGCCCGTGAACGTCGTCGCTGCCAGGTAGAGTGCGAGTAGGATGTCGAACGCGCTCACGACGCCGCCCCAGAAGACGATCGCCTTGAGGCAGAGGGCCGCCGCGATCGTCAGCGTCCACCGGATCGGGATGATTCCTGTGCTGGCGAGGACGAGCGTCGCCGCGGCCAGCACGTCGACCAGTCCGAGGAGTTTGAGGAAGAGGCCCATCCGTTCCGGCTGCCTTCTCCGCTTTTTATGTCCTTTTGTTCCCCCAATTTATTTTCCATATGGTCTTTTTTTATCTCCCGTCGTGCACCGCACGGTTGTCGTCGAAAGATTTATAATCCTCCGTCGTCAGGGAAGGGCTGTGCGTGAGGAGCACCTCGCGCGCGAGGTGGAAATGATGGCGCAGAAGGTTGCGAAGGTCGGAGTCAAGAAAGGGAAAGGGTTCCTGTACTTCGTCGACAAGCAGGGCGACGTCAGCCGCGCGCCCATGGTCCGCGGCGGCCAGAAGAAGGGCAAGCCGGAGAAGGTCGCGAAGGCCGGCGTGAAGAAGGAGGGCGGCTACCTCTACTTCATCGACAAGGACGGCGACATCTCCCGCGCCAAGATGGCCCGCGGCAGGTAAGGCCGTTTCCGTCTTCCTAAATCATTTTTCATTCTCCTTTTTCTCAGATTTCTCTTGGCATGAGTCATTAAATCCATGGATACGCTAGCGGGCTTCCGGTCTGCGCGTACAGGGATTCTTCGAATCCCTTGTACCCCGGCCTTTAGGTCGGGGAGGTTCATTCATCTCACTTTTGTTTTGCGTCATCGTCGCGGCTTTGTTGTTCTCAGTCGCTCTCCGAGCTCCTGATCCTCTGGTTCTTCGAACCAGAGTCTCCCTCCGGTCCGAGAGATTGTCGGCGGCTCGCGATGAGGGCCTCAAAAAGGCCATGCTCGCCGCCGTCAATCGTGCCAAGGCGACGATGACGCCAGTCGATTAGACGATGATCGCCGACGAGGACGCTCTTCTCCCTCCACTGGCCACGCCCGGCGAACCCTTATAAACCGGATTTCCCTTTCCCCCCTCCATGATTAAGGCGCACGTCGCTCCTCGGCTCTACCAGGAGACCATCTTCGCCACGGCGAGCCAGCGGAACACGCTCGCGGTCCTGCCGACGGGGATGGGGAAGACGCTGATCGCGGAGCTCCTCGCGGTCCATCGCCTGCAGAACTATCCGGGCAGCAAGATACTCCTCCTCGCGCCGACCCGGCCGTTGGTGCAGCAGCACCTCGACACCTTCAAGAGGGATCTCGACCTCGAGGAGGGGGACGCGGTCGTCTTCACCGGGAACGTCGCCCCAGCGAAGCGCGCGAAGCTCTGGAAAGAAGCGAAAATCATCTTCAGCACGCCGCAAGGCCTGGAGAACGATATCATGGGAGGCAAGACCCCGTTGACGGACGTCTCCCTCCTGATCGTCGACGAGGCGCATCGCGCGGTGAAGGACTACAGCTACGTCTTCATCGCCGACCGCTACCGCAAGGCGGCGGAGCACGAACGGATCCTCGCGTTGACGGCGAGCCCGGGCAGCGACAAGGAGACGATCGAGGAAGTGTGCAGGAACCTCTTCATCGAGGAGGTCGAGGTCCGCTCCGCCGAGAGTGCGGACGTGCAGCCGTACATCCAGGACGTCGAGATCGAGCACATCAAGGTGCAGATGCCGCCCGAGTTCAAGACCGTGCACGTCGCCCTGACGCGCGCGTACGAGCAACGCGTGGACGACCTGCAGCAGCTCGGCGTCGTCAACCGGAACGCGCTCTCCAGCAAGACCGGGATGCTCAAGGCGCAGGCCGCCCTTCACGCGGAAGCGGCGCGCGGCCGTCGTTCGTTCGAGTCGCTCAAGTCCATGTCGCTCCTCGCCGAAGCCCTGAAGATCCAGCACGGCCTCGAGCTGATCGAGACGCAGGGCGTCACCGCGCTCTCGAAATACTTCAAGAAGCTCGAGACGGAAGCCGCGAGGGGCCAGTCGAAAGCCGTGCAGAACGCGGTGCGCGACGTCAACGTGAAAGCCGCCATGATCCACACCGACCGGCTGATGGAGCAGGAGATCGAGCACCCGAAGCTGCGCGCGGTGAAGAAGGCTGTGCTGAAGGAGCTCTACGTGGACAAGGACGCGAAGATCATCATCTTCAACCAATACAGGGATCAGGCGGTCAGGATCAAGGAGGCGATTGACAGCATCGGCGTCTCCTCGAAGATCTTCGTCGGCCAGATGAAGAAGGGCGAGACCGGGATGAGCCAGAAGACGCAGCAGGCGATCCTCGAAGAGTTCCGGAACGGCGGGTTCAGCTGCCTCATCGCGACCTCGGTGGCGGAGGAGGGCCTGGACATCCCGAAAGTGGACGTCGTCCTCTTCTACGAGCCGATCCCGAGCGCGATCCGCACCGTGCAGCGGCGGGGACGGACCGGCCGCTTGGAGAAAGGCAAGGTGATTATGCTCGTCACCGAGGGGACGCGGGACGTCGCGTACAAGTACGCGGCGAAGAACAAGGAGAAGCGGATGTACCGCGTCCTCGACGAGGTGAAGCGCGGCTTCCGGCAACGCGATGGCGAGGCGATCGCGAAGGAGACGCTCGCGCCGTTCGCAGGAAATACCGACACTAAAAACAATAACGAGAACGAAAATAACAGGAACGCTACGTACGGGGTTGATGGCAATCAGAAGGATACGGGCGATGCTGTCTCACACGCGAGGCCGCGCATCCTCGCCGACCACCGCGAGAAGACGAGCGGCGTCCTGAAGGCGCTGCTCGACCACGACGTCACCATCGAGCTCCGCCAATTGGGCGTCGGGGATTATCAATTGAGCGACCGCGTCGTCGTCGAGTACAAGACGGTGGCTGACTTCGTCGACAGCATCGTGGACGGCCGGCTGCTCAGCCAGCTCCGCGGCCTCCGCAGTTATCCGCGACCGCTCATCATCATCGAGGGCGAGGAGGACATCTACAGCATCAGGAGGATGCACCCGAACGCGATCCTCGGCATGCTCGCGGCCATCACGGTGAGCTACAACATCCCCGTGCTCTTCACCAGGAACAGCAAAGAGACGGCTGCGCTGCTCGCCCTCGTCGCGAAGAAGGAGGTGGAGAAGGGCGGCCAGGAGTTCCAGCTCCACACGCAGAAGCCGTTGTCGGAGACCGAGTACCAGGAGTTCATCGTGAGCAGCCTGCCCGGCGTCGGCACGGGCCTCGCGAAAAATCTCCTGACGCGCTTCGCGACGATCCAGGCGATCGCGAACGCGACAGAGGAAGAGCTCGCTAGCGTCGAGAAGATCGGCCCGAAGAAGGCGAAGGCGATCCACGGCATCTTCCGAAAGCTTTACGAGCCCGGAAAATAGGCGTTCTTCACAGTCCCGCGTTTAATGGGGGTTACCGGCGCACGAAGACCGGTTTCCCTGCAAGGTCTTCGTTGCCACGGTGAGCTTCTGCTCGTCCCGGGGATCGCCCCCCCCCCGGAAGGGGCGCTTTCGGAAAAGAGAAGCGATCGCCGGGGCAGCCGGTAATCCGAATGAATGCGGGACGTTCAACCGGTTTTCCCCGTCATCTTTTTATAACGTCCTGCTTCTAGAGGAGGAAAAAGAGGCGGAGACATGCGTGGGCAGGCAGCGGCAGCGTTCTTCTTCATCCTTCTCCTCGCGCTACCGTTCGTGTCCGCGGCGGCGTGCACCGCCGCCGACACCCCGCTCGCCGACCTGAACCCCGCGGCCGCGCGCGTCGCTCTCGGCACGACGCTCGACGGCACGTTCACCGTCGGGAACAACGTCTCCGCGCAGCTCGGTTTCACCCCCCTGACGCCGGAACGGAACATCACCTTCGACGCGTCGTCGGGAGCGTTCTCCTTCACGCCCTCGGGCGCGGAGAACGCGACGCGCATCCTCTTCTATGCGGTATCGCCGGACGGCTGCGTCGCGACGCGGCTCGCCACGTACGCGGTCCTCAAGCCTCCGGCCATCACGGCGACGCCGATTGGCACGCGGATCACCATCCCCGAAGCGCGCGCGACGCTCTTCTCCGCGACCGCTTCCGGCGCAGCATCGACGGAATGGCTGCTCGACGGCGCGCCCGTGAACGGCTCGAACGAGAGCTTCCTCTACGTGCCCGACTACAACGCGGCGGGCAGCCACAACGTCACGTTCGAGGCGACGAGCACGGACGGCATCACCGCGAGCGAGGCGTGGAACGTCACCGTGACGAACGTCAACCGGCCGCCCGTCCAGGTCGCGACGATCATGCCCGTGCTGCTGCCGGTCGGCGGCGACTACCTCCTCAACCTGAGCGCGTACTTCATGGACCCGGACAAGGGGCCGCTCGCCTTCACGGCCATGATCGACGAGCCGCCGGCGCAGTACGTCGCCCCGGCGAACGTCACGGTCATCATCGACGGCAGCGATGCGGTCGTCACCGGCAACGCGCCCGGCAAGTCGTTCGTCCGTTTCGCCGCGACCGACAACGGCAACGCCTCGGTCGAGAGCCCGCCGGTCATGTACATCGTCTCCGACACGCGGGCAGGCATCCCCTCCGTGCCGTACTGCGGCGACAAGATGTGCCTCGCCCCCGAGAACTGCTCGACGTGCAGCAAGGACTGCGGCGGCTGCGAGGCCACGACGTGCACGCCGCAATGGAACTGCACGGACTGGGGCGACTGCCTTCCCGGCGGCTACCAGTACCGGAACTGCACGGTCGTCAACGGTTGCGAGAACGCGACCGTGAAGCCACCCATGGCGCAGACGTGCGACTACGCGCCGACCTGCTTCGACGGGATCAGGAACGGGAACGAGTCCGGCGTCGATTGCGGCGGCCCGTGCGGCGCGTGCCCCTCCTGCTCTGATGCGGTGCGGAACCAGGGCGAGTCCGGTATTGATTGCGGCGGCCCGTGCGGCCCGTGCCCTTCCTGCTCCGACGGCATCAGGAACCAAGGGGAATCGGACGTCGATTGCGGCGGCCCGTGCGGCCCGTGCGCCGCCGGCGAGCGTTGCATGAAGCCGACGGACTGCGGTTCCTTGTCATGCGTCGACAGGGTCTGCGCGCAGCCGAACTGCTCCGATGGGGTGCGGAACCAGGGCGAGTCCGGTATTGATTGCGGCGGTCCTTGTGCTGCGTGCCCGACGTGTTCCGATGGGGTGCGGAACCAGGGCGAGATCCTCCCGGACTGCGGAGGGCCGTGCCGCGCCTGCGCGCTGCACGACTACGCGCCCATCATCATCCGCTGGACCCTGCTCGCGGCGATGGCGCTCCTCCTCCTCGGCATCCTCTACTTCCTCCGCGCAATCCTCACGTCGCGCCTCCTCTTCCTCCTCCAGAACCGGAAGACGATCCACTTCTTCTACGAGGACGCGCCCACGTACGCGCTCGTCCGCTCATGGAATTCGTTCGCGCGCCACTTCCGTTTCGACCGCCACAAGGCCTTCGGCTCGCTCGTCGACCAGACCTACAACGAGGTCGTCGGGCTCCGGCGGCTGCCCCCCGAAGCGCTCCGGCCGGCCTTGATTGGCCGGCTCCGCGGCCTCTACGCGGCGCTGCTCGACCTCTCGCCCGGCTTCGAGTACGACCTGCTCCTCTACTCCCTGAAGCGAGCGCGGCTGCCCTTCGCGGTGAAGGTCATCCTGCTCCGCAACACGAAGACGCTCTCCCTCATAGAATTGACGCAGCTCTACAGCGACCCTGGCTTCGCCCTCGAGGACGTGCTCCGCGGACTGGGCGAGCTGAAGAAGGCGTTCTGAGATCAGTTGGCGCGGCTCAGATGCGTGTGCGTTTCCGGCGGGAAGGCGAGGAATGCGCTGTTGTCCAACGTGAGGCCGTCCTCGCCGCAGAGAATCCCTTCACGGAGATTTCCGAGCCTGAGTTGCCGGTATTGGACGACGCCCGGTGTCGGTTCCTTATACGCGACCGCCAACGCATACTTGGCGCGATAGAATTTCCTGCTCGCGTAAGTGAGCAGTTCCTGTGCGCCCTTGGGCGAGAACCAGGCGCTTAACGTCGAGTCCTGTCGGAGGCGATTGAGCGGCTGTTCCCATGCGCGCGTCTCTTGCGCGAGGGCCAACGGCCGTATCACCGCGTGCGGCTTCGCCTGGAGCTCGTGGCCACGCACCAAACTCGTCTCTACGACATATTCATCGTATGAGAAGAGGAGCAGTTGCTTCCCGCGCAGGTCCTTGCCGCGCAGCACCTGGTTGAGTACCTGCGGATCGACGCCGTACAATCCTTCCTTGGCGCGTTCCTCGAGCCGTCGCCGGATCCGTTCTCCCCGGAAGAGATTGGTGCCTGTGGGGTGGATCGTCACGACGACCGGCTCGCCTGCCTTCACCTGGTGGCTGTCTCTCTGCGCGAATCCTCGGAGCTCCACGCTGCTCGTCACATACGTGGGCTGCATCGTCCTGTTCTCGTGGCGGAGAACGAGCCCGAGGGCCAGCGGCAGGGTCGTGATCGCGTGCTCTTTCTCCCCTTCGCCCCATGCGTAGTCCCACGCCGCCCGCTCGCCGTTCCACACGTACTGCTTGCCCCAGTACTGCTGCAGATGGTTGCCGAAAAGGCCGCGCGGGATGCTGGGCACGTACTCCTCGAAGCAGACATCGCTGATATCAACGCCGGTCGTCATCGTTGGCGCAGCCGTTGGCGGCTACAGGAATAAATACTTTTCGCGTCTCCACTCCGCAGTAATCGTCTATTCGAACACGCACGGCGGCGGCCGGGCGGAGACGAGGGTCTCTTCGAAGAGGCTCAGTTCGAGCACACGGTTTTCCGGGAAGAGGTTCTCGATGCCTTGCAGCAGGCCGCGTAACCGATACGGGTCCTCGACGACGAGGCCGAACTCGAGGAACGGGTCGCCGACGTATTCCGCGACGAACGAGACGTTCGGATGCGCCGCGAGATGACGGATGATTTGGCCGCTCAGCGCGCACATCATCACATTCTCCAGAACGAGGATTATGGTGATTTCTTGCGATTCAACAACTATGAACTGCACCCCTCCAACTTTCATCCCGATCTCTACAAGTGGTTCTACCGAGAAGGGTCTCCGGTCCAGTATGACGAACTAATTGCGGCAGAGCACCAATGCGATCTCCTGGGAATGAGGACGAAGAAATTTTTTTCAGATCACTTCCAGCCGCTCGAGGTAGTTCGCGAGCCCTTCGATCTGCCGCACCTCGGTGAACGTCAAGAGTTGCCGTACCCGGTTGTTCACCCGTATCCCGCGCCGTCCGCATTCGTGGAAGAAGTAGTGGTAGAGCTCCTTCCCGTGGCGGTCCAGGTCGGTGAGGATGATTACCTCCTCCTCGTCGATCTCCTCCACCACCTTGTAGAGCGGCTTGTTCAGCGTCCGGATGTTCTGGAAGCCGAGCCGCTCCAACGCGCGCTTGTCGTTCTTCCCTTCGACGATCGTCAGCCGCTCGCGGTTCTCCTCAAGAGCTGACATCAGCTGTTCCTGCATGGCCTGGTTCATAGCCGCAACACCCTTCCCATCCGCGTCAAGTCCTTGTAGCCTGTCGTTGTGACGAGAATCGTGTTCTCGAGCCGGACCCCTCCGGTCGCGCGGTAGTAGAGCCCGGGCTCGACCGTGATGATCATCCCTGCCTGCAGCACCTCCGTCCCTTGTTCGTGGAGCGACGGCGCCTCGTGGATCTCCAAACCAAGGCCGTGCCCGGTCGAATGGATATAGCCCTCTTCCGTCGTCGTCTCGTATCCGCGTCTCGCGAAGACGCCGACGACCGCCTTATGGATCGCGCCGGTCTTGACGCCCGCCTTCACCTTCTTCAGGCCGGCGTCCTGCGCTTCCCTGACCGCATCCCACTGCTTCCGCAGCGCGTCTCCGGGTTTTCCTTTGCAGACGGTGCGCGTCATGTCGAACCAGTACCCCGTCGCCATGCTCCGCGGGAAGAAATCCATCACTATCGGTTCGCCCGCCCTGATCGCACCCGTCCCTTCCTCGTGCGGGTACGCGGACTGGACGCCGTGGCTGATGATCATCTCCGCGGATTCGCACCCCTCCTCGATGAGGAGTTTTCTCGCTTCCGCGCGGAGGTATTCCGAGGTCACTTTTTTCCCCTTGTACAGGAGTTCTTTCCTCGCGTTCACCCCGCTTCCCTTGATGATTGCGGTGCAGCGCGCCATCGCCTTGACCGTCGCGTTCCTCACCTTCAGGATTTCCTCGAGTTCATCTTTCCGTTTGACGGCGCGATCGTACAACGGTTTCGTCGCGAGCGCGACCCCGACACCCGTTTTCCGGAGCTGCTCGACGTGGACCGCCAACGCGCTCCTCGGCATCGTCACGTTCTTGATGCGACGCTCTTTCAGGTAGGCGGCGGCGATGAGCGCGAGGACCGAGCCTTTCCGGACTTTTGTCCCTTTCCGCTGCCGCAGCTTCTTGATTTGTTCATAGTACTTGTCGAAGAGGACGACGCGGAAGCCCTTCCTGCCGCGCAGCGCGCGCTTCGCGCGGCCGTACTCCAGCGAGGAGACGAGGACGTACCGTTTCGTGCCGGTGTCGAGAAGGATGAACGGGTCGGTGATCGCCAGCCCCGTGGCGTACCGCATCTCCGCGTCCGTCGATGCTGCGATGAGTAGCTTGGCGGCCAACAATCCCCACGCTCCAAGCCGTTCCCCTGATTCCCTCCTATTTATTGTTTGTGTTCGACGGAAAATATGGACAGGCATTTTTTGTTCTTCGATCCCGATTCTTCGAGGGACGCCGCGGAGAGTCCCTTCTCAGTCGCTCTCTGAGCTCCTGATCCTCGCGTTCTCCGAACACGAGTCTCAGTCACTTCGTTCAGTCGCTCGCGCTCCTGACCCCCTCGTCTGGCTCGTGGTTCCTGGGTTCCGCCGCTACAGAGCCGGAACCTCCCTCCGGTCCGAGGCTTTGTCGGGCGCTCGCGATTATGGCGCTGCGGCGCCATGTTCGCGCCCAGGTCCTGTGCCAAGGCGGCGCCCCTCGATGAGTGTTTGCCTTCTGCGCCGATGGCGCTTTTCCCGACACCTTTCCCCGATGACGAGCAACACTTAAAAAGGGCCGTTCCTCAGGCGGAAGCATGGCTTCGTTCCGGCGCGATATCAAGGATTTCGAGCGGCTGCGCGAGATCGCCACGATCCTCGTCAAGCAGGGGTTCCACAGCCTGTTGCTCGAGGCGAAGCTCGCCAAGCACGCCCGGATCAGCGCGCGGATCGTCCACGGCGCCAAGCGAGCGGAGGGCACGCCCGCACGTGTCCGCGAGACGCTCGAGCAGCTCGGCCCCACCTTCGTCAAGCTCGGCCAGGTGCTCTCCCTCCGGCCGGACCTCGTCCCACCCGAATACTGCGAGGAGTTCAAGAAGCTCCAGGACCGCGTGGAGCCGCTCCCCTTCCCCATCATCAAGGCGGCCATCGAGACCGAGCTGAAGCAGCCGCTCATGAAGCTCTTCAAGACGTTCGACCACAACCCGTTGGCCGCTGCATCCGTCAGCCAGGTCCACGCGGCCATGCTCAAGGACGGCACGGCCGTCGTGGTGAAGGTCCAGCGGCCAGGCATCCGCGACCGGATGGAGCGCGACATCGACATCATGGAGTACCTCGCGGCGAAGCTCGACCGCCACATCAAGAGCGTCAGCGCCGTCGCGATCGTCGACGAGTTCAAGCAGTACACGGAGAAGGAGCTGGATTTCACGTTCGAGCTGCGCAACGTGAAACGCTTCCGGGACTACTTCGCCGAGAAGAAGAACGTCGTCATCCCCGAGCCGTTCGCGGAGCTCTCGACGGGCAAGGTGATGACGCTCCAGCGGATCAGGGGCGTGCGCGTCAGCGACAAGGCGCGCCTGAAGAAGGACGGGTACTCGCTCCCCAACCTGGCGCGGATTGGCTTGCGTGCGGTCGTCGACCAGGTCTTCGAACTCGGCGTCTTCCACGCGGACCCGCACCCCGGCAACCTCATCGCGCTCCACCACGGGGGAGAGGAGGCGCTCGCCTTCATCGACTTCGGCATCGTCGGCTTCGTCGACGACGAGCTGCGGTGGCGGTTCCTCGAGTTGCTCCGCGCGATGGTCGACCGTGATGCGCGGGACGTGACGCGGACAGTCTTCAGGATTGCGGAGACCGGTCCCCGGTGCGACCGGCGCGCCTTCGAGAAGGACGTCGCCGCGGCGCTCGACGAATGGCACGGCGCCACGCTCCGCGAGGAGCGAATGAGCCTCTTCCTCTACAAGATTCTCGACGCGGCGATGCGCAACGACGTCCACTTCCCCGCGAACATCGTCCTGGTGGCGAAGGCGTTCCTCACCATCGAGGGCGCAGGCTCGTGGCTCGACCCCGACCTCAACATCACCGTGGAGGTGAAGCCGCTCATCGACCAGCTGCTCCGCAAGCGCTTCGGGCCGCGCCAGGTCGCGAAGGACCTCGCGGGCACGGCGCGCGACCTCCACGACGTGCTCCAGGACGTGCCCCTCGCCGCGGAGGCGCTCATCGACCGCGTCAAGGACGGCAAGGTCGAGCTCACCTTCGACCGGAGCGAGTTCCGCCGCATCGAGCACGACTACGACCTCGAGATGTCCAAGCGGAACCTCGCCATCGTCACCGTCGCGTTCCTCTTCAGCGGGGTGCTCCTCGCCGGGTTGGCGCGCGACCTCCTCTTCTTCGGCGTGGCGCTCTATATCTGGGCATTCGTCCTGTTCCTCATCTCGTTCTCGTTCTTCTTTCTCGTCTCCATCAAAATTCATAAATACCTCCAGCAACGGCTCTGAGAGGAGCAACCGCTTCGGAACGATCGAACAAAGGTGATACCATGAAAGACGTGCTGATGGACATGTTCAAGCTGGGAGTGGGCGCCGCTGATTTGACCCGCGAGCAGGCGGAGGCGCTCGTCGCCAGGCTCCAGGAGCGGTACAAGGACGAGATCACGGACGGACGGGCGATGGTGGACGACCTGCTCAAGCAGGCCGAAGAGAACTCGCAGAAGTTCCGCGCCCGCGTCAAGAGCGAGGTCGACAAGGCGATCCAGGAGCAGAAGCTCGTCGACGAGCAGGACCTGAAAGAGCTCGCGGCGAACGTCGAAGAGCTGGCGAGGACGACGCAGAAGGTCGCCGTCCAGGCGGCGAAGAACGCGGCGAAAGCGGCGAAACAGGCGGCCAAGGAAGCGATGAAGCAGGCGAAGGCCGCGGCGAAGAAGCCCGCGAAGCCGAAGAGAGCGAAGAAGCCCGCGAAGAAGGTCAAGAACGCCGCGAAGAAAGCCGCCAAGAAGAAAGCGAAGAAGCCCGCGAAGAAGGCGGGGCGCGCGAAGAAACGGAGATAAACTAATTTTCTCCAAGATTTTCATCCTCCCCCGCGTTTCTTTTTTTCCTAACGTTCTTCTTGAGGAATGCCGCCTTGGAGTAAAACCAGAAAATGCACCGATTCGCACGGAAGCTACATGCTTCCGGCGCGCCGGTACCCTAGAACGCATCGCGTTCGGGTTCCCGGAGCGGAGCTCAAGGGTACTTCGTACCGTGCGCACGCAGGCGAATTTTCGCACTACGATGCGAGGGG
>JACWAN010000016.1 GCA_014874255.1 Candidatus Woesearchaeota archaeon
CGGACAGGACCGATGCGTCGCTGCGCGACGCAGCGGGCGCGAAGCGCCCGCTTAAATTTTTCTAGAGAAAAACGACGACGAGAACGAGTACTAACTCCCACCCATCGGGCTAAAGCCCGAGGTACTCACGGAATTAAAAGAACAAAAGGCGGAGCTGAACTGCAAGACGCTCGGCGCGGAGGATGACCACAACGTCTTCCACGAGCACGAGACCGGGATCGAGGACCCGGAACAGGCGGAACGGATACTCGAAGACGTCGGGTTCAAGGTCTACTGCGTCGTCGACAAACGGCGCACGGTCTACCAGCGAGGAGGGATCCTGATCAACCTCGAGGACATCAAGGGGTTCCGCCCCGCGATCGAACTCGAGATCATCGACGACAAGGATGCGGACGAACACAAGGCGACGCTCCGGAAGCTCCTCGCAGAACTGGGGATTCCGAAGAAGGACCTCATCGCGCGGAGCATCACCAACCTGTACATGCGGGAATACGCGTTCAAAGACTGAGTCATTTATCTTCCGACATCAGACTCCTCAAAGGTCCGACAGCGATAATCTCAATCTCGCGGACCTTATCGCCGACTTCTTTCGTGTAGACATCCCCGGGAGCGTGAGGGATGAGTGCCTGGGCGAGGGGCGAGAGATAGAGGACTCGGCCAGCAGAGTAGTCCTCCTCGCCATGACCGACAATTTCGACCTCACGATTCTCTCCATCAAATAAGAATTGGACACGCGCACCATACATCGCACGTTCAGGATTGGCAGGGTAGGGAAGGATGCGCGCAATGACGAGGAGCGAACGGGCCTGGGCAAATCTGCTGTTCGCGAAATGGATGTCCTCAAGCAAGTGTTCAAAGCTGGCATTGTCATGCCAGCCATTCCCGCCAGTCTCATAGGCATTGGAGGATTGCGACATGAGATTCTTCAGGTTAGTCTCCAGGTCAGAGAGGAATTCACGGTAACGAGCCATGCCTGAAGGGCTGAAATAGTGCATGTTCACCAGAGTATTTAGAGGTTTAAGAACCTTCGCCAGAGAATTCCGAAAAATTTTCGATTGCAGGGAATCGATAATAGACTGAAGAAGGACGCGCAAGATAAGCCTGAAGAGCGGTGGCTGCAGCACGATCCGACGCGGTGAGCCGTCGAGTCATCCCGCGAACGAGAGGATCGAGGAAACGGAGTTTTCATCGCGAGACAAAACGAGTCTTAGATGCGACCTGCTCGAAGACAAACCCTTCTTCGAGATGGAACAGAAGGGGAGAGAACCTACTCATACGGATCTTTGTCAAGATAGTGTCGTCGGTATCGAGGAGGTCCTCTCGGGAGAGGAGTCCGATCTCCAGCATCCGACGAAGGACAACACTCAGAAACATATTGGCGGCCTCATTTCTCGGAAGGAAGAATATTGTTTCGTTGAGCGAGAGGTAGAGATCGAAGAGACGACGGGCGGTGGAGAGGTCACGAGAGACGAGAACGCCGTCCTGCACGAGGAGACCGGGTCCGTCATGAACCCTTCGCGTTTCAGCTCGTCGATGATGTGGTGGGTCTGCGTGTTCGTGACGTCGTACCCCGTTTCGAGCTGGTCGATGAACTTGTCGAGGTCGTCCAGGCTGGGAAAGATGACGATAGACAACAATATATTTCATTATAGAAAACAATTAAGAAAACAACCCCCGAAACCGCCACCTTTATATACCCGACATCGTTCGTTTTCAGTAGTGGTTTCTCGTCGGGGAAACGCTACATGGTGCGGGTTGGAAGGCATGGATGGCTCTGCTCCGAGGAAGGAGATGGCGAAGGGCGACTACGGGAGCTCGAAAATCACGGTCCTGGAGGGCTTGTCCGCCGTCCGGCTGCGTCCGGGCATGTATATCGGTTCCACCGGGCCGCGCGGCCTCCACCACTTGGTCTACGAGGTCGTTGACAATTCTATCGACGAGGCGATGGCCGGTTATTGTCAAAGGATCGTCGTCGTCATCCGCGAGGACAACAGCGTCACGGTCGAGGATGACGGCCGCGGTATCCCGACGGACGTCCATGAGAAGTACGGCGTGAGCGGCGTCGAGCTCGTCTTGAGCAAACTGCACGCTGGCGGCAAGTTCGACAAGGACAGTTACAAGGTCTCCGGTGGCTTGCACGGCGTCGGCGTCAGCGTCGTGAATGCGTTGAGCGACCAGCTCAAGGTCACGGTCATGCGAGACGGAAAAGTCCATGAGATGGAGTTCCGGAAAGGGATTCCCGTCGACCATCTGAAGATCACGGGCGAAACGGAGAAACGGGGCACGATCGTCGCGTTCCATCCGGACAAGGAGATCTTCCAGGAGACGATCACGTTCGAGTACGACGTCCTCGCCAGCCGATTGCGCGAGCTGGCATTCCTCAATCAGGGGATCAGCATCACGCTCCGGGACGAGCGGGAGAACAACGGCGGGAAGCGCGAGGACGTCTTCCATTACGAGGGCGGCATCGTCAGCTTCGTCGAGCACCTCAACAAGGCAAAAGAGAAACTGCATCAGCCGATCTACCTGAAGCGGCAGAAGGACGACATCGAGCTCGAGGTCTGCCTCCAGTACACCACCACCTATCAGGAGACTATCTTCAGCTTCGTCAACAACATCAACACGCACGAGGGCGGCACCCACCTGAGCGGCTTCAAGACGGCCCTGACGCGCACGCTGAACAAGTACGCGGCGGAACACGGGATGCTCGACAAGGGCGTGGACATGACGAGCGAGGACGCGCGGGAAGGCCTTACCGCAATCATCAGCGTCAAAGTGCCGCAGCCGCAGTTCGAGGGGCAGACCAAGACCAAGCTCGGCAACAGCGAGGTCAAGGGCATCGTCGATTCCTTGGTCTCCGCCGGGTTGCAGACCTTCCTGGACGAGACGCCATCAGTGGCGAGAGCGATCATCGACAAGGCGGTCGGCGCGGCCAGAGCGAGAGAAGCGGCGCGGAAGGCGAGAGAGCTCGTCCGGAGGAAGTCCGCGCTGGAATCCACGTCGTTGCCGGGCAAGCTCGCGGACTGCAGCTCCAAGGACCCGGCGAAGTGCGAGCTCTACCTGGTAGAGGGAGACTCCGCAGGGGGCTGTTTTTCGGGCGAGACGAAGGTGGCGCTCGCCGACGGACGTGACCTCTCGTTCAAGGAGCTCGTCAAGGAAGAAGGAAAAGGGAAGCGAAACTACTGCTTCACGATCAAGGACGGCGCCGTCACGATCGGCCAGATTACGCATCCCCGCGTCACAAAGAAGAACGCGGAGGTTATCCGTGTACTCCTCGACAACGGCGAAACGATTACCTGCACGCCGGATCACCAGTTCATGCTGACGGACGGCTCCTACAAGGAGGCGCAACGACTCGCGAAGACGGATTCGCTGATGCCGTTCCGGCGACAACTCTCGCGGATTGGTGGCAGGATCACAATCGACGGGTACGAGATGGTCTTCAATCCGGCGAAGCGGCGGTGGATCTTCGCTCACCTCCTCGCGGACGCGTACAACCTCGAGAAAGGGGCGTATACGACGGCAGCGGGCAGCCATCGGCACCACAAGGATTTCGACAAGCGGAACAACAATCCCGAGAACGTGGTCCGCCTCACGAGAGAGGAGCATCTCGCTCTCCACCGGGAACACGTCAAGAAGACGTTGCACCGTCCCGATGTCCTCAAGAAGTGCCGTCAGATACGCCAGACGCCCCAGTATCGGGAGAAGGTGCGCAGGACGATGCTCTCCATGAAGGACGAGCTGAGCGCGCGCGCAAAGAGACAGTGGGAATCCGAGGCCTACAAAGAATTCATGACGAAGAAGTTCCTCGAGTTCTACGCGAACAATCCTAGCTACCGGAAGAAGAGCGGGGAAACGCTCATCAAGGCGCAGAAAGCATACTGGAGCGACGATGCGAACCGTGAGCGGCAGTCAAAGCGGGTCGCAGAGTACTTCAGGCAGCATCCGGAGAAGAAGAGAGCGTTCTCAGCGGCCGCAAAGGAACAATGGCAGGACGAGGGGCTCCGTGCGTGGCGGAGCAGGAAAACGAAGGAGCAGTGGACGCCTGAGTTCCGCGAACAGCGCAAGAAGGCGTATGACGAGACCTATTATCACACCGCCATGAGGATCCTCAAGGCCATCGAAGAGAAGAAAGGGTACGTGGATTTCACCGAGTATGAAAGCCGGCGGAAAGAGATGAAGGACAAGAACCTGCTCCTGCCGGAGACCTTCCTCGAGCGTTTCTTCGAGAACGATGTCGACCGGTTCATCGCCGCAGTGGAAGGCTACAACCACAAGATTGCCGATATCGAGCTGGTCGCGGAATGCGTGGACGTCTATGACCTCGAAGTACCGGGGACGCACAACTTCGCCCTCGCCTCGGGCGTCTTCGTCCACAACAGCGCGAAGATGGGGCGGGACAAGGAGTTCCAGGCCATCCTGCCGCTCAAGGGGAAAATCCTCAACGTCGAGAAGAGTAGATTGAACAAGGTGTTGTCGAACAACGAGATCATCACCATCATCACGGCTTTGGGCTGCGGCGTCGGCGACGACTTCAGCATCGAGCGGATGCGGTACCACAAGATCATCATCATGACCGATTCCGACGTGGACGGCAGCCACATCACCACGCTCATCCTGACGCTCTTCTTCCGGTACATGAAGGAAGTGATCGACAAGGGCTACCTCTACGTGGCGCAGCCGCCGCTCTACCTCGTCAAGAAGGGGAAAACAAAGCGGTACGCGCTGGACGACAAGGAGCTCGAGCTGGTCAAGCAGGAGTGGTCCAGCGACGGGGAGAAGGGCCTCTCCATCCAGCGGTACAAGGGGTTGGGCGAGATGAACCCTGAGCAGCTCTGGGAGACCACCATGGACCCCGACGGGCGGGTGCTGAAGCGGATCACGATTGAGGACGCGGTCTACGCGGACGAGATCTTCACCACGCTCATGGGCGACGACGTCGAGATAAGGAAGCAGTTCATCCAGGAGCACGCCAAGGACGTCGTCAACCTGGATATCTAGGCATTCTCTTTCTTGTGAATATTGGTATTTTTCAGCGTTGCGGAGCTTTGTTGCTCATCGTCGTGCTCTTGCGCTCCGAGGTTACTCGCAGGCTCGTAACCGTCCCTCGCAGCAATTGCGAAATTTGTCTTGCATGAATCAGGCAAATTTCTGATATTGCTCCAAGGCAACGCTGAAAAGAATGCAGAAATCAAAATGTCACATCGTAAGGAGGTAAGAACCCGTTCTCTTACGCGCCCGCGCGCGTACGAGAAAACAACGAAAAGACGCGAGGGGAACTTTTTTAAAAGCCCCGTTGCCCCTTGGCCGGAATGGCGTATGAGCTGATCATCTCGGAGAAGCCGTCCTCGGCGCAGAAGATAGCCGAGGCGCTCGCCGACGGGAAGGCAGTGAAGAAGAGCGAAGGCGGCGTGCCGTACTACCTGTTGAGCCACAAGAAGCGGGACATCGTCGTCTCCGCCGCTGCCGGCCATCTCTACGGGGTGGGCGAGAAGGGCGAGAAGCGCACGTACACCTACCCGGTCTACGACATGGAGTGGAAGCCGAATGCCGAGCTCTCCAAGGACGCGGCCTTCTCGAAGAAGTACATCACGGCCTTGAAGAAGCTCGCGAAGGGCGCGGACGAGTTCACGGTCGCGACAGACTACGACATCGAGGGCGAGACGATCGGCTACAACATCGTCCGGTTCATCTGCAGGAAGAAGGACGCGAACCGGATGAAATACAGCACATTGACCAAGGACGAGCTCGTCGAGTCGTACGAGGAGAAGCAGAAGACGTTGGACTGGGGCCAGGCGCACGCCGGCGAGACGCGCCACTTCCTCGACTGGCTGTACGGCATCAATCTGAGCAGGGCGCTCACCCAGTCCGTCAAGGCCGCGGGCAGCTTCAAGATCCTCAGCATCGGCCGCGTCCAAGGACCCGCGCTGAAGATGGTGATCGAGCGCGAACGAGAAATAGCTGCGTTCGTCCCCGTGGATTTCTGGCAGCTCGAGCTCCAGACAGAGAAAGCGAGCACGCCGATCATCGCGTGGCACGTCGCGGACAAGTTCTGGAAGCAGGACGAGGCGAAGGCCGCGGAGAAGAAGGCGAAGGCCGCCAAGGAAACCGCGGTAGATGGCGTCGAAGCGCGTTCGTTCCAGCAGCAAGCGCCGACGCCGTTCGACCTCGGCACCCTCCAGACGGAAGCGTATCGCTGTTTCAAGATCAAGCCGAAAGAGACGCTCGAGATCGCGCAGAAGCTCTACAGCAGCGGCTTCCTCTCCTATCCGAGGACGAGCAGCCAGAAACTGCCGGCGAAGCTCGGCTACAAGAAGCTCTTAGGCCTGCTGATGAAGCAGGAGCGGTACGCCGCGCTCGCGAAAGAGATCAGCGACCTCCCGTCGCTCCAACCGAACGAGGGGAAGAAGGAGGACCCTGCGCACCCGGCCATCTATCCGACGGGCGTGCAGCCGACAGGCATGGGCGAGCGCGACCTCAAAGTGTATGATCTCGTCGTGAAGCGGTTCCTCGCCACGTTCGCGGAAGCAGCGACGAGGGAGACGGTCACCGCTACGTTCGACGCGAACACCGAGAAGTTCGTCGCGAAGGGCACGCGTACCGTGAAGAAGGGCTGGCACAGGTTCTACGAGCCGTACGTCAACCTCGAAGAGGAGGAGCTGCCGAAGCTCGTCCAGGGCGAGAGGCTCCCAGTCAGGAAGGTCGTGCTCCACAAGAAGGCGACACAGCCGCCGAAGCGGTACACCCAGAGCAGCATCATCACCGAGCTCGAGAAGCGGAGCCTCGGCACGAAAGCCACCAGGGCGGACGTCGTGGACGCGCTCTTCAAGCGGAACTACGTCCGCGGGGATGCGAACATCACCGGCACCGAGCTCGGTATGCGGACGATCGAGACGCTGGAGAAGCACTCGCCGGACATCATCGACGAAGAGCTCACGAGGCACTTCGAGGAGGAGCTCGAGGAGATCCGCTCCGGCCAGAAGGACGGCGAGCAAGTGCTGGAAGAGGCGAAGGGGCCGCTGGACAAGACCCTCAAGAAGTTCAAGAAGGAGGAGAAGGAGGTCGGCGAGGAGCTGATCCGGGCGCACCGCGACGAGCAGGACGCGCAAGCGACGCTCTTCCAGTGCCCG
Organism: Candidatus Woesearchaeota archaeon; assembly: GCA_014874255.1. Taxonomy (GTDB): domain Archaea; phylum Nanobdellota; class Nanobdellia; order Woesearchaeales; family UBA525; genus UBA153. The sequence goes on from JACWAN010000016.1 coordinate 7,131, forward strand.
GTCTGCAAGGAGGGCACGCTCAAGATCAAGTTCTCGCCGAAGAACAAGGGGAAGTTCATCGGGTGCGACAAGTACCCGGACTGCACGTTCACCGCTCCCTTGCCGAAGATGGGGATGCCGAAAGCGGCCGACAAGAAGTGCGAGTACTGCCAGGCGGAGATGCTCATGATCCTCCAGAAGCGGCGGCCGCCGACGGTGATGTGCATCAACCCGAACTGCCCGGAGCGCCAGAGGATGGAGCAGGCGCAGCAGAAGATGGCGAAGGCGAACGGCGAAGGCAAAGTGTGCCCGAACTGCGGCAAGGGCACCATGGTGCTGAAGAACGGCCGGTTCGGCATGTTCCTCGGCTGCGACCAGTATCCGAAGTGCAAGACAATCATCAACATCCCGAAGAGCAAGGAGGAGCAGCGAGAGATGGCCGAGGTGAAGAAGCTCGCCGAGGCGGCGGGCGAGGGGAAGCCGTGCCCGAAGTGCGGCGAGGGCCATCTGAAACTGCGGCAGTCTGCGCGCGGCCCGTTCCTCGGCTGCGACCGCTACCCGAAGTGCAAGACGATCGTCAAGATCGAGAACGGCGAGAAGGAATAGTTCTGCAATAGTCGTTCGATGGCCGTGTTGCCTCGGGTTCCGTGCCGGGCGCGAACATACTCGCTTCGTGGTCATTTCATTCCCGGGTTCTGGAACAAGTCCAGAACCGTTCGTCGTGTCCGGTTCAGTCGCTCTCGCTCCTGTCCGACTCGCAAGCTCGTCGTTCCCGAAGACATGGGCGAGCGTTTCTGCGAGACCATTATCGTGAGCGCCCGAGCCGTTCTCGGACCGGAGGAGGTTCCGGCTCCCTGGCGTTCCACAGAACGCGGGAGCACGAGTTCCTCGAACTCGTTGCTCCAGAGAGGCGGGACTCAGGAACGAAGTGACTGAGACTCTGGTTCGAAGAACCGGAGGGTCAGGAGTTCGGAGAGCGACTGAGAACGATTTCCCCGCAACACGGCAGGACTCCGCGACACAGTCGAACGTCGACGAGAAAAAAGAAAAAAAAGAAGAGGCTCACCTCTTCTTCTTTGCGGTCTTCTTCTTGACGACCTTCTTCTTCGCGGCCTTCTTCTTGACGACGCGCTTCTTTGTCGCCTTCTTCTTGACTGCCTTCTTCTTCGCTGCCATTGGCGATTCACCTCGGAAAAATTTTTCTGAATGTCGCTCTGGAAATAATCTTATTTAAAGTTTCTGTTTTCGGCCGACGGAGAATTATGGAAAAGAAATATTCATCGCACAAGAGATAGTTATGAGAAAATAACTGACGCTCACCGCCACGGCGCGTGGCCGAGGTGGATGAGGAGGTCGAATCCCAGTCGGTCGACGTGGAGCGGGACGTCGCACGAGCCGAACGCGGAGCCGCCCCAGAAGACGAGCTCGACGTCGGGAATCGCTTCCAGGACCTCGTGCTGGATCCGCTCCGCGGCGGGCTTGAGGCCGTCCGGCAGTTGGACGAGGACGCGCGTCGCCCGCTCGTCCTTGATCCGCTTGACGATCGCGGGGATGTCGAGGTCGTACGTGTCGGTGATGGTCATAAAGAAAAAGGAGGAAACGGTTCTTTAAAAAACTGTTCGTGCCGTCGCGGAGCATTGGTTCTCCCTCCGGTCCGAGATATTGCGACGCGAGGCCTGCATGAATCGGCCTCGCGTCGGGTTTTGTTCCAAGGCGACGGCACTCAAGAACTAGTAAAAAAAAACGGGAGAGACGAATGATTGGAAGGAAAAAGGAGGAAGAAAAAAAGAAGGGAAAAAAGGAAAAGAATGGGGAGAAAAGAAAGGGGAAAAAAGGAAAGAGGAAAAGAAGAGGGGGAAAGGGCTGAAAAAGAACCTTATTGGATGTTGTACTCCGCCTTGATCCGCTCGAGGACGGCGATGTTCTCCGTCACGTGACTGAAGCCGGGCGAGAGCTGATCGGCAGTCTTGTACTCGGCGAGGGCGCGGTCGAACCGGTCCAGCCCCTTGCCGTTCTGGCGGATGTTCTCGACGAGGTTGACCGCGAGGTCGTAATGATAGGCCGGGTTCGACGGGTCCTGCTGCACGAGGAGTTCGAGCTGGCTAATCGCGTCGTCGTACTTGCCTTCCTGGAAGTAGAGCGTGGCGAGGTTGTAGCGCGCGAGCTGGTAGGACGGGTCCTCCTTGATCGCGAGCAGGTAGAGATGCTCCGCCGCGGCGTCGTCGCCAGCGTGGTAGGCGTAGTACGCCGCGTCGTTGTACCCCGCCTGTTTCGACTGCGACACGATGAGGACGCCGGACGCGGCCGCGAGGCCCGCCAGCAGTACCGTCGATATTATCGAGAGCGCGATGATCACGCTGAGCTTCATGTGTTCACCCCCAATTGACGGGAAGAGGTTTCGGGAACAGGAAAGAAGGTTAGGGAAAAGGAACGGGAAAAAGGGCCGAGGGAAAAGAGTAAGGGAAAAAAGAGGGGAAAAAAGGACAAAAGAGCGTTTCCGGCTCAGCTGATGAGCACCTTCTTCTGCTGGGTGCCGAGCACGCTGCCCGTGTTCTGGTCGACGAGCTTCACCACGACGATGACGTCATCGCCCGGGGTGTAATGGTTCGTCGCGGAGTAGAAGTACGAGCTGCTGGCGTAGTGGCCGTCGAAGCTGTACGTGTCCTGCCGGGTCTGGCCTGCCGGGATGGGCGAGACGTCGAAGGTCGCGTACGGCTTGTACGTCCCGGCGTCCTCGTCGGCGGGGAGCTGGTTGAGGTAGTAGACGCCGTCAGCGGTCTGCACGAAGACCTGGAGCTGCAGGTTCGACGGCTGCGCCTGTCCGTTCGTGATGGAGACGGTCATCGACGTGATCTTCGCCGACCCGGAGGCGTTCGACACCCCGTAGAGGACGTTGCCGAGCGAGAAGACGACCTGGCCGCTCAGCGCGGAGGCGCAGACGCCGTTCACGCAGCGGTCGGTGGAGCAGTCCCCGTCCTTGAGGCAGCTCTTCCCCAGCGCGCACTGATGGCAGATCGTGCCGCCGCAGTCCACGTCGGTCTCGTCCTGGTTCTTCACGCCGTCGGTGCAGGTCGCGACCGCGGGCGCCGTCGTGCCGGGAGCGGGAGCCGCCGTCGCGTTCGTGCTGTTCGTGGCGGCGTTCGCGGCGGCCGCTTCCGTCGCGGTCGCGTTCGCGGCGGCCGGCGTCTCGGGCGAGCAGGTCGGCGAGCGCAGGTAGACGAACACGAGGAGGACGAGGAGCAACAGGATGATGATCCAGTAGACCGCCCTCTCGATCATCCGGTCGGTGATCACTATCTCCCCTTTGCGATGAGTCCGCATCATCATATCACACACCTCCGCTTCAGCGGCGCTTCGTCTTTGATTTCGCGTCCGGCTCCTCGAGCTCTTCCACGAGGGACTGGATGACCGCGTCGACATCCTCGGCGGGCTCGGCACGCCTCTCCGGCCTCTTGGTCGCGGGAGCCGCCTTCTTCGCCTCCGCGGTGTCGACGATGTCGCCGAGGAGGCCTGCGTCGAGGAGCGCGTCGCCCGAGGGTTCGTCCTGCCGCTCCTTCATGGCCGCCCGGGCACGTTCTGCCTTGAGATCCTCTTCGCGCACAAAACGAATCGAGAACAGTTTCTTCTTCGGTTGTTCCTCGAAACGGACCATCTTGCTCCCCTTCGCGGGAGCGGCGTCCTCGTCTTCAGGCTCCTGCGGCGCTGGCTGCGGGATAGAGGACTGCGTGGATGGGGAAGAGGAGGGTCTTGCCGCGGACGCCTTCGCTGCCGGCTGCGCGGGCTGCGGCTTCGGCGGGCCGTCCACCTTGAGGCTCAGCTCGATGGCGCGTTCGCGGCAGAGGCCGAGCAGCTTCACCGGGCTCCGTTTCGAGGCGGCGACGAGCTTCTTCAGGTCGGCCTCCTCGAAGGGGAACGTGCCGACCGCGCCGGCGAGCGCCATCCGCTTCGCGACGAGGGCGGTGAGCGCCTCGTCCGAGAGGTCGTCGAGCGCGAGTCCCAGTCCGTCCCCGCCGAGCTCCTCGTGCACCTTGAGGACGCGCTCGAGGGAGAGGATGAGCTGCGTCCCGGGGCAGGTCTCCAGTATCCGCTTGAGGAGGTCGAGGGCGTCTTTGGAGAGGGCGCCAGCGTCGTCGATGAGGATGAGGACGTGGCGCTTGGCGAGCTTCTTGAGCAGGAGCTCTTCGCGTTCGGCGGGGCCGAGCTTCTCCTGCGGCTTCATCACCTTCCGTTCGAGCATGCTCAGCGTCCGGTCGAGGAGCGCGTCGGCGAGCCGCTTCCGCTCGCCCAGCGCCTTCTCGTCGTCGAGGAGGAAGACATCGCCTTTCATGCCGCGCTGCTCGAGCTCCTCGGCGGTCCAGCGGAGCAGCGCGGTCCTGCCGACGCCTTTCGCGCCCTGGAGGATGCCGTAGCGCGTCCGCTTGATGATGAAGAGGTTGATCGTCTCGCGTTCCTGTTCGCGGTCGACGAAGAAATCGTGGACGCGCTTGCTCGGCTCCGGGACGAACGGGTCCTCCCTGTAGCCGAGCTTCTTCCGCCAATCCAGGACGAATGCCATTCCTCACCGACCCCCATCGCAAGACGTTTGGAAAACCGCAAAACACCGGTAAAAGCGATGATAATCAAAAAAATGATGATTGAAAAAATGATCATTGGGTAATGATGATTGAAAAAAATTATGTTTGATTAAAAAAAAACTCTCCGGGACCGTTCAGTCCTTGGACTCGCCGTCGTCCGCGTCGTCCGCCTCGTCGTCGGACTCCTCGGCGGCGTCCTTCGCGGCGCCGTCAACGGGCTGCTCGGCGTCGACAGGCTCGTCCGCGTCGCCGGAGACGTCCGAAGAGGCGTTCTCGTCCGCTTTCGGCTCGACGACCTCGACGAAGTCCTCGGTGCGGGAGTCCTCGCTCACCTCGCGCTTCTCGGAGGTGCCCTCGGGAAGGAGGGAGCACATCCGCACCTCGACGTTCTTGACCGGATGGACCTTGTTCGCGACGTCCTTCAACGCGCGCTGTATCTTGAAATCGATCAGGTCCTGGACGAGCTTGTCGAAGGAGATGGACGCGACGAGCTGCTTCGCCTTCTCCCGGACAGCGAGCCGCATCGTCGTGGCGGCGCCGCTCGACGCGGGGTTCGCCGTGATGACGATCGGCTTGATCCTGACCAGGCGGCCGGTCGCCGTCCGAACGACAAAGCTGTCCGCGACCTTGGTGCGGCCGCGCCGGATGAGGCGCTTCAGCGCGCTCGGGAGCAGCTCGTACCCGGTGACGGCGGCGTGACCTTTGCCTTCCGTCGCGTTGATGACGTCGAACCGAATCTCGACGCCCTGGCTCCGCATGTCGCCGTTCAGCGTCATGAGGTTGACCGTGATGCTCTTGCCGACGAGCTTGTCCGCGCCGTCGACGAGGCTGTCGCCGAGGACCATGCTGTCGAAGCTCTTCGGCGCGACGATCTGCACCCAGCGCTTCTTGCTCTTGACCTTGCCGGCCTTCTTGACCACCTTGCTCTTCGATTCTTTCGCCATGAATGGTTCACCTTGTGCCTGTTCCGCTGCCTCCCGGCCTAGATACTGCGGCTTGCTCAGGTAAAATGGTACGTCGCGAGAACCGGGAGGTCTTTAAAAAGGTTGCTGTCGAGTATCTCGTCGGGGAAGTCGGATTAATCAGGTATAATATAGGGACTGGCTCTTAGGCAAATTCGCTTCGCGGTGTTGCCGGCTGCGACCCGTGTCGCTGCGTTCTTCGCGTCAGCGGAGCTCGCCGTAGGTCCTCGGTAGCGGAGCGCTACCGGAACCACAGGGAGCGAAGCTCCCGGGGTTCCAGGAACTTCGTTCCTAAGAACCACGGCGAGCCCCGTGCTCACCTGTGGGGGCAACCCCCTCTCCTCCTTCGCTTCATTCTCTGC
>JACWAN010000017.1 GCA_014874255.1 Candidatus Woesearchaeota archaeon
CAATGCTGGAAGCCAGCGCGTGCCGCGCTGGCGAACCGCGTGCTCCGCACGCTCCCAGCCGCGCAGTACCATTTACGGAAGAACTTTAACAACCCGAAGGCAATGCCAAAAATTTACCATTATTTAGGAGATTAACTATTACAGCGAACGGACTGTGAAGACCTACTCCTGGTGCGTCACGGCAAGGGCGACAAGGATCGACCGTTCTTCATCGCGGAACGGCTTCTCGGACCGCTTCGCGCCGTGCTTCGAGGGACAGATGCTGATTCGTGGCTCTTTCCCGGTCAAGACCGCGGCCATTACAGTCCGCGGAGCATCGCCGCCATCATCGGTCGTGCAGCGCAAGATGCGGGGATCCGAAAGAAGGTCCATCCACACCCGATGCGCCACAGTTTCGCGACACATCTGTTCGAGGATGGCGGCGGCGTCGCGGAACTCCAAGAGCTGCGGGGGCACGCGAGTGCCGAGACGACGATGGTCTACGTCCATCTCGCGCAGCCGAAGCTCCTGGCGGCGACGAGCCCGTTCGACGTTCTTGCGTTTTGAGCGATGTTCCGGACGTTCCCTGTCCGCTCCACCGGCTGCGATGAAAGTCTTCTGTCGCACCCCGGCGGTCTCCTCTTCCGGAATCGCTTCTTCTCCGAGTCCAGTTCGACGGTTGTGAAGATCGCAGAACCGCCAAGGGGGTGCTGTTCGACTCTTTTTCATCGCGGCCCGCTCCACCGAAACCTATAAAAACTACTTCGTACTACCATGTAGTATGATGATTGTCGTCTCCGTCAAGATGGATTCCGCCACCCTGAAGAAGCTTGACTCAACCCTGAAGGCGCACCACTACGGCACCCGTACGGATTTCATCCGCGAAGCGATCCGGGACAAGCTGCGCGCCGCGGAGAAGGAAGCGGCCTTGCGCGCGCTCCGGGAGAACTTCGGCAAGGCGAAGACGCACACCACTGACGAGGATCTCGAGCGGATCCGCGAAGAGGTCGGTCGTGAGATGGCAGCAGAATTCGATTTAGAGTAGTTCTTCCGGCTTCTTGGATTTGGCGATGTCCTGCAGGCGTTCGAAGTGGTGGTCACGGGCGATGACCAGCGCTTCCTCGTCACGCGCGACAATCACGTGGAGAGCGTCACCGAAGGGGACGTCGCGCTCGACGCTCAAGAGTTTCGCTTCTCGTCGTTGCTCATATCCTGTCTTCCGGTAGCGAAGCCGTGGCCCTGCGATTGCGAGCATGCCCGCAATCTCCTCGTCAGTAAGCCTCTTCTTCAGTTCTCTCACGACTGCGTCCGAGACGATGATCCCGTCGCCGCGCTCGACCGCGAGCCGGAAGAACCGGAACGCCCACTCGCCGAGCGGCCTGAAACGGTCGGTGCGGTCCTCGTAGTAGTCGATCCAGATCGAGGTGTCGACGTAATAGCGCGCCATGCGCTGGCGAAGCGCTCATCCTTCATAAGATTGACAACAGAAAAAACTGAACCTCTCCGGAACTGGCGGGCGTTTTCCGAATCCTCTTGAGAATACTCACGCCAGGCTCTTGTGCTGGACGAGGGCCTCGAACTCGGCTTCCGTCAGGACGCCGCGGACCATCGCTCGCACGGCTTCGCACGGCGCGGTCTGGCTGTGGACTGGCTGGCCGTCGAGCGTCGTGACGATGGTGACGTAGTCGCAGTCATGCGCCGCCGCTGTCCCGTAGATCATCCCCCAATCATAGATGAGCGCGTCGTCGAACCGGCCGACCGCTGATTCCGCGGCGTACGTGACCTCATAGCCTTGTCTCGTGACTCTGATGCCTTGGATCGTGACGTTCTCCGCCTTCAGCTGCTGCGCGATGTCCTGTGCCTGCGCCGTCGTGGCTTTCTCGTCCGGCGCAGTGGCGATCCACCAGACGAGGAAGATGAGGATGAGTGCGGCGACCACGGCTGCCGCGATCCAGAGCGTCTTCCTGTTGCCGGTCGCGCCGCCGAGCTTCTCCTTCACGAACTCCTTCGACCTCTTTGCATGATGCTTCGTCTTCTCGATCGCACGGTCGACATGCTCCCCGACGCTCTTCTTCTCGGTCTCTTTCGCCATGATGGTTCACTTTCCTCATTCGCCACGTTACGGAGTTCTGCTCGCGCCTCCGGCGCGAGCAGTTGCGAAATCGGCCCTGCATGAATCGGGCCGATTTCTGGTTCTGCTCCAAGGTAACGTGGCTCATTTATCGGTTGTTTCCTTGAGTGATTATTTTGTTTTCCTGTTCGATGATTGTTAGTCAGTACGCGCTGATCCCGTTCGGGTCGCAGTTGTCTGGGTCGTCGATGCACTTGTCCAGCTTCGTGGTGCGTTCGGCGCGCTTCTCCGCGAACCTCATCGTCGCCTGGAACGTGCCCGCGGTGACCTGGGAGGCGGTGTCGCCGAACACCGGGATGTAGCCCGTCATGTGCTCCAAGCCCTTGCCGAGGAGGACGCCGCCCTTCAGCACGCGTGCCCGGTCCTCGCTGATCTGGCCGCTGTTCACCTTGTCCTGGAGGCGGCGCACGTTGTCCATCACCTCCTTGACCTCGTCGTACGCCTTCTTCGCGTTGTCGAAGTAGTCCTTGCCTGCCTGGTACTTGTCGAGCGCGTCGTTGTACTTCTCCACGGCCTGGTTGTACCGCTCCTCGGCGAGCTTCGCCGTCTCGACGTACTTCGCGTTGGCGGGGTCGCGTCCCTGCACCCAGCCGTACGTCTTCTCCTTGAACCAGTCCCACGCGCCCTGCTTCGCCTGCTCCGTCTTCTCGTCCACGAGCTTATTCACCTGCTCGGTGAGCTTGTCGACGGTGTTCGCCTTGAGGGTGTTCGCCTGCTCGTCCATCTGCTGGTTGAATTCGTACTGCTGCTTGATCTCTGCGAGGAGGTCCTGCTGCTGCTTGATCGTGAGGTCGTCGCGTTTCTCCCGTTCTTTGATGAAGGTCTTGATGATGTCGCTCCGCGCGTCCTGGTCCGTGACGTCATTGATGAGGTCGCTGAGCTGCGTCCCCTTCTCCTCGGCGGGCGTCGGCGTCTTGTCCTTGTCCGGGCCGCTCGTGAAGACGTCCTTTACCGCGTTCTCCAGCTGATCCTTCACGTCGGAGAGCTTCTGCCCCGCCTGATCGATCTTGTCCGTGATGTCCGCGACCGTGTCCACCGCCTGCTCCCAGCCCGGCTTGTTCGGATCAACCGTCGCCGCGGCTGCGGTCTCTTTCGTCGTCTCCGTCGGCTTACTCGTCATCGGCTTGGTCGTCTCTGCCGGTTTGACCGTCTCCGTCGGCTGGACGCCTGTGGCCGGCTTGACCGGAACGCTCCCTTCTCTCGTCGGCGTCGTCCCTTCTGTCGTCGTTGCTGGAGCGGTCGCTGCCGCGGCGGTCGCGTTCGCGGGCTTCGCGTTCGGATCCTTGACGCAGCTGCCGCCACCGAGGCCGCCCGCCTGCCACAGGTAACCGGCGCCGCAGTTCGGCGTCTGTCCCTCGCTGTCCTGGCCGCGCGCGATGCCGGTGCGGCACTCGAGCTGCGCGTCTCCCGTGAGGCTGCCGCACTGGTCTGCGTTCCCGCCCTTCGCGCCCACATTCTGGTAGCATTCGTCCGGCGTGTAGCTGTTGAGGCCGCCCCGGATGTTCGCGCACGGCTCCGGGTCGACGTCCTTCTCCGCGATCATGAGATAGCACTTGTCCTGCGGCGGGTTCTGTCCCGTGCCCGCCCAGTCCTCGCTCTGGACCTTGCCGCACTCGTCCGTGTCGGAGTTCTGGACGGCGATCCACTGGTAGCAGTGCGCCGGATCCTTGCCCGTCAACGAGGCGAACGTGTCGCACCCCGCCTTGTCGAGGCCGCAGCCCGAGGGGACGCACGCGGTGACGAGCAGCAAGGCTACGAAGAGCCAGAACGTCCGCGACTTCCCCAAAACCCCCACGACCACTATTTATCCTTACTGATATTTAAATATTACCAATAACGCGGCTCTTCGGCGAGTGGGCTGCGCCTCCAAGAGACTGCATCGAGAACGGACGCGATTCCACCGGACTCGGTCGACACTTCCGGACGACGGCCAGAAGTCTCGAGGCGCAAAGGGTTCGAGGACGAACCCGTGCGCCAGAGCGACGGGTCATACGAGCCGATCAGGAGCCGAAGCGACTGAGCAGCAGCTCTGCGCGCAGCGCGCAGCGAATTTGCCGAAGAGCCCAATAACGCCATCCCCCCTGCGAAGAGAACGAGGAAGAACAGGGAAGCATGGACCTGAGGAAGAAGGTATGCAGAGAAAGATGAAGAAATAAGTGAAAGTCGTTTCTATCGCTCGTGCGGCAGGACGCGTCTGACGTCGATGGGGATGACGCCGGCCTCGAACTCGCGGCGCGCGATCTCGATCGGGTCGTACTTGATCTCCTCGAGCTCCTTCTTGGAGAGCTTGATGAGCATCGGCGCGCCCTGGCTGAGTTGGAGCGCGCGGCTCCCGATAATCCGGGCACGCTCGTACTTGGTATGGCCTTCCCGCTGGATATCCATCTTCGCACCTCAGACGAGCTTCCTCAGCTCCTTGCCGGTCGTGATCGCGAGGTCGATCATCCGCTCGATGTCGTCGATCGTGAGCGGGCCGTCGCCGCCCTTCTGGAGCGCGCAGATCCGGCCGTCCTCGAGCGAACCCACCGTCAGCCGGGCGTCCGCGACGCGCATCTCCTCGTCCGTCGGGTCCACGAGGAGGTTGCTCCCGATCTTCACGATCGTGACCGCGACCGGGAAGCTCTCGAGCGCGAGCCCCTCGTCCGTGTGCTCGTGGTAGTCCGCCTGGCCGTTCGCGTCGATCTTCGGCATCTTCGTGTCCTTGAGCGCGGCCAATGCCGCAAGGGCGCCGATGTCGATGAGGTTGCCGTCGTGGTTGAGCGGGCAGACGTCGATGTTCGCCATCCAGACCTTCTCGCCCGCCTTGATGCAGAGCTTCTTCTCGTCGATCGTCTTTGACTCGCGGATCGTACGGTCGATGACGCGCGCCACCTCGATGGACTCGATCGTCGGGGGTCCGGTCTCGAAGAGCGGGTTGCTGATCGGCCGCAGTTCCGCATTCACCATGAGCGTGCCGGAGTCCGGCCGGTCGGAGTACGGCTTGCCGACCTCCATCTTGACGCCGACGACGACGTGGGTCTCGCCGCACCGGATCTCGGCGCTGCCTTCCGCGGTGGCGACCTTGCCGACCTCGATGCTGATCGGCCGGAACTCGTCGAGCTTCCGTCCGTCGAGGCGCAGCCCCTTGCCGAGCGCCTCGCTGATATGTTCCTTGAGTGCGTTGTCCATTGCTGTCACCTTCTCCATTGCGCTCACGCCTTCTCGATGCTGTCGTTGATCTCGGCGTAGCGCTGCTTCACCGCTCCCCGCTGGATCTCCGCAATCCGCTGGAAGACCGGCTGCGCCTGCTTGAGCGCGGCGAGGAGGTCCTTCTTCTCGACCTTGCCGTCCATCTGGAGCAGCGTGATCTCGCCCGTCGAGGGGATCATGGCCACGGGGATGTCCGCGACCTCGCCCTCCTTCCAGGCCTCCTCCTCATAGTCGAGGTCGACCACGATGAGGCCGTCGACGAAGCCGACCGCGACCGCGGTCACCACGTCCCTCATCTTGACGCCCGCGTCGGCGAGCGCGATCGCCGCGGCGCTGATGGCTGCGCACCTGCTGCCCGCGTCCGTCTGCGGCAGCTCGACGAAGACGTCGACCACCGCGTTCGGGTACGCGTCGAGGTCGACGATGGGACGGAGCGCGTTCTCCATCACCATGCTGATCTCCTTTGAGCGGCGGCTCGGGCCCGGCCGGACCCTGTCCCCTTGGCCGGAGAAGGGCATCATGTTGTACGTGCACCGCAGCAGGCCCTGCTTCGGGTCCTGCATGCTCCGCGGGTGCAGCTCGCGCGGTCCGTACACTGCCGCGTACGCCTCGGTCTTCCCTATCTTGAAATAGCCGCTGCCGTCCGCCTTGGGGATGACCCCCGCTTTCGCGGTGATCGGCCTCGTCTCGTCGGGCTTCCGCCCGTCATGCCGTTTCTTGTATGCCATGGATCAACACCTTACTCCTCTTGCTCGTTGTCGTCGCGCGGCGCGGGGGATTGTCGGCTCTCGCCGCCGTTCTCCTGGCCGTCGTTACCGTTCCCGCCGCCGTTCTCGCCCTCAGGGCCGGGCCGCGGGAACTCTCGGAACTCCCTGCGCGGTCCGCGGTCGTCGTGGCTGAAATCGCGTCGCGGCGGTCCTCGCCGGTCGCTGCCGTAGCGGTCGCCGCCGTAGTCGCGGCGTGGAGGTCCTCGCCGGTCGCCGCCGTAGCGGTCGCCGCGGTCGCTCCGCTCGCCGCTGTAGTCGCGGCGCGGCCGCTCCTCGTAGTTCCGGTTCTCTTCCGGCTCGTCGACGAGGTTGCTGTCGATCTCCTTGCCGGTCCGCTCCTGGAGGAACGTCTTGATCCGTTCGGTCAGGCCCGGGACGTGCGCCTCGCGCTCGATCTTCTGGATCGTCTCGACGGCGAGGATCTCCTGCGCAGGCTCGCCCTTGAGCCAGACGAGGCCGTTCTGGCCGACGCTGACCGTGCAGCCCGTCGCCTGCTTGATCATGCTGACCATGCTGCCCCGCTTCCCGATGATCCGCGGCACCTTCTGCGCGTTCACCTTGACGATGCGGCCGTCCTTCAGCTTCCGCAGTCCCGGCCCTTTCATCGAGACGTCGATGAGGTTCTGGCTCGTCACCTGGAAGATCTTGCACATCACGTACTCGTCGAGGCCGAAGTAGGACGTGAGGTCCGCTCCTTTCTTGATGTAGTCGAACGTCGCGTCCTTCAGCGGGAGGACTGCGCTGTACGGGCTGTTCGTGTCGAGCCGCCAGCCGGTCATCAGGATGTCGATGACCTTGCCGATGATGACATCGCCCCGCTTGGGCAGGTAGACGCCGGCGAGCGGGATTGTCTTGAGGACCTTGCCCTCGACGACCAGCAGGCCGGTCTGGTTCGCGTATATCCTGTCGTTCTTCCGGTAGGTGCCGTGGCTCGGCAGGTATTCCATGCCTTCCGCGAGCACCTCTCCCGGCACGACGACGCTCTTCTCCTGCGCCAGGAGCTTGCTTTCCTTCTGCTCATTCGCTGTCATTCATTCACCTTCGTGTTTTCAGCATGATGTCTGCGTTTCTTCTTCTCTTCTCACTCTTCGTCCCTCTTCTCATTCGGCCCCATCATCTTTATCCCGTCTATTTCTTCTCCTCGACGGTCGCGCCGCCGTGGGTCTCGCCGTTGAGGAGGTCGATCAGCTCCATCTTCATGCCGGCGGGGATCTCGACGGTGCCTTCCCAGCCGCCGTCCGGCAGCCAGCGCTCCTGCGTGACCTTCGCCATCCGGGCGATCTCGCCGCGGAGCTTGCCCGCCTGATGGACTGGGAGCTTCACGTCGAGGCGCGCCGTCTCGAACTTGAGCGGCAGGATCGGCTGGAGCCGCCTGACGACGTCGTTGAGCTGCTGCTCCGCCGTCCGGAACTCGTCCGCCTTCACCTTCGCCTCGTCGAACGCGAGCTCGATCCGTTTCTCCGGGTGCGGCAGCCCGGTCTTCGGGTCCACCGCGTTCCGCCGGATCATCAGGACCAGCTTGCGGAGCTTCTGCTCGCGCACCTTGTCACGGTGCTCGGTGGTGAGCTGGATCTCGCCCTCTTTGAGGATCCGCTTCGCCACCTCCTCGAACCCGTCCGTGCCGAAGAGCTTCTTCATCTCCTCCTCGCTCGCGAGCAGTCCCTTGTACGCGTCGCTGAAGACCTTCTCTGCCTTGACGACGTCGTCGACGTTGCCCAGCATCCCGGTCTCCTTGAACCTGATGGCCGCGTCCGGGTCCACGACGATCTCGAACGTCTGGCCGCCCTTCTTGAGGCGGGCCATGTTGAAGCTCACTTTCTCGTGGTCGAAGATCGGCCCTGTGCGTGACGTCATCGTTCCACCTCACTTCAGGAGCTTCGCAATCTTCTCCTTGCTCAGCTTCTCCATCTTCGCGGTCTTCTTCCGCACCACGGCGGCATCTATCCGGTCGAGGGAGAACTCCTTCGGGTCGATCGTCTTCTTGAGCGCCTCGATGCAGAGCTTCAAGCCCTCGTCGACGGTCAGCGACTCCTTGTACTCCTTGTGGAGGATCTCGCTCACTTCCGTCTCGCCTTCGCCGATGACGACCGCCTTGTACTGGTAGAACAGCCCCGTGGGATCGGTCTCGAAGAGCTTGAGCCCTGCCTCGTCGATGCCCGCGATGAGCAGCGAGACGCCGAACGGACGGAGGCCGCCGCTCTGCGTGCAGAACTGCTTCAGGTTGCAGATGTCCTTGACGATGGCGAGGAGGTCGATCGGGCTGTCGTACGTGGCGCGGTAGCCCGTGGCTTTCTCCTGCGCGCGTTCAACGAGGATGCGCGCGTCGCTCAGGATGCCGGCGGCCGTGACCATGACATGGTCGTCCACCTGCCAGATCTTCTCGATTGCTTCCGGGACGACGAGCTTGTCCACCAGCCGCTTGTCCGTGACGAGGATGACGCCGTCGCTGCACACCATCCCGATCGCCGTGTTGCCCAGCCGCACGGTCTTCTTTGCGTACTCCACCTGGAGGAGCCGGCCGTCAGGACTGAACATCGTGATCGCGCGGTCGTACCCCATCATCTGGTGCTGCATCGGTTGCATTGTTTCCACCTCATTCATGACCTCATTCATGATTATGCTGTCGTTTATGCTGTCGTTGGCTTTTCCATCCTTGTCCGCTGCGTTGGGAGGAACCGTTCCGTCTTCTTCAGGATGCCGGAGACGCCTCTCACCCGGGGGATGACCTTGACGCCGTTGATGGCGGTCAGGAGCAGGAGCGCGGCTTTCACCTTGTCGGCCGCGGCGTTGCTGACCCTGAGGACGCCAGTCTGGAGCTTCGCGTCGTACTTCACCGGCAGGATGCCTGCCTTGGCGCCGTCGAACAGCCCTAAGGTCGTTTGGAGATGGCCGAGGACCGCTCGCTCCCCGCCGTCGACGGGCTGGTCGCTCAGCAGCTCGTACACGACGTACCGCTTCTTCTCCTTGAGCGTCGGAAGCAACGGCTTCATGGTCTCAGAACGGGCACCCTTACCCGGGCCTTCCCTGCGCGCTCGCGCCGGCCCTCTCGCCTTCGTTCTCTTTCTCCGTCGTGAGAGAACAACGGGCCATTTAAAAAGCTTGTTGTTGAGGGCCGCGTTGAAAGTGTACGTTGCCGCCCTCAGGTCGAACCGTTGCGAAGAAGGCGGCAAAGGCCGAGTAGGGGGTTGCCCCCTGCGGGGACGAGGCCCTTCGAAGTAAACTCGCGCGCGGCCATGCTCACTGACGTTCGCGGGTTCCGGAACAAGTCCGGAACCATCCCCCGACTGAAGTCGGGAGGCGTCCCTCGCTCCGCTCGGGCCGCGCGTCCGTAACACGCGCTTCGCCCTCGCACTCCTTCCGCGAGCTGAAGCAACGCGGCGTTCACGTGCAGAGGCGAAGCGCGCGTAAACAGCGACACGGTTCGAAGGCGGCGACGCGAGCGTGAGCGAGACTTTCAACGCGGCCGTTGTTGAGGAAGCTCGCTTATTCCGTCGTCTCCGGCATCATCGCCGTCGGCCTCGGGGCGAGCGGAGTGTGCGGAAAAACAGCGGGCGCGTGCGGGGGGTTGTCCCCCCCCCCCCGCAGGCGAGCACGAGGCTCGCCGTGGCAACGAAGACTCCGAGGGAGGGAGTCTTCGTGCGCCGGAATCCTCCGGATTCCGAGCGTCCCGGTAGCGTTGCGCTACCGAGGACCTCCGGGGGTGACCGGTGCAGCGACTTCCCGAGCGATTGCCGAGCAGCCGGCGACACCGCCGGAGGCGAATTTGCCTAAGAGCCTTAGCGGCCGCAACATTTATATATCCGGACTGCCAAGAAGTTGTTAGCAATGACAAGGGAGTGATGACTATGGGTTCTTTCGAAGTCTATGAGACAGAGGTGCACCGACTGACGCACGTCCTGTTCCACCGCAAGCACGCGTGGGAACCGTTCCACATCGGCAGACGCCTCTCCGCAGCGGCGAAACACCTAATCAAGAGTCGGGCTTAGAGATTGTCTCTCCTCTGTTTCTTATAGCTATCTTTGTAGTAGAATTTATTACGACATTCGGTGTTACAATATTTGCGATTTGTTCCTAGAGGATCAAATATCTTGCCACAATACTTGCATTCTTGACGCTTTCCTTTTGATATTTTCTTTAAAATGCGCTGTTTCCTGTTTGCGACTATTCTTTGAGTCTTCTTTTCATTATTGCAAATTGGACACCAAGTACCATTCTTGATATTGTGTGGTCTCGCAGAAAATTGATGTCCTCTTGCACATTCAAATCTGAGCTTGCTGCTGTTATTTATGTATGCTATGGATAAACACTTTCCTCCTCTCTTCTTGGCTATTTCTTGCATTTCAAGGAGGTAATTCTTTCGCATAAGCTTCCGTTCTTTTGTAATCTTCTCGATATCCGCATTTCTCTTCAATTTCTTAATGTTTCTCCCTTGTTTTTGCAGTTCTGAAATGATATGGCTCTCAAATTCTGAGGGTTGGATGATATATGGGATTGTAACTAAGGTTATTTTCTTTTCTCTGCTAAATTCTTCTTTTTTCCGGTCTCTTGTTTTCTGAGCTTCCAGCGTTCTCTTTCCTTTATGCCAGATGTGGTGGTGCTTATAATGTTGAAATCCTTGATATTCGAATGCTATTTTCAACTCCTCGCAATATCCGTCGAATTCCACACGTCCGAACCTTCTCTTAGGAAATGCTTTCTCGAAAAGATGTTCAAAGACCCCTCGACAAATCTCTTCAGCGTTGAAAAAAGAATGGGCGCATCTCTCGCATCCTCTGTGAAGGCGCCAACTATCCCAACTCTTATTCTGTCTATGGCCTGCAGGACACTTTGCTTCTATTATTAATCGACTGCGGCCCTCATGCCAATAGCTTATCAGCTCCCATCCTTCCTTACTCAGATTATCTCGAAGATATTCTTCACTGAGTTTTCTCGCTTTGAACCTTTTTGTAGATTCTTCATCTCTGCATTGTCTACAAAGTCTGCCCGATTTGACATTCGCTGCGGCTGTTGTCCATGTGTGTCCTCGTGGGCACTTGAATGTCAGACGAGTATCTTCGTTTTGATAAGAATTGCAACCTTCAAAACGAATGAATTTATAATCTTCAGGGAGACAGGCCAGAATATCTTCTATTTTGCTCCGACGAGTCATCTTATTCCTTCATCGTCCCGCTCTCCTTCCGGAATCTCGTCAGCGTGGCGAGGATGTGCTGGGGCTGCGTCTGCAACCGTTTCGCTGTCTCGGCGAGAGCGTCGCCATCGAACGGTTGAAGCATTCTTTTCACGTTCTTCTCGTCGAACGGCTCTTTCTTCTTCGCGGCCTTCCGCGCTTCTTTCCAGACCTTGAAGACGTGCTCCGCCGCGGCCGGAACTAATCGTTCGTCGTCGACGTCCAGGAACTTTTTGATCTCCTCTAACTCTTTCCCTTTCTCCTGCGTCGTCTTCTGGGCGGCCTTGCCTGCGGTGAACTCGATGCGGATGATGCCGTCCTGCACCTTCGTCGACCGCAATATCCTGATCGTGCCCGCCTCGCCCGTCAGGTTGAGGTGCGTGCCGCCGCACGCTTCGACGTCGAAGCCGGGGATCTCCACGACGCGGATCTCCTTGCCGGGCACCGCGCCGCCCTGATACAGCCTGAAACCATGGGCCGCTTCCGCGATGTTCTTCGGCTCAACGTCCTTCTTGAGCGGGATGTTCATCTGGACGATCCGGTTCGCCTCGTCCTCGATCTTCTTCAGTTCCTCGTCCGACAAGATATCGTAATGCGTGATGTCGATCCTGCCCTTCTCTTCCGTCTTCGCAGCGCCTGCCTGCCAGACATGGTTGCCCAGCACGCGCCGCGCGGCGCCGTTGATGATGTGCGTCGCGGTGTGATGCTGCGCCAGCTGCTGCCGTCGTTCGAGGTCGATCTTCCCCTTGACGATCGCTCCCGGTTTCCAATCGACTGGTTTTGTGAGCGCATGAATGATTATCCCCTCCTGTTTTATGACGTCTTTCACTTCTATTCCGTCCAGCATCCCCTTGTCGTGCTCCTGGCCGCCGCTCGTCGGGTAGAACGCGGTCCGTTCCAGGACGACCTTGTCGTCGTCGAGCACCTTGATGACGGGCGCTTCGAAGTCGACGTAATCGTACGAGTCATAATAGAGGATCTCGGTTTTCGGCACGCCGTCCAACGGCAGTTTCGTCTCGCGTCGCGTCTGGGTCTTCTGCTCGCCCTGCTCGTGCCGGTCGGCGACGAGGACGTAGAAGTTGTCCGGCACCGTGAGCGCCAGCCCTTTCTCTTTCAGGTAGCGTTTGACGGTCTCGGGCGCGATCCCGAAGACGTCGTAGAGGCGCACCAGCCGGTCCGCGTCGAACTCCTTCTCCCTCTTGAACTCGTTCTCGAGGACCTGGGCCGATTTCCGTTTGTTCTCGTAGTACTTCTTCTCTTCGACCTCGAGGATCTTCCGCACGTCCTTCAGGTCGGCGAGCAGTTCGGGGAACAACGGTTTCAGATATTCGGCGTGCCATTGCGCGACGTCGCCCATGCGCACCTTCCCTTCCCAGCCGTTCTGCTCGATGAACGCCTGCGCGCGGCGGAAGACGACCCTGAGATTGTACCCGCCGCCGACGTTGGACGGCAGGCCGCCGTCCGTGAGCGCGAAGAGGAGCGAGCGTGCGTGCTCCGCGATGGAGTAGAGCGCGGTCATCGGGCCGATCTTGCTCCGCAATTCCTCGGCGGGGACGCCGACCTCCTTCGCCACGCGCGCCCACGCTTCGTTGATGTCCTCGACCTCGTCGAGGTTCAGGAAGGCGGCGTACGGGACGTACTTCTCCATGAGTTCTTCGTCGTACCGGACCGCGGTCAGCTCCTTCAGCCTCTTGACGACGGTGGGGAACGTCGCGTCGTAGATCGTGCCTTTCCCCTGGGAGAACCACGCGTTCCGCTCGTGGCCCATCCCCATGTCGAGCACTTTCAGCTTCAGTTCCTTGTAGCCGGCTTTCTCGTCGTCGTCCTGCTCGAACATCATGTAGACCTGGTTGCCCAGCTCCACGCCTCGCGAGAAATACTCCATGCACGGGCCGAAGTTGCCGCCGCCCGCCCACGCGTCCTCGTGGAACGTGATCTCCTCGTAGGGGAGGCCGAGCCCGTCCGTGAGCCAGTCGACGATGTCGCTGAACGCCTTCGCCTGGTCCCACTCCGCCTTCGGCAGGAACATGTGCTGCCCTATCATCACGAACCCGGTCATGTGGCTCATCGTGACGCCGACGTTGTCCACGTCGCCGAACCGGAGGCAGAACTGCGGGATGACCAATCTCTTCGCGGGCGCTTCGACCTCGCCTGAGACGACGTACGGCTGGAAGGCGGCGATGGACGCGATGGTGAAGTCCATGGTCGGGTTCCACCGCGCGACGACCGGATAGCGGGGCACGACCGCGTACCCTTTCTTCTCGAACATCTTCGCGAACTCCTTCCAGACGGTGAGGTAGTCCATCTCCTTCTTGCAAGGATTGTCCTCGAAGAGGGTGAAGCCGCCGGCGCAGCTCGCGTCGCCGCAATGGTCCTGCTCTTCATTGACGGTCCAGAACCACGTGCCGCACGCGCACCGCTTCCGTCTGAAGCCGCGCTCTTCCAGGACAGAGACTGCGTAGTACTTCTCCGGCGACTTGGACGCTTCGCCCTTGAACCACTTCTTGATCTCCTTGTCCGGACGCATACTCGGGGAGTGCTGCCGCGTTCTTAATAAAGATTACTTAATTATTTAAAGCGCCAGGTATTTCTCACCACTATGCGGGGGTCATATTTTTTCGGGTGTTTTACTGCGCGGCTCTCCTTCGCGGAACGGGGAGCGTTGTGGATTGCGGGGAACCTCGAGGGCCGTCTTCGCGCCTATTCTGACGGGAGACCTCGCTCTGAGGATTTCTGCGCGTATGTCGCCGGCGAGAGTTTCAGGCTCGACGTTCCGAATGGCGATCCGACCCAGGATGCCCGATATGCCCTCGGAATCCCCGAAGCGGTGCTGCTGGACTCGCTCCGGGAAGAGGGCCGAGGCAAGGATCTGCTCATCCGTCTCCTCCCCTCTGGCAGACCTGCGCTCTTGTATGCGGATTCGCTGCCGCACCCTCGATTGGACGAGGAGCCTGACTTCGGCCTCCGCGGCTGAATCGGGGAGAACGGGGAAAAATCCTGGGGAAGAACGTTTCTGGAACGCTTCACTCCTTCTTGACGTCCTTCAGGGTGCGTCCGTGAGACATTCTTCGTTGCCTGGTCAGTTTATCGGATGAGCGTTCCTTCAAACTCCTTTCCGAGGAGCGCGCGGCGCGCGTTCGCGAGATTCTTCCCTGAGAGGATTGCGACCTCGATGCCTGCCTCGTCGCACAATCGCGCCGCCACGGGGTCGAACGGCGCGTTCAGGCCCGGCTTCCATTCATTGCCGACGAGGGCGCGGAACTCCTTCCAGGTCATCCGGTCGTACCGTCTCGCGTGCGGGTCCTTTTTCGGGTCGGCGCTGTAGACATGGTCGACGTTGCTCAGATTGACGATGCGAGAGCAGCCGAGCCGCTTCGCGAGGACGGCGGCATCGTAGTCGGTGGAGAATCCCGGCTTCCAGCCGGCAGCGATGATGATCTTCGCGTCCGGGAGCTCGTCCTCCTCCGGGTTGGTGACGATCCGCGGCGTCGCCGTCTTCCGGAGCAGCGTCCGCAGCAGGTGCGCGTTCAGGCGCGTCGCGTGGACGCCCAGCCAGTCCAGGTCCTCGTCCTTGACGACGCCTGCGCCCTTGGCCGCGTCCTGGTACTGGCGCGCGGTCTGGCCGCCGCCCGTGACGATGAGGAGGCGACGCCCTTCTGTGACGAGTCCGTCCGCGAACGCGTGGAACTTCTTGAGGAACTCGACATCAATCCCCTCTCTCGGGGCGATGAGGCTCCCGCCGAGGGAGACGACGATCCAGTCGGCTGTCTTCATCCGTTTCACCTGCGCGCACCGCCACGTCCTGCTCGCGAATCGTTTCCTGTTCCGGCAGTTCCGTTCCAGCCCCGGATGGGGCATCCCCCGGAACTCTTTCGCCGTGTCATTCACATCGCTCGCCCGTAAGGACGGTGGCGGTGCAGGGCACTGTCGGTGCTGGTGCTTCTTTCCCTGCACGTAACCTTTATAAACACTCCTCTTTTCCGCAGGAAGAGCAGCTGAGCCGCCCCTTGAGGGGAAGGTCCGCATCCGTGGGATGGGCCGCAGGTTCGGGAGGCACGGAAGATGGCAATAAAACTGAATATCGGCGACCCGAAGAGCAAGAAGACCTACACGGTCGAGCTCGACGAGCAGGCTTCTCACAAGCTCTATGGCAAGAAGCTCGGGCAGTCCTTCAAGGGCGAACTGATCGACAAGCCCGGCTACGAGTTCCTCATCACGGGAGGCAGCGACAACTCCGGCTTCCCGATGCGGAACGACCTCGACGGCGAGCGGCGCCAGAAGGTCCTCCTCACGCACGGCGTCGGCAACCGCGCTACGCGGAAAGGGATGCGCCTCCGGAAGACGGTGAGCGGCAGCACTGCCAGCGCGATCACCGCGCAGCTCAACCTCAAGGTGACCAAGAACGGCGCGAAGCCGCTCGTCGAGGCGCCCGCGCCCGCCGAGAAGACCGAGGAGTGAGCAGTTCTTTATTTTTCCTCAACATTTTTCCCGTTCTTCTCCGCCATTCCCCCCGTTTCTCTTCCGTCAACATCGATTTTTTATAGGAGGATGCCCATAGAGGTTCCTGTAGCGACGCCTGCGCAGCGATTCTGAGTATGGGGAGTTCGGCCACGGCCGAGGGGTGGAGCCCGTGAGGGAAGACATCGAATGGCAGGAGTACGAGTACAATCTCGCCTGCGGCGCCCATGTCAAGGTGGTCCGCGAGATCGTCTACCTGCCCCGCGAAGAGGCCACAGTCTAAGGCTTCTCGACGGAAAAAAAGAGAAAAAGAAAGGTGCGAGCCTCGCTCGCATTAGCCCCGCCTCTAATATTCGTGCGCGTTCTTGCTCGGCCGGAGCTTCTCCGCTCCTTGTCCCTTGCTCCGAAGCCCGCGCGCCTTCCTGCCTGCGCTGGTGAGGCCGCGCGTCACCCTGTTGTGTTGCTTCGCGATGCCCGCGAGCTGCTTGTCCGCCAGGACTTCCGGGTGGAGCCGGTCGACCATGATGATCTCGTACCACGCGCTCTTTCCGTCCTTGAGGAGCAGGTAGGAGTTGACGACCTCGCAGTTCTTGTACTTGGAGGCTGCGCGCTCTTCCGCGATCTGCTGGTAGTTCTTCTTGATGACCTTCTGCTGGCTGCTGTGCGCAGTGCGGCGGCCGCCCTTGATGTCAGGGTTCATCTTGCCGCCCCGGTGGACGCGCTGGCGGACGATGATGACGCCGTTCTTCGGCTTGTAGCCGAGCGAGCGTGCGCGGTCAATCCTCGTCGGCCGCTCCAGCCGGACGGTGACCGGTTCACGTCTGACCTTGAGAAGGAGCTCGCGGTACGCGTCTCCGAGATTCTCCTGCGGTTGCTGCCACAGCTTCCTGACATACTTGAGATAGCCCATGTTCCTTCGCCTCCGTTCTTGTCTCTTCCTCCGATTCAGGGAAGCAACCCCACATCTCGGTCGTATGCTTGCGGAACCCCTCGCCCTTTATAAAGATTATCGGTCGTCCTGACGGAAACGTATGAGTCCGTAATACGAAAGATTAATTTTATATAGTCGGCCGCACATATGGTCTTGCCAGGGGGTGGCACTGCAGTGATTGAACTAGGCGGCAACATAACCCTGAACGGTTTCCAGGACAGGGACTACGCGGAGCTTATCGTCGTCAAGAAGATCGTGGGCCGGTACGCCCGCCAGATCAGCGACAGCCACGAGGGCTTCCAACGCCTCGACATCACGCTCGCCGTGAAGGAAGGGAAGCACACGATCGCGGTCGCGTGCACCGTCGGCGAGAAGCGGACGGACGCCCTCGCCTCCGAGCCCAACCTCTTCGTCGCGTTGGATGCGGCGCTCAAGAATGCCGTGCAACGGCTTGGCTGACTACATTCTTCCGATGGCCGCTAAGACCTTCCGATGGCCCTTGACGAGCAGTCCGAAGCGCTCCAGGTCCTCTTTGACGATTTTGAGCCGCGCTTCATCGTTTGAATTGCCTGATCGTGCCATTCTTGATCCACTCCTTAATCTCTTCAGAACTATAAAAATCTTCCCGTATTCCTTGCATGACTGGGACTTGTCCGATGTCGTCAGGGATCCGGAATTTCCCCTTGTTCGACAGGACGAAATCTTTCGTCGTGATGAATGCCGTCCGTCGATTGGCGCTGGCGAAGGCGTGCTTCTTCACCAA
The DNA here is from genome assembly GCA_014874255.1 of Candidatus Woesearchaeota archaeon. Classification (GTDB taxonomy): domain Archaea; phylum Nanobdellota; class Nanobdellia; order Woesearchaeales; family UBA525; genus UBA153. The sequence goes on from JACWAN010000017.1 coordinate 17,386, forward strand.
TCCTCTGAGGAGAACTGCCGCCTTGTCATACACGTCGCCCTCCTGTTCCTCAGTCTCCTCGACGGCCTCGTACAGCTTCGTCTTGCTCAGCACTTCTGCCTTGTCCGACTTCTTCGCCGGTATCAGCGTGATTGCGAGGATGTTGAACTCGATAATCCGTTCCACAGAGGGATACTTGATGGGTGCCATCGAGGCATCAAGGGAGACGGACGTTTATAAATGCTTTGCGGAAGAACAACAGAACCTTTGCTCGGTCGCGTGCACCGTCTGCGAGAAGCGGACGGACGCCCTCGCCTCCGAGCCCAACCTCTTCGTCGCGTTGGATGCGGCCTTGAAGAAGGCCGTGCAGCAGCCCGGATAGCTATGCGCTCTGCACGAGGTGTTGTTTGACTCGCTGACAGGTTTCGCTCTTCAGATAACCATTCTCTCGGGCGGTCTCCCACGCTTTAGAGCACGCCTCCTCCCACTGTTTGAGGGGGCGCCGCTTGTCCGCCTGTCGCCGGACAAGACCGGTGTTCTTGAGCAAAGGCATGCTCGACAAGCGCTCCACCACTTGGTCTCTTGGCGTCTCTCCGAACACGGGTTCGGGGTATGGCGGGTAGTCGGGTCTCATTGCCGGTTCTCCTCCGAGCATGATGACATAATATTTCAGTTCTTCCTTCGTGAACTCCCTGAAGCCGTGCCGGAGGTAGAACGCCCTGAGCTCTGCTGTCGACAGGGGAGACCGTCTTTCGAGCTCTTCCGGCGAGAGTCTTTCGTCATCGAATATTTCTGGTTTCTCCGGCAGCACCAGGAGCTTCTCTCGCGGGAAATCTGCACGTGCCTTCGTATGCTCGAGGAGCAACGTCCCGAGGCCACAGCCGAAATAGGGCGGCTCGACGCAGAGGGACTCCAGCTCTAGGGCGCGTTTCCTCGGGGTGAGCCCCTCGGACTTCGAGTCCGGGGATGAAACCCCGAGCTGAAACGCGAGAGAACATCATCTTTTTCTTCTCGTAAAACCATAAAAAACGCGGC
>JACWAN010000018.1 GCA_014874255.1 Candidatus Woesearchaeota archaeon
CGAGCTGAAGCAACGCGGCACGCAGGATTCAAAGAATCCTGGCGCACGGAAACGCTTCGCGTTTCCTTTGCGTTCACGCGCAGAGGCGAAGCGCGCGCAAACATTTTTAATCCCTCACATTCTCACAATCGAGTATGCATCACGCGACGCTCTGCTACCTGCTCAAGGACGGCCACGTGCTGCTCGGCCTGAAGAAGCGCGGCTTCGGCGAAGGCAGGTGGAACGGGTACGGCGGCAAGGTGGAACGCGGCGAGACTCCTGAGGAGGCGACGGTGCGCGAGGTCAAGGAGGAGAACGGCATCGCCGTCGCCCTCGACGCGCTCGAGAAGGCCGCGGTCCTCGGCTTCTTCTTCACGAACGCCCCGGCGGGGAAGAGCTGGGACCAGATCGTCCACGTCTACATCTGCCGCGAGTGGAGCGGCGAGCCCGTCGAGACGGAGGAGATGCGGCCGCGGTGGTTCGCGTTCGACGATGTTCCGATCAGCCAGATGTGGAACGACGACCCGTACTGGCTGCCGCTCGTCCTCGACGGCAAGAAGGTCGAGGGGACGTTCACGTTCGGCCACGACAACTCATCCGTCATCGAGCAACGCGTCGAGATCGTCCGGGAATTCTCTGATTCTTGAAGAAGATGTACGCGACCGGCGCCGCCAAGGATATCCACGCGATCGCGAGGACGTCGGCGCTCGTCCCGGTCGAGAAGAGGAGGAACGCCCCTACGGGGAGGAGCGGCAGCATCAGGGCGAGGTGCGCGGCGAGGAAGCGCGCGAAGCGCGGATGTTTCTTCGTGCCTGCGAACCGTTCTTTCGTCCTCGACAGCAGGAACCATGCGAGGAGCGCTCCGGCGACGTCCATGAGGGTGTCCTTGATGCCGTCGAAGAAGAAGTGGTCGAGCATGTACGCCGGCTGCTTGAAGAGGATGTCGCCGAGCATCTCGCACAGCGCCCATATCATCTGCCAGCCGTAGACGCCGAGCAGCCCTTCGAGCGGCGTCATCCGAAGGAAGAGGACGAGCGCCAAGAGGAGGTTGACGCCCCAGAAGAAGTGCATGATGTTGTCGACGGGCGGCCAGACGCCGAAACCGTCCCGGACGTGCGTGAGGGGGCATAATCCCGCGCACCCAGACCTCGAGGAGGACGCTGAACGTCAGGGTAAAGCTGAAGAGCGCTTTCCGGGCGTCCATGGTCGCACGCGTACGCTTGAGTTAATAAAATTACTGCTCATGAGAATAAGCGATGTCATTGAATCGGACGAATTTCATCCGTCCTTCCGTTCTCTTCGACGTATCAACATGATATTCTTGTATCCCGCAATTGGGAACCGCTCCCAGGGCGAGCACGCCAGGTTCATCCAAATGCTCGAAAAGCGCTCGGAACAGCACGTAAGGCACGTGATGGGTGACGACCAGAACATTCTTACCGCGACAATCCCTCACCAGCTTGTCCAAGAAACTGTGAACTCGCCCCTCGACATCGGGATAATTCTCCCCTCTCGGCAGACGGTACCAGTATTTTCCGTCACGCTCCCTGTCGGCGAACTCTTCAGGGTATCGCTCTTTGATCTCCTCGGTCGTGAAGCCATGCAGCCGTCCGAACTCTTTTTCCCGCAGGCGATTGTCCTTGAACAGACTGACATCATAATCGAGCTGAGCGATGATCCCCTACGCAGTCTCGAGCGTCCGCACATACGGCGAGGAGAAACAAACGTCAAATCTTGGATGATCACGGAGGTACAACCCGGTCTGCTGCGCTTGCCGGTGTCCACGTTCGGTCAAAGCTACAACCATATCGCGGATTGATTTCTGCTTGAGGATCTCCTCAAGATTGTCGTCGATGAGGTCGAGGACCGCATTCTGCGTCGATTGCCCGTGACGCACGATGACCAACGATGAAGGCCACTTCATGAAAGAAGGGAAAGGCGTTCAGTTATTTAAACCTAGAACTTCTTCCGCAGCCAGACCTTGTTCGTCTTGCCGTCCTCCTCGCGGCTGACGATGCCGCGCTGCTCGAGCGCCTTCAGCAGCAGGGAGAGCGTCGTCTTCGACAGCCCGGTCCGGAAGCGGAGCGTGGACTGCTTGATGCCGTCCTGCTCCTTCACGGCGAGCAGGATCCTTTGCTCTTCTTCGGGGAAGCCGGACAGGAACGCCTTGAACTCGTCCTTCTGCTTCTCCTGCTGCTTCGCCTCCTTGAGCGCCTGCGAAACTTCGAGGTGCTGCTTCTCCAGGGAGCGTGCCGCCCGGTCGAAGATGATGAGGTAGGCGCCGAGGGCGAGGAGCGCGGCGGTGATGGCGCCGCCGAAGATGTAGAGCCCGTTCCCCTGCTCGTGGAGGCATGTACCGTCGTCGAGGTAGCAGTTGCCGCCGCGCGCCTGGATGAGGAGCGCGGTGTCCGTGTCGTGCTGCGCCTTGACGAGGAAGAGGAGCGCCCCCGCGAGGAGGGCGAACACCACGACGATGACGCCGATGACGCGCTGGTTCATGGGGGCTCCTCAACGGGGAAGGGTATAAATGGTTTATGCATTTAGGACCCTGGGCGTTGAGTATCGTTACCGGCTTCTCGCGTATCGCTGTTCAATTCGAAAGGGCTCGTCCCCGTAAGGGACAACCCCCTAGTCGCCCTCTGATGCTTCCTTCGCCACGCTCGCCCTTCAGCCGGTAACGACTCCATTCGCCTAAGAGCTGGATGAAGAGGTTGCGCTCAGACGCGGAGCTCCTTCCGCAGGAACCTGTCGATGCCTCGCTTGAGCAGATACATGGCGAGGAGGAACAGGAATAGCAAGAATACGCCTTTCTCCACATCCTGGAAGACATTTATCGCTTTGCTGAACCCTCTGCCGGCGAGCCAACCGACCGATATCACTATCCCCGACCATACTGCGATGATGGCTGCGTTGAAAGCGGAGAACCTCTTGAATGTCATGCGTTCCCTGCTCAAGTAAGCGATGGTGGCTATCCGGGTGCCATAGATGAATTTTCCGATGAGAAGAGCGAGAAACGTGCCGTATCTGGTGAGCGACACATAAAGCCGGTCGACCTCCTTGTATGCTCTGGCAACCCATCTCCAAGCAAGAGCTCTCGTCATCAGACGGCTCCTCCCGAAGAAGAACCACATCGAATCGGAAGAGAACGTACCGAGCAGGCAGGCGAGGAAAACGCTCCAGACGGGGACCATATCCTGTCCCGAAAGGAACGCCAAGGCGAGTATCGTCTCTTCTCCACCGAAAAATGCGCCCGCAAAAGACACGGAGAAAGGATAAGCGACGAAAAACATCAAGAGGCCTTCGACGAGTCCCATCTTACTTCGAACGGCCGGAAAGCCGTCCGCCTCGCATCAGATCCAGCAGTACAAGGAGATACGCCATCCCCACATCGAAGTTCATCCACCATCTGAGGAAAGTCCCCTTGAGGAGGCCGTATTTCTTCTCCTTCAGTGTCTGTCGGTAATCAAAGACCCGGTAATCATACCCTTTCCCGAGATGTCTGGCCAGGTGGTTCAGTCCGACTTCCACGCGGTAGCGTTTCTTGAAACGGGAGGGAAGGGCGTTCCAGGTCTCCCTGCGCAAGGCACGCTCGCCGGAATTCAACGCGAAAGGGAGGAATGACCGTTGCATGAGGTTGCTTCGTATGCCGATGAACATGTCGACGCTGCGCCGTCTGACGGGGGCGACGATCCCCCTGATTATTTCTGGTGAGAGGCCGTGGAGATCCGCATCGCAGAAGAAGATGATGGGCGCCTCGGACGCGTCCACTCCCCGCTGCATCGAGTGGCTTTTCCCCATGTTCACGCGGTTCTTCAGGAGGACGACCCCCTCAAACCGTCTGACAACATCGTCAGTGCCGTCTGTCGAGGCGTCGTCGACCACTATGATCTCGTCGATGCACTCCGTCTTGCTCAATGCTTCCAAGACCTCGCCGATTGATTCGGCCTCATTATATGCGGGAACAATCGCTGCGACGGTCTCTTTCTGCGCAGCTCTTATCTCGAATGCGTCCCGGATGAAGGTCGCGATGAGTCGGTAGAGGCGCCGCCTGCTGGATGAATAGAATATGTTGTGGTTCCTGTTGCGGAAGACGACGCTCTGCTTGATTCCGGAGCCGATGACCCTCTGCAAGCGCACGATGCCCTCAGAATCGCTGATGGGGTCGTGGGTTGAGTGGATCGCGAGCGAGGGGCAGGTTATATCTTTTAGGGAGTCCTCGAGTATCTTGTTCGATTGCTTGACTATCTTCAGCCCGTTGATGTGCATGTGGCTGTAGAAGCGTGCATGCTTCCGCAATCGGGTCTCGAGAGGCGTGTGAAACTTCCGCCAGTGCTTTTTGAAGACGCCGACCGTCTCGATCAAGGGGATGTTGAAAGGGAATCTCAGCGAATAGGGTATGGACACGGTGATGACGCCCATAACAGGGTATTTCGACGCGAGAATGAGCGCCAGTTGAGCGCCGAAGCTGACGCCCACGATGACGATCTTCTTCCCGCCCCTGATCTCTGCTTTGAGGGCGGTCTCGGCTTGGTTCAGGAAATCGTCGTATCCGAGCGCGTCCAAGTCGCCTATCGAGGTGCCATGCCCCTTGAGCAGGATCGCCTTCACATTGAGATTGAGGCGTTCATGGAGATAGTTCGGAAGCTCGTTGAAGTCCGTCTGGCTTCCCGTGTAGCCATGGATGAGGAAGACCTCCTCGTCAGAACGCGATCTCAAGTCGATGCCTGCGTCAATCACAAGAAAAATATATGCGGAAAGGTTTTTTAAATCTTGTTCAAGGGAGCGGCACTTGGCACCGACGTGCTCACAACCGTCCCGCGCGCAACAGCAGCGAGTTCGTCACGACGCTGACCGAGCTGAGCGCCATGGCGCCGCCGGCGATGATGGGGGAGAGGAGCCAGCCCGTGAAGGGGTAGAGGAGGCCGGCCGCGATGGGGATGCCGAGCACGTTGTAGAAGAGCGCCCAGAACATGTTCTGCCGGATCTTCGCCATCGTCTGCCTGCTCAGCCGGAAGGCTTTCGCCACGTCCGCGAGGTCGTTCCGCATCAGGACGACGTTGCCCGTCTCCATCGCGACGTCCGTGCCGCTTCCCATGGCGATGCCGATGTCCGCCTGCGCGAGCGCGGGGGCGTCGTTGATGCCGTCGCCGACCATCGCGACTTTTCCGTGCCGCTGCAGCCGCTTGACGTACGAGGCCTTCTCCTGCGGCAGCACCTCGGCGAAGACGTTCTTCGGGTCGATGCCGGCCTGGCCGGCGATCGCCTCCGCGGTCCGCTTGTTGTCGCCGGTGATGAGGTAGACCGCGATGCCGTCCTTCCGGAGGCTGGCGACCGCTGCCGGCGCGCTCGGCCTGATCGTGTCCGCGACCGCTATGAGGCCGATGAGCCTGTGCGGAGAGGCGAGGAGCATGACCGTCTTCCCTTCGGTTTCCAGCTCTTCAATCAGTGTGAGTTCTTTTTTCTCTAATAGTATCTTGTGCTCTTTGAGGAGTTTCTGGTTGCCGAAGAGGAACGCGTGGCCTTCCAGGTGAGCGGTGACGCCGTGGCCAGGCACCGCTGTAAAATCCGTCGCTGCGCGGAGGCCGATCCTCCGCTCTTTCGCCGCAGCGAGTATGGCTTCGGCGAGCGGGTGCTCCGACCCTTTCTCGATGCTCGCCGCGACGTGGAGGACCTGCTGCTCGGTGAAGCCGTGGAGCGCGACGACGTCCGTCACGGCGGGCGTGCCGTTCGTGATGGTGCCGGTCTTGTCGAAGACGACCGCCCGCACCTTGTGCGCGATCTCCAGGGTCTCGCCGCCTTTGATGAGGATGCCGTGCTTCGCGCCTTTCCCGGTGCCGACCATAATCGCGGTGGGCGTCGCCAGACCGAGCGCGCACGGGCACGCGATGACGAGGACGGCGATGGCGGCGGAGAGGGCGAAGGCGAAGCCGTTGCCCAGCAGGTACCAGGAAGCGAAGGCGATGAGCGCGAGGAGCATGACGACCGGGACGAACCACGCGGAGACCGCGTCGGCGAACCGCTGGATCGGCGCTTTCTCCCCTTGCGCCTCTTCGATGAGCTTGACGATCTGGCTGAGCGTCGTGTTCGCCCCCACCCTGGTGGCGGTGAACCGGAACGAGCCGTGCTTGTTGATCGTGCCGCCGATGACCATACTTCCTACTCCTTTCTCGACGGGGATTGATTCGCCGGTGATCATGCTCTCGTCGAGAGAGGAACGGCCTTCGACGATGGTGCCGTCGACGGGGATCTTCTCTCCCGGCTTGACGAGGACGAGGTCGCCCACGACGACCTGGTCGACCGGGACGCGCCGCTCCTGGCCGTCGCGGATGACGATCGCGTATTTCGGGCTGAGGTCGACGAGCTTGGAGATCGCGTCCGAGGTCTTGCCTTTCGCGACCGCCTCGAGGTATTTTCCCGCGATGACGAAGGTGATGAGGATCGCGCTGGTCTCGAAGTACTGGCCCGCCGCCGGGTTGAACAGCACGTTGTAGACGCTGTAGAGGTACGCGGCGCTCGTGCCAAGAACAACTAAGGTGTCCATCGACGCGCTCTTGTTCCTGAGCGCGGCCCACGCGCCCCGGTAGAACGACCAGCCGACGTAGAACTGGACCGGGGTCGCGAGCAGCCAGAGGAGGTAGTCCTTGTACGGGAGGTCGACGCCGAGCCACATGAGGAGCATCCCGATGATGAACGCGGGGACGGCGAAGCAGAGGCTGAGGATGAGCTTCTTGCGGAATGTCCGGGTCTCCGCTTCCTGCTGTTCACGCGGGGATTTCGCCTGCTCGGCCGGCAGCGCGCGGTAGCCGCGCTTCTCCACCCGGCCGATGAGCACGTTCTCGTCCACGGACGCGTCGTCGTACCGGACGGTCGCGCTCGCCGCCGCGTAGTTGACGTTCGCGTCCGCGACGCCCGGCGTCTTCTGCAGCGTCTTCTCTATCAGCGTCGCACAGCTGGCGCAGTGCATCCCTTCGATCGCAAGCTTCGCCGTCTTCATCGTTGTACCTCTCTCTCCATCAAATCTCTCTCTCCATCAACGTTGTTTCGCGTGCGCGCCCGAGGCGTGCATGTGCGCGGGTGCATCGATGAGGTGGATGCAGTACGCCCGCGTGTGGCTGTCGATGAGCTTCATGAGCGGCAGGATGGTCGCTTCGTTCAGGGCGTAGACCCGGTACTTCCCGTCCCTGCGCGCGGAGACGAAGCCGCAGCGTTCGAGCCGCGTGAGGCAGTGCGAGACGCAGGTCTGCTCCAGCCCGGTCTTCGCGACGATCTGCGTCACGTTCCGTTCCCCTTGCCGGAGCGCGTTGATGATGCGCAGCCGGTTCTGGTTGGCGAGGGTCTCGAAGAAGACCCCGTAGGCCTCGTACGCGCGCCCGGGATTATTGTATGATTCATTTTTCATATGATATGATAATCATATGTTGTTTATATGCCTTGTGGAAGATGCGCCGAATCCCGGCGTTCAGCCGCCGCAGCCGCAGCCGCCTGCCGAACCAGTACCGGTCGCGCCGCAGGCGCTGCCGTAACCGGTGCCGGCTGCAGGAGCCGCTGCAGAGGGATCAGCAGACGGCGCCGCCACAGCCGCTGCCGCGTCGCCGACGGTGATGACGCCGCGTCCCATCCCCATGGAGCAGCTGATCGGGTAGCTGCCCGCCGCGGGCGCGGTGAACGCGATCACGTTGTCGCCCTGCGAGACGTACTTCCGGATGCCGAAGCCGGGCATGACGACGTCGCGCATGCACCCGGTCACTGTCGAGAGGTCGACGGTCATCCTGACCGGGACGCCGGGCTGGAGCGCGGCCGGCTCGGTATAGTACGTCGTGCCGCGCATCTTGAGCGTCACGTCCTGGACGCCGCCCGCGCCTGCCGTGGCGGTCGTCGCGGCGGAGGGCGACGCCGCGAGCGTCGTCGGCGCCGTCGCGCGCGTCACGCCGGGCGCGACGCCGAGCGCGGCCATGTTCCTCGCCGAGAGCACGAGCACGAGCGCGAGGACGAGGAGCGCGCCGAGCACAACGATTGCTTTGTTGTCCATGATTGTTCACCTCATGATTGTCTTGTTGATTGTCTTGGTATTTCGTTCGGGTCACAGGCTTCTCGCGTGTCGCTGTGAAGGCCGAAGGGACTCGTCCCCGTAGGGGGCGACCCCCTACTCGTCCTTCGCTATTTGTTCCTCAATGCTCGACCGTCGGCCGGTGACCCTCGCTTTTTCGTTGAAAAAAATTTTTGTTCTTCCTCCTCATACCGCGAAGAGCGGCGCCTTCGGGCCGTACACCATGATGATGACGAAGACCGCCGCTATGATGATGCACGCCGAGACGAAGGTGAGGAAGTCGAGCGGCTGGCGGAAGACCTCCTTGCCCTCGACCATCTCCTCGTACACCATGTACGACATGCCCGCCATGATCGCGACGTTGATCGCCATGTAGAACGGCATGAACCAGAGCAGGTGGTCGGAGAACATCATCACCGAGATCATCGGCCCCATCGTGCCGCCCATCAGGCCGGCCATCATGCCCTGCATCGTCCCCATGACGCCGCAGCCCTTGCCGGCGACGACGCCGGTGAAGACGCCGACGAGCATCCCCGCCATCGAGCCGATGAAGAAGCCGTTCGTCGCGCCGACGACCGCGCCGAGCATCATGCCCGCCTGCATCCCGACGGTCATGCCGAGCATCATCCCGACCATGCACGTCATCCGCGCCCTGTACGCGGAGATGTGCCAGAGGCCGAGGCCGACCGAGACGACGGTGATGTCGAGGTAGAGGAGCCACCAGCCGTAATGACTGAGGAAGCCGGGGATGGTGTCGAAGAACCCGACGTAGGCGATCGCCTCGACGAGGAGGAGGAAGACGAAGGCGGAGAGCGCGTAGACGATGCCGTCGCGCTCGATTGCGTACTTGCTCTTGTTCTCGCGGAAGTCGCGCCAGCGCTCCCCGAGTGACTTGCGGTCGAACGGCGCGAGGGAGGCGCGGAACCCGTCCTTCCGGATCAGGCCGACGATCGCGTCTGCCTTGACCGCCGCGTCGTCGTACTCGACGATGACCGCGCCCTCGTCCACCTCGAAGTCGGTGACGCCTTTCTGGCTCTCCAGGCGTTTCGTGATGAGCTTGACGCAGCTGTCGCACTCGATGTCCGGCACGTAGATCGTCGCGTCCATCTACTCGACCTCGTACCCTTCTTCCTTGATGATCTTCCTGACCCGCTGCTCGTCGAGGCTGCCGAAGTCGACGGTGACCTCTCCCTTGGCGTGCGAAGCCGCGACGCTGCCCGCGCCCGCCTCTTCCAGCGCCTCCGCGATGATCATCTCGCAGCTGCGGCAGTGCATCCCCTTGACCTTGAGCGTCTTCTTCATGATGGACACCTCGTTTCCCGGAGCATATTCTCCGGAACGGAAAAAGATTGGAACGGAAAAAATGAACGGAAAAACGATTTTATGTGTTGTCCTTGAGTGAGAAGCGACCTTGATATATACCCTTCCAGCGAAAAAGAGGGGGCGGGAACGTCCAGGAAGGCCGAATCCTCGTCCCAGAACGTTTAAGACGCGTTTTTGTTTTCGTCAACAAAGAAGGGGAAAAGAGACGCAGACAAACCATGCATCATGGCCGCCGCCTTGGCACAAAACCCGGGCGCGAACATACTCACTTCGCGATCATTTCATTCCCGGGTTCTGGAACAAGTCCAGAACCGTTCGTAGTGTTCGGTTCAGTCGCTCTCGCTCCTGACCGACTCGCAAGCTCGTCGTTCCCGAACACATGGACGAGCGTTTTTTGCGAGGCCATAATCGTGAGCGCTCAACCCATTCTCGGACCGGAGGGAGAACAATGAGGCCGCGACGGCCATGATGCGAAGAAGACCACAAAAAAAAGAACGGGAGAAGGAGAACCAGAGAAGGAGAACAGGAGAAGGGGATCAGTTCTTCGTTGTCTTCGCTCTGTCCGCCCGTTTCAGCAGGACGATGTTCAGGATCAGGCCGAGGACCGCGACGCCGGTTATCAAGTAGTTGTAGAGCAGGATGTCGCTCTGGGCGCCGTGCCGGTAGTTCATGAGCATGTTGATGATGCTGTAGACGCCGCCGCCGGTCCAGAAACCGATCCCGAACTTGTACCGGTCCAAATCGACCATGGATAAAGAACGATCTTGATGGATTATAAACTTTAGGGAGCATTACGGCCCGGACAACAACGAGTCCTTACTCGAACTCCGCGAACGGCGGGTCGATGATGCGGCGCTGCGGCAGATTGTCGAGTATCTTCGTGTCCTCCTCGTCCAGCTTGAAGTCGAAGATCTCCATGTTCTCGCGGAGATGCTGCTCGGAGCTCGCCTTCGGGATGGCGACGATGCCCTTCTCGTGGAGCCAGCGCAGCGTCACCTGGCCCGCGGTCTTGCCGTGCTTCCGTCCGATCGCGGCTATCTTCTCGTCGCGGAAGACCTTCCCTTGCGCGAGCGGCGAGTACGCGGTGAGCAGGATGCCGTGCTTCTTGCAGTACGCGAGCAGCTCTTCCTGGTAGAGGTACGGGTGGAACTCGACCTGGTCCATGACGATCGGGACCTTGGAGGCCTTCCGTGCCTGCTCGAGGTGCTTCACGGTGAAGTTCGCGACGCCGACGTGGCGGATGAGCCCTTTCTCCTGCAGCTCGCGGAGCGCGTCGAAAGTCTCGGTCATCGGGATGGCGCGGTTCGGCCAGTGGACGAGGCAGAGGTCGAGATACGGCGTGGCGAGCTCGGTGAGCGCCTCTTCGCAGGCGGCGATGGCGTCGTCGCGGCGCAGGTTGCTCGTCCAGACCTTGGAAGTGAGGAAGACCTTCGAGCGGTCATGCCCCCGCAGCGCGCGGCCGATATCCTCGTGGTTCGAGTACATCTCCGCCGTGTCGAGGTGCGTGTAGCCGAGCTTGAACGCCGAGCGGACCGCGTCGGTGCAGGTCTTCCCGGTCAGCTGCCACGTGCCCAGCCCGAGGGCGGGGATCGAGCCGCCGCCGACGAGAGGGAACGAAGGCACATTGACGGAGGGCTTCGAGGGGGTTTTCATGGCAGAGACGAGGGGGCTGAGCGTATAAAACGTTTATGGAACGCCGTTTCCCGAAAAGTATAAAACGAAGAGAGGACTCTGCCATCGGAGAATCCGGGTGAAGGGGTGCGTCGATGAAGGGATTATTGATACTGTCTGTGCTGATCCTGTTCGTGCTCGTCGCGGCGCTGGTCGCGGCGGAGAGCGCGGACTATTACACCGTCGTCACGGACGCGGGCGGCGCCGCCGACGTCGTGACCGCGGCCAATTTCGCGGCGGCGATGCAGGCGCAGGCGGGCGCGCGGTTCAGCGGCGCGCTCGACACGGACGTCGCGAGCAATCCCGACCAGTACGCGGGGAAGATGCTCGTCTACATCACAGGCAAGGATGTCAGGATCGTGCAAGGCGACGCGGGGAACGCGCCCGTCGTCGCGGCCGCCGAGTCGTATTTCCGGCAGCAGGGGTTCAGCGTCAGCATGGGCGCGCCGCAGGCAACGGCTACGCCGCCGCCCCCGCCGCAGCCCGTGCAGAACGAGAGCGCGTGCGACGGCTGCGTCTCCGGAAGCGGCTGCATCCCCGTCGGCATCCATCTCAACGGCCAGTACTGCGACGAGCAGAAGGAGCTCGTCCCGGACGTGCAGAACTACCGGTGCATGAACGACTCCGACTGCGCGGACGGGACGTGCCAGAACCACGTCTGCGTCCCGGGCAGCGTGCCGCCGCCGACGCCGCAGCCCGCGCCGGTGAAGCAGGGCGTCTTCGCGCGGTTCTTCTCCTGGCTGGCGAGCATCTTCGGTTAGAATGATGGCTAAGGACTGTGAGGTGGGATGATGGCGAGACTGGTGAAACATACGGCGCACGGGCCGCAGCAGGTCGGCGACAAGTGGGTCTGCATGTGCGGGCTCTCGAAGAGCAAACCGTTCTGCGACGGCAGCCACAAGCGCACCAAGGACGAGGACGAGAGCAAGACATATGTCTACGACGAGGAGAAACGGGTCGAAGTGAAATGATAAATCTTTTTCACGATCTTTTTTCTAGCCGACCCAGATCGTCTTGATGTTGACGAACTCGCGGATGCCGTAGTGCGAGAGCTCGCGGCCGTACCCGGATTTCTTGACGCCGCCGAACGGCAGTCTTGGGTCCGACTTGACGATGCCGTTGACGAAGACCGCGCCTGACTCGACGCGGCGCGCGACCTTGATCGCGCGCTCCGTGTCCTTCGACCAGACGCTGCCGCCGAGGCCGAACCGCGTCGCGTTCGCGAGCGCCACCGCCGCGTCGTCGTCCTTGACGCGGTAGATGACCGCGACGGGGCCGAACGTCTCCTCCTGGAAGAGGCGCATCTCCGGGGTCACGCCGGCGAGGACGGTCGGCTCGTAGTACGCGCCGTCCCGCTTGCCGCCGAGGAGGAGCTTCGCCCCTCTCTTGACCGCATCCTGGACCTGGCCGTCCAGCTCAATCGCCAGGTCTTCGCGGGCGAGCGGCCCCACCTGCGTCTCAGGGTCGAGCGGATCACCCATCTTCTGCTGGCGCATGAACGCGACGAACTCCTGCTCGAACTTCGCCGCTATCTTGTCGAGAACGATGAACCGCTTGGCGGCGATGCAGCTCTGCCCGGCGTTGATCATCCGGCCATTGACTGCTTGGAGGGCGCAGAACGCGACGTCCACGTCGTCCAGCACGATGAACGGGTCTGAACCGCCGAGCTCGAGCACGGTCTTCTTGATCTCCTTGCCCGCCTGCGCGGCGACGAGGCTGCCGGCGTGCTCGCTCCCGGTGAGCGTGACCGCTTTGACTGCGTCGTGCGTGATGACGCGCTCCACTTTCGACGAGGGGATGAGGAGCGTGCGGAACAGTCCTTTCGGGAAGCCCGCATCCCTGAACACTTCCTCGATGGCAAGGGCGCTCGCCGGGACGTTGCTCGCGTGCTTGAGGACGCCCGCGTTGCCGGCCATCAGCGCCGGAGCCGCGAAGCGGAAGACCTGCCAAAAGGGGAAGTTCCACGGCATCACCGCGAGGACGACGCCGATCGGCTCGAACGCGACGAAGGCGCGCTTGCCGTCGCTCTCCGCGGGCTCGTCCTTGAGCATCCGTTCCGCGTGCTCCGCGTAGTAGTCGCAGACCCATGCGCTCTTCTCGACTTCGCTGAGGGCTTGCGTGATCGGCTTCCCCATCTCCTCGGTCATGGCCTTCGCGTAGCGCTCCTTGCGTTCGCGGAGGAGAGCGGCCGCCTTCTTCATCAGCGCTGCGCGTTGCGCGAACGGGACGAGGCGCCATCCCTTGTACGCGGCGTCCGCCTCGTCGAGGATGCGGTCCGCTTCCTGGTCGGTGTGCTCCCGGTGCTCCTTGAGCGGCTTGCCCGTGGCTGGATTGATGGCTCGCATGAATGTCACCTCACAGCGTCATCATTCTTGAAAAAAACGTTTTTTCGTCATCGTCGCCACGAGGTCTTGTCCTCCCTCCGGTCCGGGATTTTGCCAAAATGCGCCTGCATGCCCACGACGGCAACGTCGGGGCGCCGGAACGAAAACGTTCCGCGCGAATCGGCGCATTTTGTGATTTTGTTCCAGGGTGGCGACGATGACCTAGTATGTGTGGTCAGTGGAATGTCAGAGCTTGAAGTCGAAGGTGTCGCAGAGGTCCTGCTGCAGCCGCTTCGTCAGGGCGAGGTTCTCGCGCGGGTCGATGTCGACGGCGACGAGGCGCATCTCGCCGCTCGCGAGCGACTCCTTCAGGGCGTGCTCGAGCTCCTTGACGGTGCGCGGACGGTACGCCTTGATGCCGAAGCTCTCCGCGTACTTGACGAAGTCGGGGTTGGTGAGCGCGGTGCCGAACGATCTGCCGGTCGCCGCTTCCTGCTTCCACCGGATGAGGCCGTAGTCGTTGTCGTTGAAGACGAGGACGGTGAACCCGACGCCTAACCTGGTGGCGGTCTCGAGCTCCTGACTGTTCATGAGGAAGCCGCCGTCGCCCATCACGGCGATGACCCGTTGCCCGGGACGTGCGATCCGCGCCGCGATGCCGCCAGGAAGGGCTATCCCCATGCTCGCGAACCCGTTCGAGATGATGACCGTGTTCGGCTCGTACGCGGGGTAGTTCCGCGCGATCCACATCTTGTGGCTGCCGACGTCGCTGAGCAGGATGTCGTCGTCCTTCGTCAGCGTGCGGAGCAGGGCGAGGACGCCGGGCACGGTGAACGGCTTCCCTTCCTCGAGGGCGGCGTGCTTGAAGTCGTCGAGGATGCGCTCGCGCAGCGGCTGGATGCGACGTGGATCGAAGCCGATCTTCTCTTCCGCGAGGCGCCGGTTCAGCTCCCAGAGCGTGGCGCTGATGTCCGCGACGATCTCCACGTCCGGCTGGTAGTACTCGTACACCTCGGCCGGCGTGAAGTCGATGTGGATGATCCGCTTGCCCTTGGCGCCATTCCAGTTCTGCGGGTCGTACTCGGCGACGTCGTACCCGACGGTGATGACGACGTCGGCGCGGTCGACGTAGCACATCTGGAAGTCGCGCGCCTTGAGGCCGATGGTGAAGAGGGAGCGCGGGTCCTTGCCGGAAACGGCTCCTTTCCCCATGAACGTCGTGACGACCGGGATGCCTGTCTTCCCGACGAAGTCGCGGAGGTGCTTCGACGCGAGCTTCCGGATGGCGCCGTTGCCTGCGATGATGAGCGGGCATTTCGCGTCGCGGATGACCGCCATCGCGGCGTCGACCGCCTTGAAGTCGGGCGAGGCGCGCCGGACGCGGCGCGGCGCGAGCGGCTCCTTGTCCGTCTCCATCCGGGCGACGTCCTCCGGGAGCTCGAGGTGCGTGACGCCGGGCTTCTCCGTCTCGGCGAGCTTGAACGCCTTCCGGACGGCTTCCGCCACTATCTGGGGGCTGGTGATCGAGGCGTTCCACTTGACGATGGGCCGGAACATGGAGACGATGTCCACGGCCTGGTGGCTCTCCTTGTGCAGCCGGTCGAGGGAGCCCTGGGCGGTGATCGCGACGACGGGGCTCTTGTCGAGCTGCGCGTCCGCGAGCCCTGTGAGGAGGTTCGTCGCGCCAGGCCCCAGGGTTGCGAGGCAGACGCCCGCCTTGCCGGTGAGCCGTCCGTAGACATCCGCCATGAACGCCGCTCCCTGCTCGTGGCGCGTCGGCACGAACGTGACGTTCGATTTCTCGAGGGAGAAGAGGAGGTCCTGGTTCTCCTCGCCCGGCACGCCGAAGACGTGCGTGACGCCCTCTTTCTCGAGGGCCTTGACTAAGAGGTCGGATGCTTTCATGCGACGGGAGGAAGGGGCGGAAGGTTAAAAATGCTGTGTAGGAATGCTCCTGAGTGCGGAGAAAACGCACGACCGGAGGCTCTCGGGAGGTATCGGCCGCGCTTTCAGCCGTGGATGACGCCGACCGCGGCCAGGCCGTTGAGGATGAGCTGCGCGGAGACGAACGTCAGCAAGAGCCCCATGACGCGGCCGATCACCTTGAGGCCGATGGGGCCGATCACCTTCTGGAAGGTCTCGGAGAAGCGGAGCATCGCCCAGCTGATGGCCAGGACGAAGAGGAGGGCGACGATGACGACGAACGGGCCGGCGCTGTCCGGGTGGGAGAAGAGCATCACCGCGGTGATAGCGCCCGGACCCGCGAGGAGCGGGATGGCGAGCGGCGTGATCGAGACGTCCTCCTTCTCGGCCGCGACCTTCTCCTCGTGCTCGCTCGTCTCCGTGCGGGTGACGCGGCCGAAGAGCATCTCGATGCCGATCGTGAAGAGGAGGACGCCGCCCGCGATCTGGACCGCGGAGATGGAGATGCCGAAGTAGTTGAGGAGCGTGCGGCCGATGGCGGCGAAGAACGCCAGCACGAAGAAGGCGACGACGCACGCGCGGAAGACCATGGCGTGGCGCTCCGTCTTCGTATTGTCCCGCGTGATGGCGAGGAAGAGTGGGATGGCCGCGACGGGGTCGATGATGAGGAAGAGGTTGAAGAGGACCGTCGCGTACAGGACGACATCGATCATCCGTGCCGCACAACGAATCCTGCTTATAAATCTTGCGAGGGGAAAAGACCGTCGAAAGCAGCACAGCCGACCAGAATCCCGTCAGTAATCCCATCCGGAAACCCCGCAACGAGTCCGTCACGTCCGTCGTCGCCTTGGCACGAGACCCGGGCGCGAACATGGCGCCGCAGCGCCATTATCGTGAGCGCCCGACACAACGAATTCGGAGAATTCGTGCGCCCGAAGACCCACGGTCTCCAGGGCGAAACCTCGGACCGGAGGGAGAATAATAAGGCCGCGACGACGGACCGGGAAAACCGTGATGAGATTTGTAAAAACTTAAAAATGGTAACTCATTCAAGCACAGAATGGAGACCGCCCCTCAAGACATGATCGAGAGGATCCGGGAAGAGGTCCGGGAAGGAGGCTACGGCCAGGTCCTCTTCTTCCGCGAACACAACTATTATCGGACGCCGTGGTTCTTGGATAATACCGACTCGCGCATAGATTTCCACGGAACGCGCGACCATGTGCCTGCGTTGGACATCATGCTCGGCTACATGGCGGCAAAAGAGATCGTCGTGACGAGGGAAGGGATCGCGCTCCCGATGGAACGCTACGCGAAGAAGCTATTGTTCTGGGATGACGAGGAAGACCGGGCATTCAAGATAATCACGGGCATGATGCCTCTTTCCAATGAAGCGCTGAGGGGATTGACAGAAGGGACGAGAAAATCTCCTCCTGAGACCTATGGCCTCACCATCGGCCATGAGAACGTCCTTGAGGAAGAGAAGAAGCATCTCTGGTTCAACAAGTCATACCTCGACGCGCTGGCCGCGCTCGGACACCCGGAACCGTCGAGGGCGAGCGGGAAAGACGGGGGAATCGAGTTTACGATTCCGAGCAAGCGGACGATGGAAGCGTTGCTGCGCGAAGGCCATATCATAGGGTCGGCCGCCCATGTCGAGATGGAACTCTGGCGCCGCCGGAACCCGGTCGATCTGAAGATGATGCTCGACTGATTTTTATAGTCCTCATCGTTTCTGTCTGTCATGACCCTCGCGCTCGGCCCGCTGCGGCTGAAGAACCCGTATCTGCTCGCCCCGATGGAAGCGGTCTCGGACACCGGCTTCCGCCAGCTCTGCGGCTCCTTGGGAGCGTCGCTCACGTTCACGGAGATGGTCAGAGGGGCGTCGTTCCTCCGGGAGAACAAGGCGACGCTCGACCTCGTCGACACGTACGAGACGGACGCGCCAGCCGGGGTTCAGTTCCTCACGAAAGGCCCGGAGGAGCTGCAGAAGACCCTTGAGAAGTTCTTCGAATTGCGGGAAAAACCCGGCTACGAGCACTTCCGGCACGTCAAGGCGTTCGATCTCAACTTCGGCTGCCCCTCCCCCGAGAACATCCGGATAGGGGCGGGCCCTGCGCTCATCAAGCGGACGGCGCGGATGGAAGCAATCTTCAGGACGCTGGCCGAGGTGACGAGGGAGCACGACGACTCGATCGCCGTCGGCGCCAAGTTACGGTTAGGGATGAATCAGCTGGAGAAAGAACGGAAAGTCGCGTACCGTCTCGTCCCGGCCGCGAACCAATATCTCGACTTCTTCACCATGCATGCGAAGCACGCGGCCCAGCGCGGCCGCGAGGAAGCGGACTGGAACGCCTTGCGAGAGCTGCGCGACGTGGTCACGACGAAGCTCATCGGGAACGGCGGCGCGCTCGACGCCGAATCCGCGCGGCGGATGCTCCGCGAGACGAAGGTAGACTGCGTCATGGTCGCGCGCGGCGCGATCAAGAACCCCTGGATCTTCCGCGCCCTCGCCGAGCAAGGACCGGAGCTGCCGACGCGGGACGAGATCCTCGACGCGCAGAGCGCGTACCTCGCGACCGCGAAGCTCTACGGCACGCGGCAGAAATACCTCGACTTCCACAAGGAGAACTTCGCGAAGATGCTCGCCGAACGGCGGTAGAAAAAGGAAAAATACTAGTATCAGTTCCTCTCCGCAGCACGGATGACGGGCATGATGGACGCATTCTTCGACCCCGAGAACGTCTTCGTCGTCGTCGGCGCGACGAACAACGGGGAGAAGTACGGCTCGAAGGTCTTCCTCGACCTGAAAGCGGCAGGGTACAACGTCGTCGCGATCAACCGCAACGCGCGGCCGGGCGAGGGGATCCACGGCACGCCGGCGTACAGGACCGTCACGGAGTACGTCAAAAGGAATGAAAAAATAAAGAAAGTATCCGTGGTTCTGGTATTGGTGGTCCCGCCGCCCGCGGCGCTCGCCGTCGTCGAGGAAGCGGCGGAGCACGGCGTCAGGAAGGCGTGGTTCCAGCCGGGAGCGGAGTCGAAGGAAGCGACTGCGTTCTGCGACGCGCACAAGATCGCGTGCATCCACGACCAGTGCATCATGGTCCAGAAACCTAGTCGTTGACCCTGATGCTCTTTCCCCGGGAGAGGAATCCTTCTTCCCGGAGCTGTTCGAGCGCGTTCCTGAACGCTTCTCGCTCGTCGTTCTTCGGCCGAACGACGATTATTTTTAGTAAATCTTTTTCCGAGAGGCGTCCGTTCTCGTTCACCGCTTTCAGGATCCGGCCGCGCCACCACCGGTTGCTATGCAGGAACGCCGGCTGCTTCCGCTTCTCGCGCGCCTTCTTCTCGTCGGGGCGTTCACCCCGCGACTTGCAGAGGTTGTAGACAGGGCAGCCGTCGCACTTCGGCTTCGTCGCCGTGCAGACCGCGCTGCCGAGATCCATGAGCGCGTTGCCGTAGTCCGTCGCGCGTTTCTCGGGGAATGAATCGATGAATATCTTTTCAATTTTAGTTTTAGATTTAGTAATACCCGTACTAGTCCTAGAAAAGAACGTCCGTCTAAAGATTCTCTCGATATTGACGTCGATGCAATGTCCTGGTCTGTCGTGCGCGAAGACCATGAGCGCGCCCGCGGTGTAAAGACCGATGCCGGGCAGCCGGACGAGCTCCTCCTCCGTCGACGGGAGCTGTCCGCTGTGCTGTTCGACGAGGAGCTTCGCGAGCGCGTGCAGACGGACCGCGCGGCTGTTGTAGCCGAGCCCGGACCACTGCCTGAGGACCTCTGACCGCGGCGCGGCGGCGAGCGCCGCGAAGCCGGGGAAGCGGGCGAGCCACGCCGCGTACTTCGGGATGACCCTGTCGACCTGCGTCTGCTGGAGCATCACCTCGGAGACGAGGATGGCGTACGGGTCCGTCGTCCGGCGCCAGGGCAGGTCGCGCTTGTTGCGGCCGTACCATGCAAGGATCGCTCGCGAGAACTCGGGCATGGCTCCCAGGGTGGAGCGGCGGTTTTTATTGTTTTTCAGTTCTGCAACATCGTTGCCATCACGATTGCCGCGGAGGTCTGCTGCTCGTCCCTCGCAGCTTATTGCGATTTTTGCCCTGCATGAATCGGGCAAAAATCTAGTCTCGCTCCAAGGCGGCAACCACGATGATGTCAACCGTTCAGTCCCGTTGCGTCTCGTAGACGAAGCTGAAGAAGCCGAAGATGTAGAAGAAGAGGTTGATGGCGAGGAAGAGGAGGAGCCAGCAGACGATGAAGAGGTCGCCCGGCGAGGAGTTCCGCACGGTCTCGACGAAGAGTGAGAGGGTCGTGACGAGGTAGTATTTCACCGTCGCGAGGAAGAACGTGAAGGTGTACGCGCCGAAGAAGAGGATGCCGCCGAGGAAGAGGAACGCCATGAGATAACCCTTGAGCCGCCGCCACAATCCCAGCAGGAGGAACGCGGCGAACAGGCCGACGAGGATGCCGGCGTACAGGAGCGGTTGCGCGGTCGCGATGGCGTGCGTCTGGAGGTCGACGCCGATGAGACCGCTCGCGTCCAAGCCCTTCATCGAGAAGGCGGGCACGAGGAGGAACGAGATGATCGCCGTCAGGAAGAGCGCGACCGCCCACGCCGACAAGGAAGGATGATGTTGCCGCTCGTCCTCGCCGTCCGGCCGCGTCCGGATACGGTAGGACTTGTACCAGATGTAGGCGGGCAGTCCGAGCAGGACGAGGAGGCCGAACGCGTTGAGCGCGTAGAGGAGCACGAAAGCGGCGTTCGCCTGCCACGACGCCCCGAAGGAGGAGAAGAGATGGGCATAGAGCGGGTCGTGGCCTGCGCCGAGCTGGCCGAAGTACATCTCGCCCCGCCAGCCCGTCATGAAAGGGAGGAGGAACGCGCCGATGTCGGTCAATAGGTGGAGGACGAGCAGGCCGGAGAGACCGAGGAGCACCGTGCTCCGCCGCTGGAAAAGATGGAAGAACCCTTTGATGAAGTCGTTGCCGAAGTTGCCGATCTGCAGGAGCAGGCCGCCTCTGTCGATCCCCTCGTGACTCCGACGATGGGAGCGGAGGAGCAGGAGGAGGTAGAAAGCGATGCCGACCATCGTCAGGGGCGCGTCCACCGCGATGGCGAGCCACTCGACGAAGAGGTTGAAGATCAGGACGAAGAACGCGGCCATCGCGAGGAGCACGGCGAGTATCCGCACCAGGGTCTTCCAGCCACCAGCCTTGCCGCCTTCGCCGAGGACGTGGAGGACGCTCCGCTCCGCCGCCGAGAACCGGAAGGCGGCGTAGACCGTGAGGCAGAGTATCAGGAGCCCGCCGACGATGAAGCCCGCCGTCTCGATGGCCGCCTCGTTGAGGATGAGGGTGTTGTAGAGCTGGAAGGTGAGGCCGTCGAGCCCGTACGGCTGGAGGAGCGCGCCCATAGTCTGGTTGCCGGCGGTGAGGGCGAACGGGATGGCGGGGTTGGTGAGGGTGATGTGCGTCGCGAGGGTGTTCGCGTACGAGGCGAGCGTGTCCGGGAAGATGTGGAGGACGGTGAAGGCGTTGTACGCCGCCTGCGAAACGTTGACGGGGATTGCGCCCGGCGCGTTCCCGGGAAAGAAGCTGACATAGTCCATGACATGGCTGAGCATCCCCGCCCGCAACGACTCCGCGAAGCCGACCACGGTCTTCAGGGAGAGGGCGAAGAACGCCGTGATCGCCGCGGCGTCCCAGAGCCGGTGGCGCTCGCCGAAGATGATCTCGCTCGGGCTCGCGCTGTAGAGCAGGTAGACGACGAGCGCCCAGCTGATCACGTTCTTTATGTAGGTCCAGAACGGGCCGAGGAAATTGAAGAAGTCGAATATCTGGGACAGGATGATGGCGACGAGCACCGCCTCGTTGATCTTCCAGCCCAGGTACTTGTCCATGCGCCCCTCTCTTTCTCGGGTCACCGTCACAGACATTTAAATAGTTGACCATTCGGGTCGCGACGGAAGCGTAGGTCACCGGCAAAAGGAGACCCGTTGCGGAGAACGAAGCCGGAGAGGAGAGAGGGTTGCCCCTCACGGGGAGCTCCGGTGAAGCGAAAAATATCTCGACACGGGTCGCAGCCGGCGACCCGAGCGTGAGCGAGGCTTCCGTCGCGACCGAAGAGGAGCGAAGTCCGTTTTTCCCGTCGTCCGACCATAAGCAATATATAGGACCCTGCCACACTCGGCGTGAGATGGAGTCTTATGTTGCGGCTGCAGAGACCGCGCGCAAGAAAGCGGGGGTGGCGGACCACATCCTCACGCAGACCTATCCGATGGTCAAGGACCCGAAGCTGCTCGTCGCCGTCCTCCAGAACACGTTCGATTCTGTCGAGGCGGGGATGGACGCCCTCTTGCTGCTCGAGCGGGAACGGAAGCGCATTCCGCCGGTCACGGGGGACTTCACGGCGCGGCTCGCCGGGTTCACGCGGCACGTCGCGCCGCTCTACGAGCTGCCGGACGGCTTCCTCCGCTTCGTGGCCGAGCTGCTCGAGACGGTGCGGGAGCACAAGCGCAGCCCCGTCGAGTTCGTCCGGAAGCAGCAGTACGTGATCTGCGACGACGCCTACCGGCTGCGGACGCTGAGCGAGGAGCAATTGAAGAAGTACGTCCAGCGCGCCAAGGCGTTCGCCGCGCTGGTCGAGGAGAAGGTGACTGGACAATGATGCAATCCCTGCATGACGCGGTCGAGGAGCTGAAACGGGTCGACCACCTGATCTACGTGAGCCTGAAGTACACGCGCACGGTGGACGTGATCATCAACATCCTGAACCGGATGGTGGACTGCTACGCGTTCCTCGTCGACGCGCTGATCAAGCACGCCGAGGAGCAGAAGCGGTGGGCGGGCGAGATGCCCGGCAGCGCGATCGAGAAGGCGGACCTCGTCAAGGAACTGTATAAGGACGACGTCACGATCCAGGACAACATCGACCTCTACCTCCTGCTCCGCAAGCTGCTCCGCGCGAAGAACGTCGAGCGCGAGAACGAATACCGGAGGCACGTCACGATGAAGACGATCATCGACGGCCGCGAGGAGATCGTGAACATCGACATCATCACGAACTACTACCTCTTCCAGCGCGAGTTCCTGCAAGCGGTGCAGAAGATGCTCGGCGTCAAGACGGAAGACCTCGCCCGCGACGACAACCCGTACTTCTGAGAGAACAACGAAGCGTCCCTTTCCTTTTTTTCCCGTCCTTTTCCATTCATTCTTAGCGCCATCGCTGCCTTGGCACGATTGACGGCGGCGAAGATGGCGCCGCTGCGCCATAATCCTGAGCCGCCGTTCTTTTCCCGCACCGGAGGGAGGGCGACTAGGCCGCAGCGATGGCGCGGAAGAGAAAAAGAACATCCGGACAGTCGAACGTCTGCTTTTTAAACCGTCTGCGGTTCTCAGAGGAGATGACAGCGAAGAAGACAGCGAAAGGCGAGAAGGCGATTAAGGCCCCTGTGGCGGGCGCGCTCCGCCTCGCGCTCCTCTGCGACCAGGGCTGCGAGCCCGAGGCGGCGCTCGAGGCGAAGGAGCTGACCGGCCGCGCAGCCAGGAACGGCAAAGGCTATGTCGTCCTGGACGGCTGTACGCCGGACGACGTGGCGGCGCTCTGCTACCGCAGCCAGGCCGCCGCGCGCGTGCTGGCCTTCATCGCCGAAGGAAAGATTGCAGAGCCGGACGACCTCCTCCAAGCAGAAGAAACTATCCTCGGCTTCGACTATTCCCCCTATCTCAAGCACGGAGGAACGTTCAGGGCGACGTGCGAACGGCTCGGCGACCACAGCTTCCAGGCGCAGGAGATAGAACTGCTCCTCGGCGGCCTCCTCTACGAAGAGAAACACTATCCGGTCAACCTCGCCAAGCCGGACATGACGCTCTTCTGCGCGATCGATCACGACGCGTACGTCATCGGGATCGACCTGGCCGGCAGGGACCTCGCGAAACGCGAATACCGGGCATTCCACACCAGACGATCATTGCGCGCGAGCGTCGCGTACGCCGCCGTCCGCGCCGCCGGCTACACCGGGAAAGAAACCCTGCTCGACCCGTTCATGGCCGAGGGCTCCCTCGTCATCGAAGCGGCCGTTTTCGGCTCCGGGACGAGCCCGCAACGCTTCCGGAAAGAGTTCGCCTTCCTCGCCATGCCCTTCGCCGCCAGCAGGGAATGGACATTCCCGGACAGCCAGCCGAAGAAGACGAACGTCACGGGATTCGCGCCGATGGTCTCCATGCTGAAGATGACGCGCGCCAACGCGAAGCTCGCCGGCGTGATTGACAGCTTCTCGCTGACGAAGTGCGAGATTGAATGGCTCGACACCAAGCTCGAGAAAGGGAGCGTCGACCTCATCGTGACGGTGCCGCCGCAGTCCGGGAAGAGCACGCCGCCGAAGGACGTCGAGAAGCGGCAGGACGACCTCTTCCACCAGGCGAAATACGCGCTCGGGAAGAAAGGGATGGTCCTTCTTGTCACGGAGAAGAAGGCCGAGCTCCTCAACCCGGCGGAACGCCACGGCTTCTCCTTGCTGGAAGAGCGCGAGGCCTGGATGGGCGAGAAGAAACTCCTGTTCCTGGCGTTCGGGAAGAAGTAGGGGACTGGAGCAGTTCTATTTGCATCTCTGTCTCGATGCCGAGTTTCCGTCGCAATTGGTAGGTGTTCGCGTGTCGTGCGTAGGCGCTCCAGCCCTCGAGCGTTTCACGAATACGTTCCGGTTCGCTTACGCTGCGTTTGCAGGATGCGATAAGCCGCGTCACCCTCGTCTTGATGCTCCTGATGTTCCGTTTTCTCGGTAGTTTGTGGCGATAGAAGACGCGGTAACCGAGGAGCGGGACTCCTCTTCGGAGTGGGATGATGGCGCTCTTCTCCGGATGGAGAGCGAGGAGCAGCTCCTCTTCGAGGAATGCGGCGATCTTCTTCTTGTACTCTGCAAGGACTGCCGGCGAGACGTGCATGATGATGAAATCATCGACATAACGCACATAATATCTTGCTTTGAGCGTGTGCTTGATGTACTGGTCCAGTTCGTCGAGGTAGATGTTCGCAAAGAACTGGCTCGTCCAGTTCCCGAGCGGCATGCCTTTTCCCGGCGTGCCCGAGTCGTAGTTTTCCAGGATAGTCCTTGCCAACCAGAGGATATCCTCGTCCGGAACCCGTTTTTTGATGATGCCGATGAGCGTTTCGTGGTCGACCGTATCGAAGTAATGTCGGATGTCTGCTTTCAATGCGTGGCCGATGACATCGTTTCCGTTTCGCGCTATCGCTCTTGTCCGTCCGTTCTTCGTGACCCTTTGTTTGAAGTCGTCGAAGCGGCGCAGTGCGGGGAGCGTCCCCTTACCTTTCCTGCTCGCATAACTATCATGGATAAATCTCGGCTCGTAGATCGGCTGGAGGATGTTGACGAGCGCGTGATGGACGACGCGGTCGCGGAACGCGCTGACGCTGATGATGCGCGTCTTTGGGTCGCGCAGGACGAATTTCTTGAGCGGCGCAGGTCGGTACGTCCGCTCGAGGAGCTCTTTCCTGAGATGGACGAGATGGAGCCGCCAATGCTCGTCGAACTCCAGGACGCAGGATTTGCTCGCCTTGCCTTTTCGCGCTCGCCAATAGGCGCGTTCGAGATTCTCGAGCGAGAAGAGCTGTCTGCCGAGGTGGCGGTATGTTCTCATTGTGTCCCGTCGCGGGGGAGGCCATTCCACGGACGCGGCTGTTGTTGTTGGCTTGCTCGTTGGCGTTCAGGTTGTTGAGGTTGTTGTAGTTGTCGCCGCCGAGGCACGCAAGCCGGCCGTTGTAGCCCCCTCACCTTTCATCCTTCACTGCCGTTCCACTGGTTCTGCCGCCTCGTCTCGACGCGGGTACTGGATGTCGCGGCTGCATTTCATGACAGGAATGTCCTGCCGTGATGAAGGGACGTGTGGCCCCTCGCCGCATCGCGGCAGGGACGAGATGAGAAAAAGATGTTGATATAAAATGTTTGCGATTACCTTCGTTTCCTGTGGAGCGGCGCGGCCGCTTCGCGGCGCACCCCACGGACGCGGCTGACGTAGTCGTTGTCGGCCCGCTCGTAGGCGTACAGGACGTAGAGGCCGTAGTAGTCGTCGCCGCCGAGGCACGCAAGCCGGAGTTCCGCTTGGTCTTTTCCGAGGTGCTTTACATCGCCCGGCTTCAGATCATGGACGTAACCAGTCTCATAGCCCTTTTCCTTGTTCAGCCAGCCAGCGTACGCTTCGCTTGTCGTGGGAAGCATCGCCCGTACCGTCTTGTTGCTGCCGAACGCAGAGACGCCGTCGACGCTCTTCGTGCTCAGTTCGAGCGGCGACTCGGTGAACTCGACGACTCTTCCAGTCTTCTCGGCGCGGCGGAGCGCCGCCTTGACGAGCGCGTCGCTCGTCGGCAGGACGAACGGCCTGCCTGCCTTGTGCGCGTCGTACATCGCTTGCGCGTGGACGACGACGAGATTCTTGTCCGGCGTCCAGATGTCGTCGAACGCAGCATATTTCTGCCCGTCTGCCAGGAAGTGGATTGCGCCGGTCCGGCCGCGCTGATACGCGTTCGCGTGGTCCTCGCCGTCCGCCTCGATGCGGAACGCAGCCGCCTCGTCGAGGCTTTGCATGACGGTGCCGAGATTCTTGCAATACTCCACCATCTTGGGCAGATTGAGATTTGATTCGGAGCTTTTCGTGAACGCGAGTCCGCGGAAACCAGGGTTCTCGATGCTGTATGGCGTGTTGACTTCGATCTTCTGAAGCGTCATGATATCACCTTGTTCTATCGGTCAGTTAACAGGAACTCTTTTATAAATTTTTTTATTTTTACTACTTTTTAGAAAGAACAAATATGCGTTCTTATCTGAACCCGATCACCGGGAAGCCGTATTCCTCGATCTCCTCTTTCGTGTGGAAGCGGTAGTTCTTCGTCAAGCTCACCCGGGTCACGTCCTTCTCGACGGTCCGGCCGGTGTACTCGTTCTTTTCGTGATCCCACTCCCGCAAGACGAGGACGTCGCCCGGCTCGCACGCGAAATCGGCGAGCCGCAGCTCGTACTTCTTCTCGCCGCTCAGGATCGCCGCGAACGAGCCGCGCCGGATCTTCTTCTCGATCCCCATCGTTCACTTCCCCCTCTTCCCGACGCCTTTGCCGAGGACGGCTTCCACGTCGTCCAGCGTGTCCATGTGGAGGTGCGCGCTGAGCGAGATCGTCGTGAGCGTGCCACGGGGCAGCGCGAGGGCGTGCGCCACGTACTCCTGGAGCTTGCTCATCTGGTAGACGTTGGCCGGCCACCCGGTAAAGAAGCCGCTCGTCCGGATGAAGACCGTGACGCAGAGCCGCTGCTCGATGACGCGGAACGAGATGACGCTGATGCTGGGGAAGTTCTTCTTCCCGATCCGCATGTCCCGGAGGGGGTTGAGGAGCGTCACGACCGCCCGCCGCGTGTTGGGCCGCTGCTGCAGCAACGGGATGACATACTCGTCCACCTGGTTGAGGGCGTGGTCGTAGTCGAAGATCCGCTGGCCGTACAGGTAGTCGTAGTTCGGGAGCGCGTCCTTGTTCAGGACGATGTTTGCCAATTCGTCTTCGCTCGGGTAGATCCATTTCCGGTAGGCGCGCATCGCCCGCACGGCGTCGACCGCGGAAGAGGGGTTCTCCACCATGACGGTCAAGTTGAGGAGCTCGCAACTCTCCCTGCTCTCGTCGTCCGTGAAGACCCTGCCCTCTGAGAGGATGAGCTTGATGGCGTCGCGCCACGCCTCCATCACGGTCGCGGCCTTGATCTCCATCTCACTCCTCCTCCAGGAACGCGGAGAGCTTCAATTCTCCGGTCTTGCCGTGGAAGTCGAACGTGAACGACGGCAGGTCGTACGCGCGGAGCAGGTACCGCGCCACCTGGAGGATCTCCTCCTGCGGGATGGAGCGCGCGAAGAAGAAGCGGAGCCGGTCCGCTCCCTTGAAGACCTTGAAGAGCCGCTCGCGCGCGTGCAGGTAGGCGGTCATCTCCTTCGTCTGGAGGTCCTTGAGCGAAGCGACGACGGTCTTGCGGTAGCGCCGCTCGGTGAAGAAGTCCTGGTCGAACTTGCCGAAGGACGTGCTCAATCCCACGGCGAACCGGATGGGCAGGCCGCAGCTCTTGAAGATCGTCTCCTGCGCCTGGCAGAACCGGTCCAGCTCCTCCTGCGTCGAGCCGAGGAGCTCGGCCAGCGGGTAGTCGGCCTCCCACTCGTAGTTCCACAGCCGGATGTAGTGCTTGCCCGCGCGGAAGAAGTCCTTGGCGCCTTCGCCGGTGCCGGGCGCGATCATGGAGAGGTCCGCGGAGTAGCGGCGGCGTCGTTCTTCCACCTCGAAGAAGGCGTGCGCCGTGGTGAGGAGCATCTCGCGGAACGCGGCGGGCGTCCCTCTCTCCTTGAAGAAGCGGTCGAGGTCGACCGCCACGGCGATCTGGCCGACGAGGCAGCCATCGGCTTTCCCCTTGATGTCCTCCCGGTAGTAGGCCCATTCCTCCGGCGTGAGCGAGTACGCGCCCGCCCGTCCGAAGTAGACCGGTGGGGAGAAGATCGCGCTGTTCTTGAGGTGGAGCTTGACCCGGTGCTCGGCGAAGAGGCCGAGGAGCTGGGTGAAGGACGCCTCCTTCTTGTTCAGGATGCGCGGCGTGATGCTGAAGACCGGGGTGAGGTGCTTGATCCAGCCGCGCTCGAGGAGCAGCTTGGCGACGGCGAGGACGTGCCCGTCCCCGTCGCCGGCGAGGGAGATGAGGAGCGCGACCCGGACGTCGTAGTCGTGCGCGTCGAGCGCGAGGTAGTGGAGGAACGCCTCGAGCGCCTCCGGCGGGGAGCGCTCGACCAGGGTCTCGAAGCCGTGGATCGCCACGACGTCGTTCACCGCCGGCAACACCTGCTGCAGCCGTTCCTGGAGCGCGGCCAGGGAAGGGAACGCGTCCGCGTCGAGGAGCACGCTGTTCTGCTTGGTGAGCCAGCTCTCCGGCCGGAACTTGCGGATGAGGCCTTCCTGCTCGTACCCGTCGATCTGCGTCGTGACGCTGGACGGCTTGGCGATGACGATGCGCTGCTTCCGCTCCTGGATGACGAGCTCGCCTTCCTCGAGCGCCAGTGCGAGGAGCTTCTCCCCCTTGCCGTGGACGCCTTCCTCTTTCAGGATGGCGCGCTCGACCAATTTGTTGACGTGGTAGAGCAGCTTGCGGTGGAGCTTCGCCTTCCGGCCGTAGCCCGCGCGCTGCTCCTTCTTGTCGGCGGAGTTGATCAGGCGGTTGATCGCGGCGTATTCTTCCTTGAAGACGAGGTGGACCAGCTCGGTGGTGGTGTAACGCTTCGCCGGATCCTGCTTGAACGCTTCCAGGACGGCGGTCTCCAGGGCGTGCATGGCGCTTCAGGAAGGCGCTGAAGGTTATATAATTTACCATCACTTTGGGATGAAAAAAGGGCGGTTATAAGGGTTACAGCAACGCGGCGCTTCAGGAAAGTGGCTGGAAAAGGCGATGTTCTTCTGGAAACGACCCTTTCGTTTATAAACCCCCTGCCTCGTTTCAGGATCTCCCTGAAGCAGACCGTGCGTCCTTCCCAACAAGGGTTTATGCGAACGCGCGCTTGAAGGACTTACGCGCTGACCGAAAAAAAAGCGGAGCGCGGGGGGATACGGTGTTGGAGCTCAAATCCAAGGAACGGATCCTGTTGAGCCATTTCCGGCGGAACGCGCGGGAGTCGCTCACCACCATCAGCCGCGAGACGAGGGTGCCGGTCAGCACCGTGTTCGACAAGCTGAAGCACTACGAGCAGAGCTTCATCCGGAAGCACACCACGCTCGTCGACTTCTCCAAGCTCGGCTACCAGACAAGGGCGAACGTGATGCTCAAGGTGGCGGTGGAGCAGCGGAACGCGCTGAAAGAGCACCTGCTGCGGTGCGAGCACGTCAACTCGCTCTTCAAGGTGAACAACGGGTACGACTTCCTCGTCGAGATGGTCTTCCGGCACATCAAGGACCTGGAGGATTTCCTCGAGGCGCTGGAGCGGAAGTACACGATCAGCGAGAAGACGGTCTTCTACATCATCGAGGACATCTGCCGCGAGGAGTTCCTCGCCAAGCCCGACCTCGTCAGCCTCGACCTCGTCGAAGAATAGGAGGGCGTCGAAGGATGGACGAGAACAAGAGGAACAATCATAATAATCAATTCATAATAATCAATCATAAACCATAATCGTCAAGGAATCATCAAGGAATCGTTTTTTACGAGTACAATTCAACGCGTGCCGCCTTGGAGCAAGACCCGGGCGCGAACATACTCACTCAGTTCGTAGTGTTCGGTTCCCAAACACATGCGGCCGCAGCCGCATAATCGTGAGCGCCCGACCCATTCTCGGACCGTAAGGGAGAACAAAATCTCCGCGGCACGCGAACAAGAAGCGTTCAACGTGTTTTTCCGTCTTTTTCAGGGGTTTTTCTTTCCTTCTTCGGAGCGGTCTCCGGAGCGGTCTTCTCACCAGCCTTCTTCTCATCCCCCTCAGTCTTCCTCGGCGGTTTCGCCAGGTCTTCCATGCGCGGGATCGGGAGGTGGAACCGCTTCGGGAAGTGATCGGGGATGTGCGAGATCGAGCGCGTCGTCCGCCGGACGCCCTCGCCGACCGTGTCATCCATGAGCGCGGTGAGCGTGCCTTCGCGGCGATGGTAGTGCGGCTCGCTCTCCTGGATCCGCTTCCCCGTCTCGATGTCGAGACTGGAAGATTTCTTCATCGAGAGGACCTGGCTCGGATAGACGCTGCGATGCCCGGTCATGATGAAACTGATGACGCACGCCACCATCGCATAAGGAGCGAGCTTCGCGCCGAACAATTCGACGGAGAGGATGCTCGCCGCGATGGGTGTATTGGTCGCGCCCGCCAGGACGGCGACGAGGCCGATGGCCGCGAACGTCGCCGGGTCGAGCCCCATGAAGTGCGCGAAGACGCTGCCGGCAGCGGCGCCGACGAACAGGACCGGCGTCACGATGCCGCCGCTCCCGCCGAAGCCGAGCGTGATCCCGGTGAAGACCATCTTGAGCAGGAAGGCGTACCAGACGACCGCGCTGCCGGTGAGGGCGCCGTTGATCGTGTCCATCCCCAGTCCCAGGTATTGCGTCGAGAAGACGAGCGCCAAGGCGGAAAGCACGAGGCCGGCGACGAGGGCCTTCACCCAGTCCTGGCCCGGCAACGCCTTGGCTGCCGTTTTTGTCCGGCGGAGCACCTCGATGAGGAGGAAGGTGCACAGCCCGAAGAAGATGCCGGCGATCACCACCTTGATGAAGAACGATTCGGTGAAGACCGGGACGAAGTCGATCGGATGATAGAAGTACGGGATGCCGAGCGCGGAGGAGACGCCGTACGCGGTGATGCCGGCGATGAAGCTCGGCAACAGGACTTCGTAGAGGAGGCTGCCGACGAAGAGGACCTCGATGCCGAAGACGGCGCCCGCGAGCGGCGTGCCGAACACCGCTGCGAAGCCTGCGCTGATGCCGCAGATGGTGAGCTTCCGCACATCGTCCGAGTCGAGGCGGAAGATGCCGCCGAAGATTGAGCCGATCGTCGCGCCGATGTCCGCTGCCGGCGCTTCCTTGCCGACGGAGCCGCCGCCCGCGATGGTGATGATCGGGGCGAAGAACGCGGTGACGAGCGACCAGCCAGGGATCCGCTTGAACTTGTGGATGTACTCGATCACCTTGTCCGTCGTGTGCGCATCCCCTGACGGGAGGATGTACTTGAGGAAGAGGACGTTCGCGACGAGCGCGACCGGCAAGAGGATGTAGAACGGCACGGCGAGGTTGGCCGCCTTGATCGACCAGTCGAGCGCCTTGACGAAGAGCGTCGTGCTGAGGCCGATGATGATGCCGATGACGGTGGCGAGGACGAACCACTTGAAGATGCTGACGAAGATGACGCTCTCCTCGGTGAAGTGGCTGTTCACGTCGTAGAAGAAGTCCTTCTTCATGGCGAGCCGACCGGAGCGAGCAAGCTTAAAAATGCTGCGGTCGAAGAATCGCAGATATCACGGCACAGTCATCACCACCCTGCATCGCGACCACCTCACCAAGCATCGCGGCTATCGCCTTGGAACAAAGCCCGGGCGCGAACATGCAGGAGCGACGAGTTATACGAGTCGGCCAGGAACGCAGCGACTGGACCGAAGCGACTGCATAATCGTGAGCGCCCGACACAACGAATTCGGAGAATTCGTGCGCCCGAAGACCCACGGTCTCCAGGGCGAAACCTCGGACCGGAGGGAGAACAAAATCTCCGCGATAGCCGCGATGCAAAGAGCGGAGGGAAAACTAGGAACTCAGATGCAAAGAAGAAAGACGAGAACTCTTCACTCGCCCTGGAGGCTGAGGATGGCGGCCGCGAGGTCGCCGTCCGCGGCTTCGATGGCCGCGCGCGCCTCCGCTTCCGAGACGCCGGCCTGCTCCGCAACGGTCTGGACGTCGTCGTCGCTGATCTCGGCCTTCGTGTCCAGGGATTGCTCGGTGCTCGGTCCGGCAACCTGCCAGGTGTCCTGGCCCATCATGTTCACCTTGGAGACCTGCGCCGGCTCGATGACGATCTTCCGGGAGGAGCAGACGATCTCGACGCGTTCCACGTCGTCGAGGTCCACCTGCTGGATCCCCATCTGCTTCATCATCTGCTTCATCTGACGGGGATTGACGCCGGGGATCACTGCGCTCACCCGAGCCCGAACCAGGCCGTGCCGTAGAGGTGGAGAAGAATCTCGAGGACGATGATGAGGATCGCGATGCCGACGACATACTCGGGTCGCATCTCGATCTTTGTCTTGACCTCGTCCCAGTACTGCGTGATGCCCGCCGTCGAAGACGGCATCCGGATCTTGTCGTCGCGTGCCATGCCTGCGAAGAACCCGCGCCGTTTTAAAAAGGTAGCGCTTCGGGAGGCGGCGTTAGACACTTCACGACCGGGACGTCGTCCGGCTTCTTCAGGCAAACCGAACAAGAGGCTCTTAGGCAAATTCGCTTCGCGGTGTTGCCGGCTGCGACCCGTATCGCTTCGTTCCTTTCTGCATCGTTGAAGCCCCGGATGGGGCATCCCCCTCAACTCTTCGCTTCTTCTTATCGCTACGGGTCGCCCTTTGGCCGGCGACACATCATTTGCCAAAGAGCCCGAACAAGAGGAAGGTTTAAAAGGGGGTGGCTTCAACCGCGCCGCTCGCGGAGGAAAAGCGCATCCCGGCAAGGTAAGGTTCTCGGGTGCGCCGCCGTCGAAGGAAAAGAAGATATGATTGCGACTCTTGCGTATCTGGCCCTCGGACTGCTCCTCCTCCCCGCACTCGCGCCGCTCCTCGCCTTCCTGAAGGACGGCAGGGCAGGAAGGAAGGCGTTCCTCACGGCGATCGGAATCGCGGCCCTCCTCCTCACGGCGCTCGCGGCGTACGTCCTCTACACCGGGACGCAGCTCCTCCTGCCGCTCTACGACCTCGCGCCCGGGCTCGGCCTCACGCTCCTCGTCGATCGGCTCTCCGCCTTCTTCATCCTCATCATCGCGGTCGTGGCCTTCGCGGTCGCGATCTACTCCGCCGGCTACGTCGAGCACCTCAAGTCCCCCGTCCGGAAGAACCTCCTCATCGCGCTCATGAGCATCTTCGTCCTCTCCATGGTCCTCGTCATCTCGGCGAAGGGCATGGTAGGATTCCTCTTCTCATGGGAGCTGATGTCGCTCGCCTCCTTCCTCCTCGTCAATTTCGAGTATGAGAAGAAAGGGACGCGCAAGGCCGGTCTCTATTACCTCGCCATGACGCAGCTGAGCACGGTCTTCCTCATCGCCGCGACCGGCGTCATCTACGCGCAGACCGGCTCGTTCGACCTCCAACGCGTCGCGTTCTCCTCGCCCTTCTGGGCGTCGCTCGCGTTCCTGTTCGCCTTCCTCGGCTTCGGCATCAAGGCGGGCATCGTGCCGTTCCATAAGTGGCTGCCGTACGCCCACCCCGCCGCGCCATCGAACATCTCCGCGCTCATGTCCGGCCTGATGATCAAGGTGGCGATCTACGGCCTCGTCCGCTTCCTCCTCACCGTGCTCCCGCCCGGCCCGGTCTGGTGGGGCATCCTCCTCCTCACGGCAGGCACGGTCTCCGCCATCCTCGGCGTCATCTACGCGCTCAAGGAGCACGACCTCAAGCGGCTGCTCGCGTACCACAGCATCGAGAACATCGGCATCATCGTCATGGGACTCGGCCTCTTCGAGATCTTCTCCGCCGCCGGCCTGCACGCGGTCGCGCTGCTCGCCCTGGGCGGCGCGCTCTTCCACACCCTGAACCACGCCCTCTTCAAGAGCCTCCTCTTCCTCACCTCGGGCTCGGTCTTGAACGCGACGAAGACCATGAACATCGAGCGGATGGGCGGCCTCTCCGCACGCATGCCCGGCACGGCTGCACTCTTCCTGATCGGTGCGGTCTCCATCTCCGCGCTGCCGCCCTTCAACGGCTTCGTGAGCGAGCTGATGCTCTTCGAGGCGTTCTTCCAGGCGTACCTGCTCGCCAGCCCCTACCTCCAGATGCTCCTCGTCATCGCGTTCTCCGTCTTCGCGCTCACCAGCGCCCTCGCCGCGGCGTGCTTCGTCAAGGCGTACGGCGTCGTCTTCCTCGGCGTCCCCCGGTCGAAAGAGGCCAAGGAGGCGAAGGAGGCGCCGCGCAGCATGCTCGCCGGCCCGGCGGTGCTCGCGGCCCTGTGCATCGTCCTCGGCCTCTTCTCCTTCCAGCTCTTTGCGATAGCGGGGTTCAGTTTCCCCGTCCCTGACCTGCTCGTCGTCGGCCTCCTGCTCCTCGCCGTCTACGCCCTGACGGCCTTCGCGCTCCGGAACGTCGGCAAGCGACGGACCTGCGAGACATGGAGCTGCGGCTATCCGTCCGCGGGCAGCGTGGCGGAGTACACCGCCTCCGGGTTCTCCGAGCCGATCATCCGCATCTTCGACGCGATCTTCCTCCCGAAGCTCACGGTCGAGCGCGAATACCACGACGGCCAGAAGGCGCTCTTCAAGCGCGGCACAGCCGAGATGAGGCTGATGCGGTTCTTCGAGGAGTACCTCTACGACCCGGTCGCGCGGGCCGTCGAGAAGGCCGCCGCCTTCGTCGCCCGGCTGCAGGACGTCGACCTCGACCTGTACGTCGCCTACATCTTCGTCTCCGCGCTGCTCCTCATCATCGTCGCGAGGTTCCTCATATGAACTGGCTCTTCGCGCTCTACTTCGTCCTGAACACCGCCGTGGCGGTGGCGCTCGCGCCCCTGCTCATGGGCGTCGTGAAGAAGGTCAAGGCCTGGGCGCAAGGACGGCGGGGGCAGCCGCTGCTCCAGCCGTACTACAACCTGGCGAAGCTGCTGCGGAAGGAGACGGTCGTCTCGTCGAACGCCTCGTGGGTGACGAGGGCGACGCCGTACCTGAGCATTTCCGTCCTCATCGTCGCGACGCTCTCCGTACCGCTCCTCTTCCTGCCGGGCAAGACCTCTGCATTCGGCAACGTCATCCTGTTCTTCTACCTCCTCGCGCTCGCGAACTTCTTCATGGCGCTCACCGGGCTCGACGGCGGCAGCACCTTCGGCGGCATGGGGAGCTCGCGCGAGATGTCGCTCTCCGCCATCCTCGAACCGCTCGTCCTGCTCACCTTCCTCACCCTCGCGTTCGTCTTCAAGACGTTCGACATCTTCGGGATCGTCGGGACGACGTCGCAGGCAGGCATCTTCTCGGTCGACCCCGTCCTCATCCTCCTCGGCGCGGCGTTCTTCGTCATCATCGTCGCGGAGACCGCGCGGTTGCCCGTCGACAATCCGGAGACGCACCTCGAGCTGACGATGGTGCACGAGGCGATGGTGCTCGAGCACTCCGGCAAGCACCTCGCCCTCATGGAGACGGCGCACGCGATCAAGCAGCTCCTCCTCATGGCGCTCTTCATCAACATCTTCCTCCCCTTTGGTTTCGCGACGCAGCCGACCGCCGCGTCGGTCGCGCTCTCGCTGCTGAGCTTCCTCGCGAAGAGCATCATCCTCGCGGCAGCCATCGGCCTCTTCGAGTCGTCCGTCGCGAAGCTGCGGCTGTACCGCGTCCCGGGCTTCTACGCCGTCGGGACGTTCCTCGTCGTCCTCACCATCATCCTGGAGGTGTTCCGATGATCGATCCCGTCTTCGCGCTCGACCTCATCAAGATACTCCTCGTCCTCATCGTGCTCAGCGCGGCGCTCATCATCACGCGCCGGGACTTCATCGCCCTGACCTCGCTCTACGCAGCCCAATCATTCCTCATCGTCCTCCTCTCCGTCGGGCTCTTCGCGATCGACCGGAATCCCCTGCTGCTCATCATCGCGGCCATCACGCTGCTCAGCAAGGTCGTCATCATCCCTTTCATCCTCACGAAGGTGCAGCGCCGGCTGAAGATGAAACGCGAGATCGAGTTCAGCCACCTCTCCCCCATCGGGGCGATCCTCCTCGCGGTCGTCGCGTTCTTCTTCATCTACGCGCTGTTCTCAGGCATCCTTTCAGGGCTCGACAAGGGCGTGCTCTCCACGGTCGTCTCGCTCGCCATCTGCCTCGTCTTCATGGGACTCATCATCATCTTCACGCGGAAGCAGACCATCACGAACGTCATCGGCTACCTCACCATGGAGAACGGCGTCCTGCTCTTCAGCCTCTTCGTCGCCGAGCTGTCGCTGCTCATCGAGGTTCTCATCCTCCTCGACCTCATCATGCTCATCGTCCTCGTCGCGCTCATGGCGTTCGGCATCGACTCCAGCATCGAGGAGTTCCACTCCCAGCTCAACGTGCTGGACCGGTGGCTCGGGAGGGAGCAGCGATGATCTTCCTGCTTCTCTTCCTGGTCGGCGCGGCCGTCCTCGCCCTCGTCCTCCTCTCGCGCTCGCACCGCGTCATGAATGTCCTCTCGCTCGCGCATGCGACTGCGTACGTCGGCATCGTCGCCTACGCGCTCGCGCGGCTGCCGCTGCCCCTGCACGCGGACGGCAGCGACTACCTCTTCCTCGACCATCTGGGCGCGTACGAGATCCTCGTCGCGTCCGTGGTCTTCTTCCTCGCCGCGCTCTACCTCGAAGGCTACATCGAGAGCCTCATCCGCGCCGAGGAGCTCCCGAAGCGCAACCTGCGGCTCTTCTACGTCGCCATGAACCTGCTGCTCATCGCGACCGCGTTCAGCTTCGCCTCCGACAACCTCGCGGTCTTCTGGATCTTCCTCGAGCTGACGACGCTCTTCTCCGCCGTCCTCGTCGTGACGCTCAACGCGAAGGAGAACATCGACGTCGCCCTGAAGTACATCTTCATCGCGTCCACCTCGATGCTCTTCTCGTTCATCGGAATCATCCTCCTCTTCTTCCTCTCGGCGCAGGCGACCGGCACGGGCACCCTGGAATGGAGCGCGCTGATGCTGCACGCCGCGACGTTCTCCCCCGCGCTCCTGCTCGTGAGCTTCCTCTTCATCCTCATCGGCTTCGCCGCGAAGTCGGGCATCGCGCCGTTCCACACCTGGCTGCCGCACACCCACGCGAAGGCGCCGTCCGCGGTGAGCGTGGTGCTCTCCGGCGCGGTCGTGAACATGGGCATCTACGGCATCCTGCGGGTCTTCGCCATCGTGCACCAGACGTCGGCGCTCACCGCCGCCTCCTGGTTCCTGATCGGCTTCGGCATCTTCAGCGTCGCCGTCGCATCGCTCAGCATGCTCCGGCAGCGCAACACGAAGAGGATCATCGCCTTCTCGAGCATCGAGCACATGGGCGTCATCCTCGTCGGCATCGGCATCGCGACGCGGACCTCGGTCTTCTGGTCGCTCGCATACGTGCTCGCGCACTCCCTCGCGAAGTCGCTCCTCTTCTTCTCCGCAGGCATCATCAACCGGCAATACGAAAGCAACGAGGCGGAGGACGTGCGGGACATCTTCCGCCTGCAGCCGCTGGCCTCCCTCGGCCTCATCGTCGGCAGTCTCACCATCGTCGGCATGCCGCCGTTCCTCCTCTTCCTGCCGAAGCTCTTCATCATCATCGAGCTGGGCAAGGTGTCGCTCCTCCTCTTCTTCCTCCTGATGCTCTTCCTCCTCATCGCCGTCGTCGCCTTCGGCGCCTTCATGATGCGCCTCTTCTCCGCGGTCCCCGAGGCCGGGAAGCAGGAGCGCATCCCCCGTTTCCCGGTCCCGGCGAAGATGAGCCTCACCCTGGCGATCCTCATCACGCTCGTCCTCGCCCTCGGTCTCTGGTTCCCGTCATACGTGCAGCATGTCATCGACGCGATCGTGACGGAGTTGAGGTTCTGATGGTCGACCCGCTGTTCGAAGAGATGGGCAAAGTGGTCCCGGAAGGGCTGCTGAAGGGGTCATGGGAAGGGAAGGACGGCGCCATCTACCTCCCGCTCCCGGAGGACGCGTTCGGCGGCGTCATCAAGGGCTTCGTGGAGAAGGGGCTCGTCCTCGTCGGCCTCTTCTGCGAGGAGGGCTTCCGGGAAGGCGAGCGCTTCACGCTCCTCTACGTCTTCGAGAAGCGCGGGTACGAGCGGCTCGTCGTCCTCCTCCGCGGCCTCGGGGAGGGGCGCGCCTCGTCCGTGGCGAGGGACTTCCCTTCGGCGTCCTGGTACGAACGCGAGATAACGGACGGCTTCGGCATCGCCTTCCCCGACGGCCCCGACGGACGGCCGCTCTTCCTGCACGAGTGCTACCCGGACGGCTTCCATCCCCTCCGCAAGAGTCAGGCACGGCCGCGGGAGGCGCAGAAGCGCACGGCGTACGCGTTCAAGGAGGTGACGGGGGAGGGCGTCTACCAGATCCCGGTCGGACCGGTCCACGCAGGCATCATCGAGCCCGGCCATTTCCGGTTCAGCGTGATTGGCGAGACCGTCCTCGCGCTCGAAATCAGGATGTTCTTCAAGCATCGCGGCATCGAGAAGCTCGCCGAGGGGAAGACGTCTGAGGAGGGCGTCCTGTTCGCGGAGGCGATTAGCGGCGACGAGAGCGCCGCGAACAGCACCGCGTTCTGCGAATGCGCCGAGCGCATCGCCGGCACGCGGCTGCCGGCACGCGCACAGCACCTGCGGACGGTCCTGCTCGAGCTGGAGCGCATGTACTCGCATCTCGGCGACCTCGCCGGCATGGCGGTGGACGTCGCCTACCCGGTCGGCGCGTCGCCGTTCCTCGTGCTCCGCGAGGAGCTCCTGCGCCAGAATCGCGCGCTCACCGGATCGCGGTTCCTGAAAGGCGCGATCGTGCCGGGCGGCCTGCGACGCGACCTTCCCAGGGAGGCGCTCGCAGCGCTCGGAGCGTACCTCCCGTCGTTCATGGAGCGGTTCGTCGAGGCGGCGAAGGGCATCCGGTCAACGCCGCTCGTCATCGACCGGTACGCAGGCACCGGCATCGTCCGGCGGGAACTCGTCAAGCCGCTCAACCTCTCCGGCCCCATCGCGCGCGCCTGCGACGTCCGCATCGACACGCGCGCCGACCACCCGTACGGGCTCTACGCCGCGATGCGGTTGACGCCGAGGCTGCAGCAGGACGGAGACGTCCTCGCCCGCTTCGAGGTGAAAGCAGAGGAGGTTCTCGCCTCCGCGACAATAATCCTACAACTCCTCGAGAGATTGCCCGACGGTCCGGTGCGAACGCGGTGCGCGTCCAAGAACGGATACGCGCTCGCGCTCGTCGAGGCGCCGCGAGGGCAGAGCATGCACTATCTGCATCTTCGCAACGGGACGATCGTCCGCTATAAAGTGCGGACCGCTTCGTTCTGCAACTGGCAGGCGATTGAGCACGCGGTGCCGGGCAACATCGTCCCGGATTTCCCGCTCATCAACAAGAGCATGAACCTCTCGTACGCCGGCACCGACCTATGAACGACGCATGAATGATCAACGCAATGAGGGATGGAACGATGAAGGACGCCGTGAAGAACCTGCTGGGACGGAAGATCGCCGGAGACGCGGCCGTCCCGACTGACAGGACCGATGAGGAGTTCGAGCGTCTCGGCCATGAACTCAGGAAGGAGGTCTCATCCATCTTCGGCCGGAGCCTCGCCATCAGGGAGGTGGACACGGGGAGCGACAACTCCCCCGAGATCGAGCTCAACAATCTCACGACGCCGCACTACGACATCGAGCGCTTCGGCGTCTCCTTCGTCGCCTCCCCGCGGCACGCGGACGCGCTCGCCGTGACGGGGCCGGTCACCCGCAACATGGCTGACGCGCTCCGGCGGACGTACGACGCGACCCCGGCGCCGAAGCTCGTCATCGCCATCGGGGACGACGCCTGCGACGGCGGCCTCCTCAAAGGGTCGTACGCGGTGCTCGGCGGCGTGGACAAGGTGCTGCCGGTCGACCTCAAGATCCCGGGGAACCCGCCGACGCCCGAGGAGATCATGCGCGGGCTGCTCCGCCTCATGGCGGCCATACGCGACCGCAAGGCCACGCAACACAAACATCGCTAAGCGTCGCGCATTTAAACGCCAGTCACCGCCTCTTCCTGATGGTCCGCGTCAACCTCGTCGATCCGTCCGTGCTGACGGACCAGCATCTCGTCGCGGAATATGATGAGATATTGATGCTGCTCGGCTACGTCAGACGGTATCCGTCGCGGGAAGGGATCCCGTCCTCGTACCGGCTCGGCAAGGGGCACATCCTCTTCTTCAAGGACAAGCTGGTCTATCTCAAGAGACGGCACGGACTCCTGAAGACGGAGATGCGAAAAAGGGGATTCAGACCTACGAGAACGATTACGTTGAACGAGTTCCCGAAGAGCCTGCGGAACGACTGGACGCCGAGAGAGAAGGATTACGAGATCATCAAGACGCGGCTGCGCGAGAAGCTGGAGAAGAAACCCGCGTATTACCGCTATTACGGAAAACACGAGAGCGAAGCATTCTTACGGGGACTATTGGATGAACCTCCCCGGGCTAAAGCCCGGGGTATCTGTTGAGTAATGTTTGTGTTCTTCCGCCTCTGTTGCTCTGTGCAATGTAGTGTTGTATCGCGTCGGCGCTGACGCTGCCGACGCTCCGGAAGAACTTGCCAGGGCTCCA
>JACWAN010000019.1 GCA_014874255.1 Candidatus Woesearchaeota archaeon
ACCACAGGGAGCGAAGCTCCCGGGGTTCCAGGAACTTCGTTCCTGAGAACCACGGCGAGCCCCGTGCTCACCTGTGGGGGCAACCCCCTCTCCTCCTTCGCTTCATTCTCTGCTACGGGTCGCCCTTTGGCCGGCAACACAGCACTTGCCTAAGAGCTGAAGGTCAGCACGCGTTGAGAATGCTGGCGGCCCAACATGGTCGTGTCGAGTCAAATACCCCATGATCCTTTTCAGGAGCGAATGGATGATGACTATAGACTGATGATAACTATAGAATGAAGTAGAATAAAGTGTTCAAAAATAGTTTTAGTCTTTTCTGGAAGAGGCTTACGCCACCTTGATCCGTTCGCCGTTCGCCACGATGCGGATGTGCTCGGGGCTGTAGCCGACCTCTTCCGCCAGCTCCTTGAACGCGCTCAGGGCTTTCATCTCGCCGTGCGTCGGGATGATGTTCTTCGGCTTGAGCGTGTTGAGGAAGTCGCGGTGGTCCTCACGCGCGCCGTGGCCCGAGACGTGGATGTCCGTGAAGATGCGGACGTGCTTCGCCTGCAGCTTGCCTTCGAGCCGCTGCCGGTTCTCGACGGTGATCGGCACGGGGATCATCTTGCAGCTGAAGATCACCTGGTCGTTGTCGCCGAGCGGGAGCATGTCCTGGTCGACGATCTTCGCGAGCGTGGCCTTCGGCTCGCCCTGGTTCCCGGTGGCGACGAAGAGGTACTTCTCCGGCTCGGTCACCTTCTTCAGGTAGGGCTTCACCTTGTTCCCGTAGCCGACAATCTCCACGTCGCTGAAGTCCGCGAGGCCGACCGCTTCCGCGGCTTCGACGTACTTGCGGAGCGAGCGGCCGAGGAAGACGGGCTGCCGCTTCATCATCTTCGCCACGTTGACGATCGCTCTCAGCCGTGCGATGTGGCTGCTGAACGTCGTGACGATGATCGTGCTGCCCCGCGACTGCGTGCCGAGGAGCACGTCCTTCAGCATCTCCTCCGCGATCTTCTCGCTCGGCGTCTTGATCGGGTGCTCCGCGTAGAGCGTGTCGAGGATCAGGTAGTCCACCTGTCCCTGCAGCTCGCGCAGCCGCTGGTAGTTCGGCTTCGGTCCGAGCGTCGGGTTGTTGTCGAACTTGAAGTCGTTCGCGTACAGGACTTTCCCGTACGGCGTGTGGATCAGGATCATCACCGTGTGCGGCACGGAGTGCGTGATGTTGATGAACTCCGCCTCGATCTTCTCGCTGATCCGGAAGCGTTCGTTCACGTCGTGGGTGACGAGCTTGCCGCGGGACATGCGCTTCTCGTCCTCGAACATCTTCCTGACGAGCTCGATGGTGAACGGCGCGCTGTGGACGTCGCAGTCGAACCGGTTCGCCAGGTACGGTACGGCGCCGATGTGGTCGAGGTGCGCGTGCGTGAGCAGGATGCCCTTCACGTTCTTCTTGTCCTCTCCCAGGATGTTGACGTCCGGCGCGGCGCCGATGTCGATCAGCGTGCGGCCGGAAAGTTCGACGAGCTCGTCGCTGTCCGTGTACTCGATGTACCGGTCCATCATCAATCCCAGATCGAGGATGACGATCTCGTCGTCCGCGCGGACCGCGACGCTGTTCCGGCCGACTTCCGAGAACCCGCCGAGCGGGATGATCTCCAGCCGGGCGTCCTTGATGCGTTCTGTCGGCCCGGTCCGCACCTGCCTGCTTCTCGGGTCGTAGTGCGTCGTCGCCCTGCCTTCGTTCCGCGGCCGGCGGTCGTACTGCATCTGCTGCGGCCGTTGCGTGTTGCTGGCCTGCGGCCGCTGCGCGGCTTGCTGGGCCGGATGCTGCGCGTCTCCGTGCTGGACTGGCTGTCGCGTTCCTGTGCCCCGTCCGCGCGGCCGGTGCCTGCGCCGGTTGTTCGGCGTCTTCGCCGGGTCTTTCGTTGCCTGTGTCGTTTCTTTCGTCTCTAAGACGATAGCATTCATTTCATTACTCATTTTCTTTGCTCCGAGAGAAAAAGGGAAACGTTCTTCTCGCCGTTCCGGCGTTCCTGAAAAACTGTCCGGACCATCCGGGCTTGCCTGGTTTCTCTCTGACGGCGCTTGGCCGTTGGTGATATTCCAAAATACGCGTTTATTTATAAGCCTGCCGGTTTTATTTATAAATAGAATATTCTGGGAACTATATCTTCTATAGCACGTCCCGTACGCGTACGGCGTGTCCATGGCTGCGAACGCGTTCGCATCCTTCACAGTTAATTTATATACGCACATCTTATCGGAAATGATATGAGGTGAAAGCATGGCAACCGATACGCAATCGAAATTCCTTTGGGCGATCGTCCTGATCATGGCGGCCCTCGTCGCGCTCGTCGCGTTCAAGAGCTCGACGCCGATCAACGTCAACACGTCGCCGCAGCCGCAGCAGGACCTCGTCACCGTGAGCGGCACCCACCAGATGGACGTCGCGCCCGACCAGGCCGTGATGACGTTCCAGGTCGAGACGAGAGGGGCGGACGCGAAGAACGTCAGCAGCCAGAACAGCCAGCTCATGAACGCGGTCATGGCCGCGCTCAAGGCGCAAGGCGTCAGCAGCGACCAGATCGAGACGACCGGCGTGCTGCTCGACCGCTGGACCGAATGGGACCAGCAGCAGCAGAAGACCGTCGATCTGGGCTACGAGCAGACCACCACGATTAAGGTGACGCTGACCGACCTGACGAAGGTCGGCCCGGTCCTGGACGCGGCCGTCAACGCGGGCGCGAACTCCGTGCCGGGCATCAGCTTCGAGCTCCAGCCCGCGACCGAGCAGCAGTACCGCGAGCAGGCGCTCAAGGACGCGACGCTCGCCGCGAAATCCAAGGCGCAGACCCTGGCCTCGGCAGCGGGCATCAGCCTCGGCAAGGTCGCCTCGCTGAACGAGAACAGCAACATCGTACCGTGGGTCTACAACGCCCCCGCGCTCGCAGCCGGAGCGGTGAGGATGGACGCGTCCGCGCCGACGCCGATCAGCCCCCAGAAGGTGACGGTCAGCGCGACGGTCAGCATGGCGTACGAGATACAGTAGTATTAAGTAGTGTTACGGATTAAAACCGTTTTTTTTCTCATTCTCCTTATTATGTTCTTATCCATTATACTTTATAATTGAGGGTAAGAATGATTGATGCGGGGGAAGGGA
This sequence comes from Candidatus Woesearchaeota archaeon, assembly GCA_014874255.1. Taxonomy (GTDB): domain Archaea; phylum Nanobdellota; class Nanobdellia; order Woesearchaeales; family UBA525; genus UBA153. The sequence goes on from JACWAN010000019.1 coordinate 3,143, forward strand.
TTCGAACCCTCGAACCCACTAAGGGAACAGATCTTGAGTCTGTCGCGTTTGACCACTTCGCTACCCCCGCAAAAGGGCGTAAGATCTTTTCTCAGGACCGCTCGCGGTTTTATAAAAGTACCTCCTTCTCATCTTTTTCCTCCTCTTTTCTTCTTCCTTTCCCGGCCACCGCGGAGGTCTTATCCTCCCTTTACTCTCCCCTTCGCCGGTGCCGCGGAGGTCTTGTTGCTCGTCCCTCGCAACGTATCACGAAAATCAGCCTGCATGAATCGGCTGATTTTCTGAAATTGTTCCAAGGCGGCACCGGCGTCGGGGCGTGCGTCGTCGTACGGGGCTCCCGCCTACTTTCTCGTCTTAATCATCACCACTACTTAATGGTTAAAAAATAGTAATCTTTATAAATCGCCTCCTCTTTCACCCGGGCCACGATGGGGGTCACATCTCATTTCCGGACTGCCGTACTGGCGCTCGTCATCATCGCACTCCTCCTGCCTGCCGTCCACGCGGACCAGATGCAGAACGGCCTGCCCGTCAACGGCTGCGCCATCCAGACGCCCAATGGACTGGTGCAGGACCGGGACTGCGACGGCATCCCCGACTTCCAGGACAACTGCGTCTCCATCCCCAATTCCGACCAGACGGACAGCAACCACAACGGCATCGGCGACGCGTGCGACCTCCTCGTCACGCAGATCCTCCTCGATCCGGGCACGCAGGTCAAGCAGGGCAGCTTCTTCACCGTGCGCGTCCAACTCATCAACAACAAGGCGTACGCGCTCAACGACGTGCAGGCCCGCATCCGGAACGTCGGCCTCAACATCGACGTCTCCACGTTCATCCCGACCCTGCAGCCCGGCGAACAGCGCAACATCGACTTCGTCCTGAAGGCGCCCGGCTGCGCCACCCCGGGCAACTACGAGCTCACCTTCTCCACCGACCACATCGAGGGCTCCCGGACGTTCACGCAGACGCTCTACCAGCAGTTCGCCATCGTCAGCCAGCCCGGCATGTGCACGCCGAACGCGACCGCGCTCGACAACACGAAGATCGACACCCTCACCGGCCAGGACGTCATCCTCGGCGAGAGCGTCGTCTACCCGATCACCATCACCAATCTGAACGGAGAGGCGAAGACCTACCGCCTCGGCCTGGACGACATCAACGCGATCGGCAGCTACCGGATCGATCCGGTCAGCACGATCACCGTGCCCGCGGGGAAGACGCAGAGCCTCTACCTCTACGTCCAGACCGAGCAGTTCGCGCCCCTCGGCAGGAACACGCTCCACCTCACCGTGGAGAGCGACGGCGACGTCCAATCCACGGACATCGGCCTGCGCGTCATCGAGCCGGTCGGCGCCTCCCTGCAGAAGATCCTCACCACCGTCTTCCAGCTCGCGCTCATCATCATCGTCCTCGGCCTCATCGTCGCCGCTGCCGTCGTCGCCTACAAGAAGCTGAACCACGACGAGCACGACGACAAGCCCCCGAAGAAGAACGGCAAGCGCCCCAAGGGCGGCCAGCCGCCGAAAGCGGAACGTCCCAAGGCCGAGCCGGTCAACGAAGAGGGCGAGTTCCAGAGCTACTACTGAGGTGACAAGAATGAACCGCACAGCCACCCTCGCACTCCTCCTCACCTCCCTCGCGCTCCTCCTCGTCGTGCTCCTCGCCGCGACCGCTTCCGCGGAGATGATCGTCAACAAGTACACGAACGACTTCGCCGTCTCCTCGCCGTACTCGCTCGACGTCAAGGCATGCAGCTGCGAGAACCGCGCGGACCCGATCACGATCACCAACACCGGGCAGTTCCCCTCCACCTACTCGATGCAGGTGGACAGCGACCAATCCTCGTGGTACCAGCTCTCCAAGACGGAACTCACGCTCAACCCCGGCGAATCGGACACGTTCATGGTCTACGCGCAGCCCGGCTGCGAAGCGACCGGCAGCTATTCCTACAGCGTCGTCATCGCGAGCAGCTACGGCCGCCAGCGCGTCCTCACCCGGAACCTCGACGTCAGCAAGTGCCAGAACGTCTACCTCACCGTCACGGGCGGCGCGAACGAGACCAACCTCTGCACGCCCATCACCTATCACCTCGATCTCAAGAACGTCGCCGAGTTCGCTGACACCTACCACCTCGACCTCGGCAGCTTCAACGACTACGCCAACTACACCGGCGGCGGCGCGGACACGTTCCTCGAGCCGGACCAGGAGAAGCTGATGAACGTCACGATCACGCCGCCGTGCAGCCTCTACGGCGACGTCACCATCCCGTTCACGGTCTCGAGCGCGAAGAACCAGGTGACCGAGCAGCGCACCGAGAGCGTCGCGATCCGGAACCAGTTCGACCACGAGATCGTCGCCTCGACCAAGCTCGAGGTCTGCAGCCGCCTCCCGACGCAGGAGCAGGTCGGCGTCAAGAACCTCATCGACGTCCCGAACACGTTCGACGTCATGCTCAACGGTCCGTCGTTCGTCAACTACGACCCGAAGCAGCTCAGCATCGGCGGCGACGGCCAGAAGAACGTCACCCTGACAATCTTCCCGAAGAGCGGCGACGAGGGCACCTACAACCTCAAGATAGCCGTCGACTCGCAGCTCGGCGACATCAGGAAGACGCGCGACGTCCAGCTCGACGTGGTGGACTGCTACGCCTACACCGCCGGCTTCGTCGACCAGCCGCAAGCGGCTGACGGCAGCTACACCGACACCGCATGCTGCGGCGACAAGGCCTACACGCTCAACGTCCGCAACGCGGGCAGCACCGAGGAGACCTACAACATCCTCGTCGACGGTCCGGCGTGGTTCGTCCCCGAGGAGACCACGATCGACCTGAAGCCGAGCGAGAACCGGAACGTGAAGATCGACGCGCAGCTGCCCTGCACGGACAGCAGCTACGAGATACCGGTCACGGTCGTGCTCAACAGCCACAAGTCGATCAACGAGAGCGTCGTCTTCAAGGTGGACAGCGAGACGCAGCAGACCTGTCACGCGGTAGCGCTCGAGACGCAGAAGGTCGCAATCGACGAGGAAGCGACGACGGTGCCGCTCATCGTCAAGAGCACCGGCATCGAGGGCGGCGTCTACGACGTCGCGCTCTCCGGCGAGCTCTACAACGGCACGCTCGAGCAGTCCTTCACGATGGCGCCGGGCGAGGAGAAGGTGCTCCACCTCTCCACGAAGGCGAACCTCACCGACTACTTCGACGGCAGGTACCTCGGCGGCGTCACCCTCACGTACCGCGAGCTCAACCTCACGTACAACGGGCCGTTCTGGACGCAGTTCAGCCACCTCTCTTGGCTTACCACGGCCTGGAGGGCCATCGCGCACTACGACTACGGCAGCCTGCCGCCGTGCCTCTGGGCGTCCATCGCGCTCCTCATCGTCGCGCTGGCGGCGATCGTCCTGCTCGTGCTCGCGCTCCTCGGCAAGGGCGCCCGCCGCCGGACGGAGACGTTCAGCGAGCTCACCCTCAACGTGACGCGCGGCGTTCTCGTCCTCCTCCTTATCGTGGCGCTCCTCGCGGTCGCGCTGACACCGCTGCCGGAGAAGGCGACGCTCTACCAGCAGCCGGTCAACGATACGAGCGGCCTCGTCCTCCAGTGGTACGAGAACCAGCAGTTCCACGTCGACCTCGGTCGCTACTTCAGCGACCCGGACATGGACTCGCTCACCTTCGTGGCGACGCAGCCGGCGCACATCGCCGTCGACATCACGGGCCACGAGGCGACGCTGACGCCCGACCACAACTGGGCGGGCAACGACCGGATCGTCTTCACTGCGAGCGACGGCAGGGGCGGCGTCACGGACAGCCCCTTCCTCGGTCTCGTCGTGCTCCAGCGCAAGGATCTCACGTTCCTGCAATGGCTGGACCGCTACTGCGCCCAGGTCAATCTGTGGCTGCTCGTCGTCGCGCTCGTCGCGCTCCTCCTCATCGCGTTCCTGCGCCTCACGCCGCGGAAACGCGCGCCCTTGCCGTACGGCGAGGTGATTGAGCCGCCGCGGAAACCGGGACGGAAGGCGGCGCGGAGGACCGCGCTCCGGGGCGGCGTCGTCCGCACCGTCGTCACGAAGGACGGCGCGGTCCGCAGGCTCGGCGAGCCGGCGAAGCGGCGCGCGGTCAAGGCGAAGAGCGTGCGGAAGAAGGCGCGTGGCCGGAAGGCGGCGCGGAAGCCCGTACGGAAGGCGGCGACGCGCGCGTTGATCCCGGCTCCGAAACCGGGCGCGGTCTACACCTACCAGGACGCGCAAGGCAGGACCCGGACGCTCGGCGTCGCCGAACGGATCGCCTGGCCTGAGCCGGCGAAGGCGGCTAGCGTCGACAAGGGCGCGACCGTGAACATCGCCGTCGGCACGCACGGCGCGGCAGCCGTCGCGGAGCCGAAGGAGATCGTCCTCGTCGGCGCGAAGAACGGCAACAAGATCCACAATCCGCAGTGCATCATCGCGCAGCGTATCCCCCGGAAGAGCAAGGTTGTCTTCACGAGCATGGCGGCCGCGTCCAAGGCGGGCTACGGGCCGTGCAAGGTCTGCCAGGCCTTCGACAAGGCGTAGGCTATGGCGGTGATGTTTCTTGTTTTCTCTCCCCATCACGGATCCCGCTAGATTGCCGCCAGGCCACACTCTCGGGCATATCACCGCGCGTACGGAGGAGCTCGATCGCTGGTTCCATCTCGGGAGCGCGCTGAGGAGCCCTGCAGGCCTCCGGCTCAGCAGCAGGTATCTCAAAGAGGCTCTCGAAGGGACCTTCTCGCGCAACGATTCGGAAGAGCTGCGTCGCACCTATGGCCATCTCTCGGGCACGTATCTCAAGAGCGGACGCGTCCTCGCCCTCTGTGCCGACGAGATCGTCAGCGCCTCACGCGGCGGTGATTCACCCGTCTTCGACTACGACCTCGGTTGGTGCTGCAAGAAAGGGTTCCTCGAGGATTTCAGGGTATCCGGCGTCCGTCTCGTCCAGCCGTCGATGAGGATCGTCAAGCCGCTCGGGCGGTTCCCGCCCGATCTCTATCTCTAGCCGCTCTACCGGAACAGGTTGATGAAGAGCAGCTTGAGCATCTCGTCGCGGTCGCGGCTCATCTCCATCCTGCGCGCGAGCGAACGGTCGCCCATCACGTCGCGCACCCAGGTCGCGAAGTCGTGGCGCTCGTCGTTGACGTGGTGCGCGTAGACCGCCGGGTCCATGGTCTGGAGCTCCATGAAGAGCTCTTCCATGCTCTTCAGCTCGCCCCCTCCGTGGAGGAAGAAGTACTTCTGCGGGTCGGTCACTGCATAGGTCGTCATTGTCGCGGGTTCTCCCTCGCACCAGAATCTCTTTATAAAGCTTTCTTTTGATTCCGGAATGGTTTTCGGCTGACACGGACTTGTGTTGTTATGGCTCTGCGGCGGCTTCGCTTCGCGGTGTCGCCGGCTGCTCGGCAATCGCTTGTCTTTCTGAAGGGCCTCGTCCCCGAGGGGCCAACCCCCTACTTGGCCTTCGCCGTCGTCTTTGTTTGCCTCGCCCTCTGGCCGGCGACACACCATCCGCCGCAGAGCGTGTCTCCAGAGTTACTTTTATAAACCGCTTCGGGGTTCTCCGACCAAGCTAAGGGGACGTAGTATAACCTGGCTTATTTGGGGTTTCCCATATTATATTTGGGGCGTTCGGCGCGTAACCTTTTTAACCTCCTTCCTTGTCCGGGAGAGTGAGCAGGGCATGACATTCATAAGGGGACGTAGTATAAACTGCTCTGTGTCAAGGCACAAAGCGGGTACAGCTTGGCTAGAATAGCTGGCTCCAGTCATTGGAGCGATGAGCTGCAGAAACCCTGCGGCGATGATTAAGCTAATGGTCTGTTGAAGCTGTCGCTTCAAGGGTGAGACCAGCAGATTCGGGTTCAAATCCCGACGTCCCCACTTTTTCTTATTCTTCATTGCCCTTAACCTCGATAAAGGGGTTTCTATGGTGTTCTGCAGTCTCCTTGAGTAGTTGTGCTACTGTGTCCTGAATGGGGGTTGAGAGATCGACACGGTTCTCTTGGAGATTGATGCATGCCTCGTAGAGTTGACAGGCCATGACAAATCTGGCAAGGGATTCATATTGTATGAGTTTCCATTTCGACGTTTTCAGTTCATACGGCAGTTCTTCCCAGTCTCTTTTATCGTATAGTATGGCTTCCCCTGCCTTCGCCAGACCCAAGAGGAATTCGCGAATTATCTGGTTGAATGTCATTTGAGGAAGGGTATTCCATTTTGTTAGCAATTCTTGACAGTATGCCTTGAAAAGTGCGCTGACTTGTTGGAAGTACAGTTGGTCATGTGTCTTTCCCCGACGAGAGATGTTCGGAAGAACTGCTTCGACGAAGTTAGTCACGCGGTCTTTTTGCAGTTCATAGTCGTCCTTCTTACTTATTTCTGTGGCTAACTCCTTCACTCTTTTCCTGACGTATTCTGTTTCGTCGTTCCCTGCTCGTTTCTCATAGTCTTTCCAATGATTGTATGCTCGCCAAAGTCTTCTAATCTCTTTCAGTTGTCCTTTCTCGTCAATCTTCCTGCATTCTTCATCGATGCATGCCTTGAAATAGTTCAGCAATGCAGTCTCATTGATTTCGAGCTGGTGTTCGCCTTTTGCCTTCTTCTTAGTCAGGTCTCTCGTTGGAATGAAACTAAAATCCCTCCTTTCTTGCGCGCCCTTGTCTTTGGTATATGGGCGGATGATTGGCTTGCCTACCCCGAAATTTCGCAGATTCGGTTTTACAACCGCGTACCAAGAGGATGAGTGAGCAGAATCGAAAACCAACGGGTTGCTCATGCCTGCGAAGAGGGGCAATACAAATTTCGTGTATTGCTTGATGTCGAATATGGTTTTGTGTTTCCGTGCCATTTTAGTTTTATATATATTATCTAATAATATTATTAACTCTTATATAAATATATTGGTATAATGAAGGAAAATTAGTGAAATTTAGTTTTATATAAAAATAGCAGGTGGTTTAAATGATGGAAAAAATACAGCTCTTCGCGCTGACTGCGGAGATGAAGAAGAGCCTCGACTGCGCGGCGAAGCGCAGGAATGTGAGCCAAGGAGCGATCTGCCGATTGGCCCTGAAAAAACTGTTGGAGGAATCAAGATGAGAACGGAACCGTGGGTAAACGAGTTCGAGCGAATCAAAGATGAGCTGGAGGGAGAGAAGAATGACACAACCAATACCGATTGATAGCTCCTTGGACGTCAAGCAGGCGGCGCAGGAGGAGAAAGAACTCTACGCCAGCCTCGCGGGTCTCATGCAGAGGACGGACGAATTGACGCGCGAATTGGAGCGAGAGATGGCAGAGGTCGCCAAGCGCGTATCGGCATTATCGCTACCGGAGAAACGGAAGGCCGCCTTGTTTCATAGATACCTTGTGAGCACGTACTGCGGCATCATCGGAAGCCCCATCCTCTCAAGTGAGACTGCATTGCTTGTCGCAAAGGAGGTGGCTGGCAGGATGGACACCTATAAGAAAGTCGACGAAGGAATCGTGCATCCGAAGGTTGATAACTTCCAGACCGGGACGCTTATCGACTGGTAGAAGAAGACGAGCGCGGCGAGTGGAAAATGACAAATGTCCGAACCATCGACGACGATCCCGATCTTACGGAATGGGAGGAAACGCAGCTGGAGAACGACCTCAGGACTTATGAGCGTCATTTGATGCAGCAGGAGATTGATATCCCTGAGGGTGTTGAGAGGAGGATTTATTCCCGCACCACAGCAAGAACGGTGAAAGTATTGGCATCGGATAGCAGTTGGAACTCGCAGGATGTCATAAAGAATATCATTAGTGCTCAAACCCTGCTTGCGAAAGAACTCCCCGAAATCGGTTGGCTGGTAGAAGGCATAATCCCGGAGCAAGGAATCACAGTGCTCGGTGGCGACGTTGGCTGCTACAAAACCTTTATCGCACTTCATGCGGCACTGTCATCCGCAAACGGCCAGCACGTGCTCGGAAAATATCCCTCAAAGAGAACACGGGTGCTCTATCTCGATGAGGAGAACGGAGAACGGGTGATTCGCTCCAGATTGCTGAAACTAATCCGGCCTGACCAACAGTGCGATGAGGTATGGTTCTCTTTCTTCAAGAATATCAAGTTCGGGAGCCCTGAATGGGCGACACGCATGGAAAAGCTCATCAAGGATCTCAGGCCGAACCTCATAGTCGTGGACAGTATGGTGCGCTTTCTCATGGGAAGCGAGAATTCTTCGGAGGACGTGAGCAAAATATTCGAGGCCATAAAGCCCTTGAAGGAGAAATACGGGGTGTCCTGGCTCATTCTGCACCACACCCGAAAAGGACTGGGAGCATATAAGAGCAAGGATGATTTGAGAGGCAGCGGAGACTTCGCAGCATTCGCTGACGTCGTGATGATGATTAACCGACGGGCTGATGGTCTCGTGCTGTCACAACAGAAGAACAGGCACCAGGAGCATATAGCCAACATCTTCCTGCAGGTAATCAGCAAGGAGGATGGAACGCTGACATTTGTGGCTCGGAGGACTGAAGAGGCAAATGCGGACTCCCTCCCCGAACAATGCGCAGCGGAGATATTACGGATACTACACGAGGAGAAGAAGCGAGAATTCACGACGAAAGAGCTGGAGTCACGCCTTGTCCCTGATTCCTTCAAGCGAAGTGCATATCACGAGGCCCTCGGCATATTGATCGAGCGTGGTTCCCTGACGAAGCAGACCCGGGGAAGGTATTTCTTGGCGAGCGTCACGGAGAAACCGACTGATATCATTTGAAATTTGACATCTCAAAATAAATGAGCAAAATTTCAAATTTGGGCAAAGAACGGATGGGGAAATAAATCAAATTCTCCTCCGGGAATTTATTTATGACCCATATGTAAGGGATTCAAAATTCAAATTTACAATGGACCCAAACCAAGACTCCAACCAGGCGAAAACGGGGGCATCGGCTCCCGAATGGCGTAAAAACGTGGGGAGGTTGGCTCTGCTGCCACGTGAAGAGCTAATAGCCATAGCCCGGAAAGGGGGAGAGGCGAGATCTTTGAAGAAGCAGCTTGCGGCACAGTTAAACCCCATAAAGACGGGCACTTCAACGTCGGTGATTTCTATATCCCGGTGTAACGAATGTCCACTGAAGGACTCCTGCAAATGGTACGAGGCAAACGCGGCGTGCAGTTTGGAGCTGAACATCCGACGCAACGCCGTGCTCCAATTCAAAGCATTCGTGGGGAACAACCCTGAGGAACTGCTCGCGGAGATAATGAGGACATACCATAAGCTCGAAATGATGGCCGAAGAGGACCCATCGTTCTACAAATGCCTCCAGCAAATGCATCTATTGATGAGCATCTATCAGATGAAATTTGGAGGCGGCAAATAACCACTTTATAAAGAGTTTTATGAATATTTAAATATGGATTTGGGCCTCTACTGGACTGTGTCAATCGACGTAACAAACTTGCTGCTGGGAAGCGGTTTCGCATTGTTCCTCGCCCTTTTGGCTTGGGGTGACCAAATACGCAAACCTCGCGTAGAAGTCACAACACTTGAGGAGAGCTTCAGAAAAGAATACAATTTGTCGAAGAAAGTCACCAATCCTCTTATTCGTAAATCTTATGAATCAATGAAAGGTTCAAGTGGATATTCTTTCCTTCAGCAAACCAAGTCGGTTATTGGACTTTTGGAGAATGGAAATTTGAAAGGAGAGAACATCAAGCTTCTTGACAAGCTTCGCGATTTACATGCTATGAGGCAAAAACTGGAGGCAAAGTATAGGCACCGATACTTCCTGTCTGTTTGCCTCTGTGTACTCTTCTTTGTCTTCGGAGTCGCGTCTGTCTTCACTTCTGGATTGGTCATAGACGTGCCATCTTTTTATGTACCATTGAATTATCTTTATCTAACAATTGTGCTCGTTATGATTACCGTAATCATTCTCAATCTGTTTACTACTTATCATTCTGAAGAGAGTTTTATTCAAGAAATCGGTAAGGTCGACGACCAAATAGAGGCAGACATCGATGGGCGGTAGAAAATCCTATCCTGTTGAGAGGGTGGTTGGTCCATCAGAGAAAATTCGCCCTAACAAACAGGCGCTTATAGATGCTATTCGCTCTGAGGAACCAAAGAAGATTGTTTCTTCAGCCGTAAAGTTATTCTCCTCTAGCGATACTGCTGTTAGCAATCTTGCCAAGGCTGTCAAGCTTCTGGATTTTATTGATGACAACATCGAGAAGAAAGAACTCAAGTACCAGGAGAGGAAAGAGCTTGTCTCAAAAGAATGGGCAAAAATCAAAAAGGAGCAAGAGCTAGACACTCCTTCAGAGATCGATAGAATTTTCATTGACTCGGCCACTAAAGTTATCCGGAGGGGGAAGAAATGAAGCGGGCCCCCCTCTCGCCTTCTCTCCAGGCAAAAACAGAGTATTTTGCAAATATCATATACAAAAATCTTACTAGTCTTACTCGTGCAGAGGATGCCAGCTTGAATTTTTATGGAATGGTTCTTGAAAAGCAACACGCCACCGAGGAAGATTTTAAACGTTTTGCAGCAATCGGAGCGAGAAGAATTGTTGAAGGTTGGCAAAAGAAGAAGGCCAAAGGTGAGCAAATCTCTGATTCTGACATAGAGACACTGATGAAGTCATCACTACAGAAGGCATGGTCTGAATATAATGAAAAATGAACTCAGAAAAATCATCTATACTCTGTCGCCTCATTCCGACATGAGATTTCTTAACGATAAATATTTGTCTCTCGAAAAGGATATTATTACAATAGCATCAATCGTCTTTAACATCGAGACCGTGTTCCGAATGGGAAAGACCGTATCGGAAGTAGAAATACCGATTTCTGAACAGACCGCCCATGATTGCAATTTGAATGTTGTGGCTCGTGAGATTCAAGAGTTGTTGTCTTTTGTCTTGGTGCGCGAGATTTCCATTAGTTTTAGAGTGATTGAAGATAGCACTCGCTACAAGCGGGACAAAGATTTGCAGTTTGCATCTTGCGAAAATGTTTGTTTGTTCTCAGGGGGGATTGACAGTCTTTCAGGGATAATTCGGTCGCAGAAAGAACTCAAGGATGTTCATGGAGTCTTTGTAGCACACGGTGATCAACCACGAGGAGTCAATATAGTGACGTCTCTGGAAAAGAAATTGTTGAGAAAATTGAAAATCCCAGTCCATATTCTCTATGCTCCACCGATGAAACGATATGGCTACTCTCAGTTGAGAGGTTTTCTCTACTGCCTTTATGGCTCAGTATATGTGAGTTTGCTGAAATCGAAGAACTTGCTGATAACTGAATGCGGGCCGACTATGTATCAGCCGAGATTCAGTCCTTTTGATTCAGTCACCATGACTACCCATCCCTTCGTCTTAGGTAAAGCTAAGAGAATAATAGAACTTCTGTTGCGAAGAGAAGTTTGCCTGGTAATTCCATACGAGAACTTGACGAAGGCAGAGGTCATAATATCTTCCCCTGCCAAGGAACACTTTGACAAGACTCATTCATGCATTTCTTTAGGAACTGGCAGAAATGACGGTAAGTGTTATGGTTGTATTGTTAGGCGATTAGGGGCAATTGTTGCCGGTGTGCAAGATGCAGAATATGACTATGACCCCATTACAAAAGACTATGAGAAAGGTGATAATTTTGTTAGCTTAATGCGATTCTCACATGATGTTTTACTCTCCTATGAAACGATGAATTTCTTTTCTAAGGAAAACATCTTCGTCTATAAGAAGCAGCGTCTCTTCAAGCGATTCGCCCTTGATAACTTTTCAGCCATATATCTTCTAAAAAAGGAGGGGAAGGTCACAAGCCCTTATGTTGAGAACCTCTACGCTGCCGTTCTCAAGAAAGTTGGGGAAGCAAAGCTGAAAGAGCACATATCTGAAGTGAGAAAGGGACGGTTTGTTCCAAACTTCAAGAGAAGAGTTGGGAGTTAAGCCTTGTCTTTTATAGGTCTTAACCCTATGATTTTGACAGGTTCTACCCAAAACTTAAAAAAGACCCCTCTTTTTATAAGGATGATGGCGGGGAAAAAGCGAAGAACGGCTTTATCGTTGTTCTCAGGCGCGGGTGGAATGGATATTGGTGTCCAAAAGGCCGGCTTTGAAATACTTGCAGATATCGAAATTGACTATCCTTGCTGCCAGACTCTGCGTCATAACATAAAGAAAGAGAGTAGAAAAACGATAGTGGTGGAGGAAGATGTTACGCTCATAGATGTGGCTTCTTTGATGCAGAAATTGAAACTAAAAACTGGCGAGCTTGATCTGCTATTTGGTGGTCCTCCTTGTCAAGCTTTCTCGCTTATTGGAAAGCAACAGGGACTGAATGACTATCGAGGTCTTCTTTTGTTTCAAATGGTGCGCTATGCCAAAGTGCTCAAACCTAAAGCCATACTTATTGAAAACGTCAAGGGACTAATAGGGGCGAAGGATTTGAAAGGCCGGAAAGGTGGCATTCTTAAGGAACTTCTGAGTGAATTAGAATCTCTCGAATATGTCCCGAAATGGCAGGTAATCAATAGCGCAACTCTGGGTGTGCCTCAGAGTCGGGAAAGGGTATTTATAGTCGCCACGCCTAAACCGAATGGATTTAAGTTTCCAACTCCAACACACACAGTGGATGCACACCAGTCAACTCTCTTGCCGTTGAAATCGTACATTACTGCTGGTGATGCTATTAAAGACCTTCCAAAAGCGGTGAGAAAAGAGTTGACGAATAACGGTGCTCATGTATTTCCCAACCATGTCGATGTTACCCCCGCAGGGGACCAAAACCGAATCCATGGTGTTCGAGACGGAAGTTTTCTTGCTGCTGAGCACCATTTACCCTCCAACCAGATTAAAGGGTTGACAAAAAAGGATACGACAAAATATCTGCGAGTCTCGACAAAACGACCCAGCAACACTCTCAGATGTGGTGAGATATTCTTTCATCCCACCGAAGACCGTTACTTGACTCCACGGGAGTATATGAGGATTCATGGATTTCCCGATTCTTATGAGCTTCAAGGACCAATTCGCAGCAGATCGGGAAGAGTTAGAGATTTAGACCAGCACCGACAGGTAGCAAATTCTGTGCCGCCGCCGGTTGCTGGTTCTATAGCTGCAGAAATACTGAGGACCCTTCATGCCCAAAATATTTGAAATCTTTGGCTATCCTATCACGGATAAAAGTGTGCAAGCCACTACTTGTCGTCGTGCAGGAGCATGCCCGTTCATGGGGGCAGACTGCGATGGAGGGGGAAACCGTTGTCTTTCTCACATCCATCCTAAACCCGGCTCCGAGCTGTACAAATTTTTTGATGGAAAGACCGAGGTTCCCTCTGGAGTGTGTTCTATTCAAATCCAGAGTAATCCCTGGATTGTGTGTCCAAGAAGACTGCTTGTTATGGGACGAGAAAACGTGAAAAAGGTAAGCTATCAGGATGCCGTTCACCAATTGCTTATTCAAAAGGCGAAGTATCCGAAAGGAACTACTCTTGGTGTCTGGTCGGAAGTCAAAGTGAAAACTACACAGAAAGTCGGCGGAGTTTCAAAATCTTTTGACTACACCTTTGATTATATTATTGCTCCTCTCAAGAGAACCAGTAAATCGACTATAGAAAAAGAGACTAAGTTGTTGTGGAGCAAGATTGAGCCATCCATAATAAAAAATGGGTACACGATCTCCATAATTAATGGTGAACAATTCGTGGAAGACTTTCCTTGCGGGCCACCTACCATTATAGAGATCATGACGTCTAGTACTTCGGGCGGAAACAAGACTAAGCGCACTACAATTCCAAATGCTTTTGAAGACGCGATTCTCAACAAAGAGCACCAAGCACCCGGCATAAATTATCGTCAGGTGTGGGCGAGGATGGCGAGCCAACTTATTGTTAAGTCTGAAGTTGGAATACGCTGGGGCGGTTCTACAATTTGGGTTCTGCAAGACACGCTCATTGATTATATTTCCAATTCGACCGCTCTTGACATAAGAAAATTTCTGGCACAAAACATTAATGAAGTCAACATAATGAGTTTCTCATATGGGGGTAAGACTAACTCTCTGAAGGGGGTTATTCAGCTTGAAGAGGGAAAGCTTTACTCAGGTCCCATAAAACCAACATCTGAGAGGAAAGAAGACAGTTTTCAAGATATTATCAGAACCCCCTATACTCCTCCCGTTGAAATATTATGGAAACATCTTGTAGATAGGAAGCGGGTGAATATCATCAAAGTTTAACCTCGCAATTGTTGTTTGGTTGCCGCCCAATGGATACGGTCTCAGCTAAAAAACGCAGTTATATTATGTCCAAGATAAAAAGTTCTGGAACGCAACCTGAGAGAATTCTTCGCGCTCATTTAAGGGGACTTTTTTGCGTTATCAACTGAAGATTCAAGGCAGACCTGATTTTGGCAGCAAATGTAAGAAAATAGCGATTTTTATAGACTGGTGTTTCTGGTATAAATGCCCCCTTTGTTATAGATCTCCATCGAGCAATACGAGATACTGGTCATCAAATATGAAGCAAAACGTTCTGCACGACCGTGAAGTATCTGCGTCGCTGAAGCGTAAGGGTTGGATTGTAATATGTGTCTGGGAGCACGACGTTGCCCACAACCCGAGGCGTGTTGTTGTGCGCATCAGGAAGCTTGTAAACTGCTCTAATATCACAGTCATGTAATGTCTTTCAAAATTTTCTTCGCCTCAACTAGACTCTGCTTCCCTTCTCTTGTCAACTCGTAGAACTTGAAATTTCTATCTGTCGGGTTTACGCATCTGATCATCTCTTTAGCCAGCAGCTCTTTCAAGGCTCTGCTGACGTGGGACTTGTACATCCCAGTCTCCTTCTCTATCTGGGCTGATATCTTACGTCCTTCCTTGAGTGCGGTGAGTATCTTGACTCGATTCTTGCCTCTGAGGACGAACGACAGGGCCTCCGATTCTGTCATCAGTTACCATTTAAATACCGAAATTAAATCGAAGTATTACCAAACGAGTTACCAAATTTCAATATATTTATATACGAAAAGCCCTTAAAAATGTCATGGACAGGGGGAAAGGAGTCAAAACGGCCTTATTGGTAGTCGTTCTTTCTGCAATTGCCCTTCTGACATTCGCGTCTTTGGTATTTGCCGAAACAACCTGTCCGGAATCAGAGCGGGTTTGTCTCCAAGAGGTTGGCGAGAGCGTGTGCCAGAATGTCACTGAGGTCAGCCAATCCTGCCTTCTCGCCAACGAACAAAGAACTGTGAAATGCGAGGAAGTCGTGCAGACTGGGCAAGTTATGGGATCGTGTCTCGAAGCGATGAATTGCACAAGGACAGTTGCTCGTTGCGATTTACAATATACTTGCCGGCAATGGGGCTGCAATGAGGTGTCCGCGACTGGTGCAACTGAAGGTTCTTCTGTTCCAGCCATTGAAGCGCCACCCCCTCAACAAGCTTGCGAAGCTTGCATGGCTGGTTGTGAAGAACGCCCTGCCGGAAATGGGAGTTGTCCTGTTTGTGTCTGTCCTCCACGCTGCAATCAAAATGGCGCGAGGGATACCATCGATGGCACATCCGTCTATTGCAAAGGCATCTTTTGGGTTCCTCAGTTAGGGAATGTTGATCCCTGTCAGATGCACTTCGAATGTCAGAGCGATTACTGCGAGAATGGACTCTGCAAGGCCACCCCTATTGACTTCCACGGCCCATGTTCACAAGCAGGACTGCGCGATATTGTCGATAGCGAGCCAGTCTATTGCACCCGGCAGTCGTGGTTCTCTCAGAAGGAGAACAACCAGACTTGCCAGAACAGCTTCGAGTGTAAAAGCAACTTCTGCGGAAATGAAATTTGCTATGACATCAAGACTCAAGTCGAAGAGAACACATCCATAATTAATCAGATTCTAGGATGGTTCAGACATATATTTCGACGATAAAAGGGGTTCTTTCGCGCATTTGGGGTACTCCATTTTACCTGAATTATCCATTTGATTAATTATTTTTAAATATAGGAAAAAAGTACTCTAAGTCATGTCAAAGTCCTTGAAAAAGACCGTCTTTTTGCAGTTTACCGATGGTCTTGTGAGATACTGTAATCTCATCGAGATGAAAGACGGCTCCATCAAGGTGTCGCTGATAGGCGAGAGTTATGAGTGGACAGTTCATCCTGACCAAACCCATATGAAAAAACTTCATCGTGAGACTTGGGTGGAGCCACCTCAACACCAAATGAAAGAATATGAGTATATCAATCGGGCAGACATGAAAAGCTTTCGTGGAGCTGGCGGACTAGTCATGCCTCTCTATGTTAATGGTATTCCCCTCACGCAGGAAACCCCCAACCCAGACGATGCCATAATGATTGTGGAACATTCATCGTCAGAAAGGACGTGGCTATATGTCGGAGTGATGAACGGTGAACAGAAATTGCTCGAAGAGAACATGACTGTTAATGACATATCTCCTTACATAGTCGTGCCTTTTCCTCTTCTCAGCATAGTTGTGGGTATCCATAACGCCAAAGTTTCTTGAACACCCCCACTCCGTTGCTAAAAAGGGAAGGGTGCCCTCTTTGAAAACGACCAATGGGTACGCTTCTCAAAATGGGATCTCTTGACCCCCTACTCGTCCAATGAGGTCGGCTCTCTTTGTCGGCTCCTGTTTCTTGCGCATGAACTCCTTGACGATATTCCTGAACTCGCCGTCTTGGAAAAGATCGTTCATCATGCTGTCTGCCTCTTCGCGTTTCTTGGTGTCCTCGATAATGGTCTTGATGTCGAGCGCCATCCCGCAGTTGCAGTAGAGCGCAGTCGCGGGGTTCTGCTTATGGCATCTGGCGCATATCTTTGGCTGGAGCGCCTCCCTTTCCGCAGTCTCCTGCTCCATCTCACCTTCCGTCGAGAGCCCTTTGCTGTGTCTGAGCTTCTTGTCGACCTCTTCCTCGCCGTAGTGGAGGTAGGTATTGGGCATCTCCGAGATTTCCGACCATCCGGCGAAGAGGCGCAAGTCCCGTTCGTTGAATCCCTCTTTCTGGGCGAGCCACGTCAGTCGGCTATGGCGTAGGAGATGGGGGAATATCTTCTTCGTGATGCCTGCCCGCTTGGCATAGGTGCGAAGCTTGGTATGGACCGACCCCCCGTAGAGCCGTTCCCCGTAGTGGTTCGAGGCGAAGCCGACCCAGAGATAGGCGTTCTGGTCGCCCTTGTAGGGGTGCTGGTTGAGCCATTCGACGAGGTAGGGCACGGAGTCGATGAGGCGTATCGTCCGCGTTCCGGTCTTCCCTGACACCTTCACCTTAGCCCCGTAGTCGTCGAAGATGAGGTCGCGTATCCTCACACCCAGCCATTCTGATATCCGGCAGGCGCTGTCGTAGAGGCCGCTGATGATGGCCTTGTCACGGGCGTTATTGCAGACCCCCACAATTTTGTTTATCTCCGAAGGCTGGATGAGGTCTGCCTCATGGAGATCCCGCTTCGTGGAGACCTTCTTTATCCAGCTCACCCTCTTGCTGTCCTTGCCATCCATCCAGACATAGAAGCGACGTATCCCGGTGGCGTAGAATCCGACCGTGACATCTTGCAGCCCTCGCTCCTTTAAAAAGGCCAGATAGTCGACGATATGCTCCTTCTCAATCCCCTCCAAAGGACGCTTTATATACTCCCCGAAGCACTTGACGGTGTAGATGGCCCCCCGTATCGTCAGGTGGCTGCTCACCTTGCTCCCATCCCCTACGAGAAGGGACTTGAAATAACGCTCCAGGACGGCTTTCTCCGACAGGGGTATATTTGAGTGGGAGATATAGTCTTTCGCGTTCTGAAGCGCGTTTTGCGGGTATTTATCGGCGTTTTTCATGGTCCTGCATAGGCCAGTCGCCGAACGCCCTTTCTAAACCTGTCCCGGCTTTTGTATAAATCTGAATATAATATGGCGTTTCCCAAATAAACCTGGCTAGAACACATGGCTCCAGTCTCCTGGAGCGCCGAGCCGCGAGGCGATGACGAAAGCCTTGGTCTATCCCGTTCCGGGATGAAGAGACCATGAAATTCGGGTTCGAATCCCGACGTCCCCACTTTTTTCCATCTTTTCTTATTTCTTCTGCAGTGTTCTTTTCTGTATCGTCGCCGCCGGCCAAAGGGCGAACGATGAGAATCGAGCAGCGATGGAGGTCCGGGGGTTGGCCCCTTCAGGGAGGGAACGGAGAAAGCGTTATGGCAAGGAGTTCGTGAGCAGCCTGCGGCGATGATGCTTAAGGCAAAGAGCGCCATTTTTTTAAACCCGCCCGCGAATCCGTCACTATGTCGCCGACGCAAGGCCCGTCCCGTCCGCTCTCGCCGTACGAGCAGTACCTCCGTGAACGGGCGGCGCGGCCGGCGCAGGGATACGTCATCCATCAAGGCCCTTCTCGCCAGGGCCCTTATCCGGGTTCTCGTCCTCCCTCCCGTCCGCAGGCTCCCCACCTATCTTACTCCCCGAAGCCGGCTCCGAAACCGAAACGGAGACTGACGCCGGAGCAGCGGAAGAAATACCTCAAGTGGGGATTGTGGATCCTCGCCATCCTCATCCTCTATTTCGCCTTCCAGTGGATCGTCTCCCGGATTCTCGCGCTCCTCCAGCTCAACCCCGTGGTCTGGGCGGTCTACAAGTCCGCGGAGGAGGCGATCGTTGCCCGTTCCTTGCTCGGTCTCTACTACGCGGCGGCATCGAGCGCCACGTTCCTCTCAGCGTTGCCGGTCGAGGCGTTCTTCCTCTACTACCTCGGGCTGAGCTACCCTCCCATGATCGTCGTCCTCGTCACGCTCGGCGGCGTCCTCAGCGGCGCGCTCTTCAACTACGTCGTCGGCTGGCTCATCGGGCCGCGCGTCATCAAGTGGTTCATCAAGGAGAAATACGACTCGTTCCACCGCAAGGTCGAGAAGGCCGGCGGCCTCATCGTCGTCATCGGCAACATCATCCCGTTCTTCCCTGTCGACCTCTTCGCCGTCTTCCTCGGCACGGTGCGGTACGGCTTCCTCCGCCTGCTCATCTACGCCGCAATCGGTCGGCTCCTCCAGTTCGGCCTGCTCTGGCTCGGGTACAAGTACTTCCTGCAGTATGTCAGCCCGTACCTCGGCACGCTCAGCTGGCCGTGGCTCGTCCACGTCATCCAGAGCGGCTTCAGCTGAACGCAGCCGGTCGCATGAAGCTCATTAGCAGATGGGCTGCGCCTCCAAGAGACCGTTTCGAGAACAGACGCAATCCCCTCGACTCGGCCGGCCCCCTCCGGACGACGGCCAGAAGTCTCGAGGCGCAGCACGGAGTGAGCGAAGCGAACGTTTCCACTGAGCCGGCCACACGATTAACTTTATATACATTCTTCCTCGTTGAATGCCCATTCCCATCCGGAGGTGGTCCGCGTGAAGCAGTCGTATATGCCCTTGGTCATCGTCCTCGTCGTCGCGCTCGTCGCGATCATCGGCATGCTCACCGCCTCCGGCAGCTTCCTCCCGCCTTCGTCTGCGAACCAGGCCGGCGCGGCGACCCTCCTTCAGAACCTCGGTTTCCATGGTGGAGGCGGCATCCCGCATCTCTCTCCCTCGAAGCAGAGAAGCGTGTCCGGCTGTGTCGACACCGACGGCGGGAGCAATCTCTACGTCGCGGGCAACACGTCCGTCGCCGGCATCTCGTACACAGATCAGTGTCTTGCGGCGAGCAGCAACCCTAATCTGCTGCTCGAGTATTTCTGCAACCCTTCGGGCAACGCCAGCTATGACATCATCGACTGCCATACATATGGTATGGTCTGCTCGAACGGAGCCTGCGTGAGGCGCACCGCTGTCGGGGGGGATTTCGGCGGAACAGGCAGTGGTTCTGGCATGACGGGAACGCCCGGTTCCGGCACTTCAAATGAAGTGACCGTGAACAGCGGAAGCACTCCTCCCGGCACCTGCGCCAACGTCTCCAATCCCGGTGCCCCGTGCGGTTCGGCGTCGAGCGTCGGCTGCACCGATTCCGATGCCGGATTCAACATCTTCAAGCCCGGCATCGTGGCCGCGAGCGACGGGACGCATACCGACTACTGCAATGACAACAAATCAGTCGTCGAATATTACTGTATCAACAACCAGGGCCAGGAGGGCGGCAGCCCCGGTGCTGCCGGTGTCGGCTATGGCTGGCGCACCCTCAGTTGCGGCTACGGCCAGATCTGCACAGACACTCCCGGCATCGGCGGCGGTTGCGTCACCAGCGGCGGAGGCACCGTCAGCGGCTATGGCACGCTCCATGTCACGACGACCCCCAACCATTCTCCCGTGCTCCTCTACTCGGGCTCGACTCCGTCCTTCATCGGCTATGCGCCTGTCGATGACGTGCTGCAGGCCGGGAGGTACAAGATACTGGTAGAGAACACAATGACTGGCACAGGCGGCTATCTTCCCCAGAATATCAGCGTGACGGTTGTCAACGGGACCACGACGTCGGTCGACGTCACCCTGCAGCAGGCCTGTTTCCAGAAAGTTGCCGGCACCACCACCATCTCGTCTGGCGGGTCGCCTTGCTACACGCAGAAATGCGAGACCTACAACCTGGGCGGCGCAACGGAGTACGACTATTGCAAGAATGACGCGACAGCCGTGAAGTACTATTGCGCCGGCGCGACGATCACGAGCGAAGTGATGGCCTGCGGAAATATGTATCCCAACTGCTATGACGGCACCTGTACCAACCTGACAATACGGAATACGCCGGTTAACGTGGACTCGACGCCGAGCGGCGCGAGCGTCATCATCAACAACATGCTCCGCGGCACGACGCCGCTGGACGGCTATCTGCTCTCGCCAGGGTACACCTACACGATGACCGTCTCGAAGAGCGGCTACGCCGACAACACGACGTCGTTCTATCTGACGGACAAGGGTGCCTCGTTCAACGTGGTGCTGCAGCCGACAGGGACGCAGCCCGTCACGACGACGACCACCGGCGGCACGTGCACCGGTTACGCGCCCTTGGCGGCCGCGCTCGGCGTGATCCGCGGCCCCGCGACGTACTCCGCGGGCTACGCGACGACCGCGTGGACGTACAGCATGTGGGCCACCACCACGACGCCGTGCCTCTGGAAGTGCGCCTCCGGCTACACCGCGACGAGCGGCGGCTGTACGATGGCGACCGTGAGCAGCTCCACTTCTGCGAGCTGAAACCCCTTCTTTCTTTCTCAATCCTTTCCTTTCTCTCTCCTTTCCTTCTTCTCTCTCGTCCCCTTCTCGGCCTCTCTCGGCAGGGGGCAAACTTTAAATATGCCCGTCACTGTCGGAGCGATAGCAAAGGGTGGTCATCATCGCGGATCCGGGCCTCAACAGGGAACTCGACAAGTACATCTCATCGCGCCGCGAGCCGGAAGGGCTCTTCGGCTTCCTCAGCGCGAAGCCCAAACAGAAGCCGAAGGCGGAGCAGGTCGAGGTACAGGAAGGCCCGGGCTTCTGGGAGCGCCTCTTCGGGAAGAAGGAGCCGGAACTGGTTTCCGAGGACCTGACGCCCGAGGAGAAGGCGCGGTTGCGCGCCATGCAGGAGGAGATGGCGATGGTCGCCCAGGCCGAGGCCCAGCATCCCGAAGCGGCGCCAGAGCTGGAAGAGGTCCGCGCATCCCTCTGGGAGCGGTTCACCGGCATGTTCCGCTCGTACGAGCGCAGGCACCGGCTCGAGGAGAAGGCGTTGGACCTCGAGACGTACGAGCGCGACGTCCTTCACGACGAGGAGGAAGTCAGGAAGACCCTCAAGACAATCCACAAATGGTTGGAGCGGCTGCCGATGGAGGAGAAGCAGGCGTTCCGCCGCTCCCCCGACTTCCAGGAGTACAAGACGCTCCTCGAGAAGTATGGCGTCGCGAAGAAGGCGCAGCCGGCGGCGCAGCAGCCCGCGCTGCAACCGTCAGCGCCCGCGAAACAGTCCGTCCCGTCGAAACCTGCAGTCTCGTCGACGTCCTCTTCCACGCACCCCGCGGCCGGCGCGGCGATGCAGCACTTCGCCGCCATGGCCGGAAAAGGGCCGGTCTACAAGGACGACCCTGACTTCCCGGACCTCCGCACGCTGAAGAAGAAGTGAGAATCACTCGTCCCATTTTTTGCCGGGTTCCAAGTCATCGAGGTGGTCGTGGACGTTCTTCTGCACCAGTTTCCACTCGCGTTCCTTCTCGAGGATGTGGAAGCACGCATTGTCGGGATGGTAATTCCGGAACTCCTCGTCCGAGAACCTGATGAGATGCTTTGTTATCTGAGTGCCTGCGCCGCCGTGCGTGTAGAGGCAGACAGTCTCCCCAATCCGATGCTTCGCGATGACTTCTTCGATGAAGGCCGCGACGCGCTTGTAGAGTCCTTCACGCATCTCCCCACCCTCTATCACAAACGTCTTTCCTTCCGACTCGGCCTTCTCCCGCGCAGCCTGGACGCTCCCGTGATGTGTCCCCTCGAAGATGCCGAGATTCTCCTCCCTCAAGGCAGGAGTCGTGACGACCTTAATCTCCGGTCGCAGTCTCTTGAGCGGGGCGAGCGTCTCCTGCACCCTGTTGAGGTCGCTCGCGTAGATGATGTCGATCCTCTCCTTCGCGAGCCGTTTTGCGAGCAGTTCCGCTTGCTTCTTCCCGCGCTCGTTCAGTTCTCCCGGTATCCAACCCTGGTTGATGCCTTCGGCGTTGCCGACGGTCTGGCCGTGCCGGACGAGGATGAGTCTCATGTTCTTTTTCCTCTTTCGCGCCGCGGAGATTTATTGCTGATCGTCGCGCTCTTGCGCTCCGAGGTTACTCGCGGGCTCGTAACCGTCCCTCGCAGCACCTCGCGATTTTTGTCTTGCATGAATCAGGCAAAAATCTGGTTTTGCTCCAAGGCGGCGCTTCACTTGCTCGCCATGATTTCGACGATGTCTCCGGCAGCGAGGACGTGGTCCTTGCCGATGGGCAGCCGCGACTTGACGTTGATCGCCTTGACGAAGTTCTTGCCGAAATCCGTGTGGAGCTTGTACGCGAAGTCGAGCGCGGTCGCGTCCGGCGGCATGAGGAAGCAGTCCGGGATGACGTTGCCGTGGCTGTCTTCGAGCTTCGTGACGCCGCCGGGGAAGATCGGCTTGTACCGCAGCAGCTGGAAGACGGCGTGGTTCAGCACTTCCTGCACGCCTGTGCTGCCGTGGCTGTCCATGAACTGCCTGATGAATCCGAGCCCTTGCTTCTGGCGGTCGTTCAGCCCGGCTTCGTCCTTGATCGCGAATCCCTTCTCGCCGGGGATGTAGTCGACGACGCCGTGCTTCCCTGCCTCTTTCAGCGCGAGTTCCAGTTCTGCGCTGCACGGCACGACGTGATAGTCAGGGAACCCTTTCTTCAATCGCTCGTAGTTCTCCCACGCCCCGGCCACGTCCGCCTTATTGGCGGCGATCATCATCGGCTTGGATTGCTTCCGGAGGAGGCTCGCCAGCGCGAGCAGCTTCTCTTCCGGCCACGACGCCGGCTGCTCCGGGTCCAGCGACAGTTCCCTCATCGCCTGCTTCGCCAGCTCTTCCGTGACGCGCAGGCCGGACATCTGCCGCTCGAGCGCCTGCGCCATCGGCCGTTTCTCCTGCTGCGCCTGCCGGACGAACCGCTCCCAGCCCTTCTTCATGATGTCCAGGTACCAATAATCAAGCTCTTCCTCGAGGAATTTCACGTCGTTGAGCGGGTCGTAGCTTCCGGCATCGACGGGCTCGCCCTTCTCGTTCCCGCTGCCCGAGACGTCGACGACGTGGATCAGGCAATCGGCCTGGTTCAGGTCGTTGAGGAACTCCTTCCCGAGGCCCTTGCCTTCGTGCGCGCCCGGGACGAGACCGGCGACATCTATCAGGTCGACGGCGACGAACCGCCACTCGCCCAGCACGAACCCGACGCGCGGGTTGGAGGCCTTGCCGAAGTCTCGCGCCGGATCCCGGACGCGGACGAACCCGACGGCGTGGTTCGGCTTGATCGTGGTGAACGGGTAGTTCGCGATGTCCACCTCCGCCAGCGTGGCCGCCTTGAAGAAGGTCGACTTGCCGCAACTAGGTTTTCCGACGATCCCGACGAGCATGAGCATTCACCTTATGAGCACGATCCTCGGGACGCCAGCCTCATTTAAATTGGTTCCGGACGACGGGCATCTTCCCGTCACCGTCGCGGCCTCACCATTCTCCCTCCGGTCCGAGACAATCGCCGGGCGCTCACGATAACGGCCTCGCTACGCTCACCCGTGTTCGCGCCAGGGTCTTGTGCCAAGGCGACGGTGAGGGCGCTCGTTCCTTCTTGTTTCTCACGGGCAAAGCTTTTTATACCTCGCGGGCGGCCTCCTTTTCATGGATACGGCGACGCTCGTCCTGCTCGGGATCAGCCTTGTCATCTTCTTCGGGTTCTTCGCCGAGTTCCTCTTCAAGAAGCTCAGCGTCCCGGACGTGCTGTTCCTCATCCTCCTCGGCTTCGCGATCGGCCCGTACGGGTTCAAGCTCGTCAGCCCGTCCGACGTCGCTGGCCTCGCGCCCGCGTTCACGACGTTCACGCTCCTCTTCCTCGTCTACGAGGGCGCGTTCAACATGGACCTCGCGTCGTTCGCGCGCGGCCTCGGCTCCGGCGTATGGATTACCATTTACAACTTCGCCATCTCCGCCGCGCTCATCACCGGCATCCTCTTCGCGTTCCGGTACGACATCTTCACCTCGCTCCTGCTCGGCTTCATCCTCGGCGGCGTCTCCTCGGCGTTCGTCATCCCCGTCATCAAGCAGCTCAGCCTCAAGGGCAAGACCTACTCTGCGCTGGCGCTCGAGTCCGCGTTCACCGACGTGCTCTGCATCGTCTTCGCCCTCACCACGATGGAGGTGATCCGGCTCCGCGCCTTCGACGCGCAGCAGGTGATCAGCAACATCGTCGTCCTCTTCGCCGTCGCTGCGGCCGTCGGCATCCTCGCCGGCGCGCTCTGGATATTCCTCGTCGCCAACGTCTTCAAGGAGCACAAGTCCTACATGGTGACGGTCGCGTTCCTCATCCTCGTCTACGTCGCGACGCAGTTCCTCGGGGGGAACGGCGCGATCGCGACGCTCTTCTTCGGCCTCATGCTGAAGAACTCGCGCGAGCTGACCGCGCTCGTCCACCTCGCGATGCATCGCGGCAACAAGCGCACCGTCGAGCTCGTCGAGGGCATCGCCGCCACGTCGAAAGAGGAGGAGTTCTTCTACGCGCAGATCTCCTTCCTCCTCAAGACGTTCTTCTTCGTCTACATCGGAATCATCCTCTCGCTCTCCGACTGGAGGACGCTCGTCATCGGCGGCATCATCGCGGTCGTGCTGACGGTCTCGCGCAATGCCTCGTACGTCGTGACGAAGAGCTACACCCCGGCGGAGCGGCAGCTGATCTCCTCCATGTTCGCCCGTGGACTGGCCGCTGCTGCTATCGCGCAGGTCGCGATCCTCACCAACGTGCCGTACGCCGTCCAGATATCCGACATCACGTACTCCGTCATCGTCTTCACGATCATCTTCAGCTCGGTCAGGGTCTTCTTCGCCAAGCGCGCCCTCGCGAAGGAGACGGTGATGGCAGAGAAGGCGGAGAAGGTCGTCGAGAAGGCCGCAGAGAGGACCGCCGTCTGAGCCCTCGGGACTTCCGGGACGGCGGCTCCTTATCCACTGCCGCAGGTGCCACGATGCATGAGCAGGTCTACGTCAACGACATCGTCAGCCAGGCGACGCGCCACGGCACGGTCGAGCACATCGTCGTCGAGGTCGGCGAGCTCGCGCCCATCCCCGCCGCGGAACTCGCCGAAGCGCTGAAGTTCACCGGGTGGAGGATCGATCTCGTCACCGTTCCCGGGACGGTGCAGTGCCCCTGCGGTTTTTTCGGCCGGCCCGTCGTGACGGAGAAGGGGCATGACTTCACCGTCTACCATTGCCCGAAATGCGGTCAGTCGTTCCCGCGTATCGTCGCCGGCCGCGACGTCATCCTCAAGTCGGTTTCGGTCGCCGACGAGTGAATCCTCGTCGTCGTGAATTCTAGAACTAACTAAAGATAAAAGCAGAATAAAAACGAAATAAAAACAAAAACAAAATAAAAATAATGTAGGAATAAAATAAAAACAAAAACAACGTAGAAACGAGAACAAAATAAAATGCGAATTGAAAATAAAAGATTATTAAGAAATTACTATATAGAAAATAATTAGTCCTCTTTTCTTTCCCTTTCCATTCTTTTTTTCCCTTCCGCGACCACCGGCTGCGATGAAAAAGTCGAGCAGC
>JACWAN010000020.1 GCA_014874255.1 Candidatus Woesearchaeota archaeon
CGGCTGCTCGGCAATCGCTTCTCCTCTCGAAAGCGCTCCTCCCCGTAAGGGGCATGGTCACTCCATTCCCAGGTTCCTCGGAGCCTCGGAACCATCCCCCCACGTCGCGCTCCGCCCCCCTTCCTCGCTTGCCTCACCCTTTGGCCGATGACGACTCCATTTGCCTAAGAGCCCGTTAAGTCTCACGAAGAAAAAGCGTTTTAAACAGGTCGTGGTTCCCGCTGGTCAGAGGTGTTTTTTTTATTATGGCGATCACCGACGACGAGATAGCCGTCATCCGCGCGGCCCTGGACCAGTCTGCACGACCGCTCCTCTTCTTCGACGACGACTGCGACGGCACGACGAGCTTCGTCCAGCTCTACCGGTACAAGAAGGAGGGGAAGGGCGTCCCGGTCAAGGCGTCGCCCGTCCTCGACAAGAAGTACGCGCGCAAGGTCGAAGAATACCAGCCGGACCTCATCTTCGTCCTGGACAAGCCGATGGTGGACGAGGCGTTCTTCGACGCGGTCAAGACGCCGATCATCTGGATCGACCACCACAAGCCGCAGGACGTCTCCAAGTGGAAGAACGTCCGGTACTTCAACCCGCGCATCCACGACGACAAGGACAACCGGCCGACGACGTACTGGGCGAACAAGGTGGCGGGCGGCCCCCTCTGGGTCGCGACGGTCGGCGCGGTCGCGGATTGGCACGTGCCCGACTATCTGGACGCGTTCGCCGAGAAATACCCTGATTTATTGCCGCCGAAGCGCGACCGGGCGGAAGACTTGTTGTTCCACGAGGAGAGCAAGGTCGGCCGCCTGGCGCGCATCATCAGCTTCAACCTGAAAGGGACGGTCCAGGAGACGATGAAGTCCGTCCTGGTCTTGACGCGCATCGAGACGCCGTACGAGATCCTCAACCAGACGACGCCGAGGGGCAAGTATCTCTACAAGAAATACGCGCACCTCGCCGCGAAGTACGAAGCGTTGCTCCACCGCGCGAAGGCCGCCGCGAAGAAGGACGATCCCGTGCTCCTCTTCACGTATTCTGACGACTCGATGAGCCTGACGAGCGACCTCTCCAACGAGCTCCTCTACCTCTTCCCGGAGAAGCTCATCATGATCGCGCGGAAGCACGGCGGCGAGTACAAGTACAGCCTCCGCAGCGCGGGCAAGTACGAGATTCCGCCCATGCTCGACCGCGCCCTCCACGGCGTCGAGGGGTACGGCGGCGGCCACACCTACGCGTGCGGCGCGTGCGTCAAGGAGAACGACGACGACAAGTTCGTCGCGGCCATCCGGACGCAGCTGAAGAAATAGATTCTTAAACGGAAAGACGTTCTCCTCGATAGTGGAAACAGAATCGTGCCCGAAGTACGCTTCGTCCCGGTCGGAACCGGGTCAGAAGTACCGCTACATCCTTCTTGAGGGCAGAATCTCTCAGTTCTTCCCTGAAGATGAGACTGCCGCCCCGGAGTTCTTCATGAGCGACGGTCATAGCGGTACTGCCCCTTGGAGAGCAGAAGCGCTTCTGGAGTCCCTCGCGAAGACGGGGAAACCATGTCAGATTTTCGGAGTGACCTCTTCAGACGGGCGTAAAGTGGTAGACCCTCTCCTCATCCAATCGATTGAGTCGTTCTGGGAACGATGGGACGTGCAACCGCAGGATGTGCACGAAGAGTTCAAGGATTATCTCATCCAGTACCACGTTGCGCTCCAACGTTTCTCTCGCTAGGGATGCCGCACGAACCGGTTCTTTTTATCCACGAGGACGTTCGTCGCCGCAATCAGGGCGCCGCTGAAGAGGTGAGCCGGCTGCGGATTATGATGCTGGTCCGCAGAGATATTTCCACGCATCGTGGAACTCTTCCATCCGCTTCTTGAGTTCGATGCCCTTGAGGAGGAATGCCGTCTGGTACTTCTCCGGAAGCTCTGAGACGATGCTGGCCTTGTGGCCGTATCTGCTGATAAGTTCGAGCGTCGCAGTTGCCTGCTCAGGCGTGCACGCGACGCGCTCCGCTTCGTTGCCGCGCCACTCGCGGAACATCCGACCGCTGGGAGGAACAAAGACTGGAAGGTCGCCCCACGGCTCCTTCTCGTCGAGCATCACGTAGAGTTTGTCGGCGATGTCTGGCTGCGGCGCGATTCTCACGGACCCGACGCGGTTGCACGGATTTAAAATGTTTTCTCCTCGAAACAGTTATATGTCCGGAAGCTTCTTCTTCCCTCATGGAGTGCCGTCGCATCATCATCTCCGGGAGCGTGCAGGGCGTCGGGTTCCGCTACTACGTCAAGCGGCTCGCGGAACGGCTCTTTGTCCTCGGGACCGTGAAGAACCTGCCGGACTGCACCGTCGAGATTATCGCGCAGGCGACCGACCTGGCCGTTTTTATCGAAGGGCTGCGCGACGGACCGGGCGAGATACGTGACATCGAGGTGCGGCAAGAGCAGCCCAGCGACCTTTCCGCGTTCAGGATTGTCTCCTAAACTTTTAAAAAGGGTTTCCTGTTCTCGTCAGACGCACCGAGGGGGTGCCGCAGCGGTCAACCGGGCCAGCTTCAGGAGCTGGTGGCTTAGTGCCTACGCGAGTTCGAATCTCGTCCCCCTCAGCCTTTTTGGAAAAGGCTGGCGAAAAGAGGGCTGCTCGCTCTTGTTCGCAGGCGTAACGACGATACTTCTCGACGCGAGTTCGAACCACGAGTTACACGAGTGGGTCGGGAACGAAGTGACCGAATCTCGTCCCCCTCAGCCTTTTTGGAAAAGGCTGGCGAAAACATCCTCTCGCCTCTGGCGCTCGGAGCTTCCGCTCCGCGGAAGAAGGCCTGCGCTCATGCGCAGCCGACGACATTTTGGTGCGCCGCGGGGGTTTTGTTCTCGGTCGCTCTCCGAGCTCCTGATCCTCTGCTTCTGCGGAAGCAGAGTCTCAGTCACTTCGTTCCTGGGTTCCGCCGCTACAGAGCCGGAACCTCCCTCCGGTCCGAGATAATCGTCCGGCGCTCACGATTATGGCGCTGCGGCGCCATGTTCGCGCCGGGAAATCGTGCCAAGGCGGCGCACCACTGGAACGGTGCTGTGGAAAAGTCCTAGAATCCGGTGTCGGAGAAGTGCTCGTCCGTCTGCTTCCAGAGGTCGGCGCGCGTCGTCAGTCTTTTCTTCACGAGGACGTCGGTGACCGCGTCAAGCTGGCTCCGCGTGACCGCGAGCTTGTACATCGTCAGGACGAGGAGCTCCTTCATCTCTTTCTGCGAGAGCTTCTCCACTTCCAGCCGGAGTGTCTGCGTCTCTTTCGTCACGGCCCGCGCCATGAAGATGGTTCCCATAGATAGTCTCTTATAAATATTCCGGAAGCCGTCGTCGGAGAAAAACAAGAAAACGAACTGAAGGTAAGGGGAAAAAACCGTTTACCGTCCGAGCTGCCGTTCCTTCTCCGCAATCTTCAGCGTGGTCGCGATGACTGTGTCCGGGTTGAGCGCGATCGAGTGGATGGAGCGCTCGACGAGGAACTGCGCGAAGTCTGGGAAGTCGCTAGGTCCTTGGCCGCAGATGCCGATGTACTTGCCCCTGCGGTTGGCGACCTCGATTACCTGCGCGATCAGCTTCTTCACCGCGTCGTTCCGCTCGTTCCCGATGTGCGCCAGTATCCCTGCGTCCCGGTCGAGCCCGAGCGTCAGCTGCGTCAGGTCATTGCTCCCGATGCTGAAGCCGTCGAAGACGTTGAGGAACTCGTCCGCGAGGATGACATTCGAGGGGATCTCGCACATCACGTACACCTTGAGGCCGTTCTCGCCCTGACGCAGCCCGTACTTCGCCATCGTCGCCACGACCTTCTGGCCTTCCTCGACGGTGCGGC
Source organism: Candidatus Woesearchaeota archaeon (assembly GCA_014874255.1). Taxonomy (GTDB): domain Archaea; phylum Nanobdellota; class Nanobdellia; order Woesearchaeales; family UBA525; genus UBA153. Next base: position 3,832 of record JACWAN010000020.1, read on the forward strand.
AGAACGGGATCATGATGATCAGGTTCGTCAGGCCGTACTGCTCGCGCACCCGTTTCATGGCGGCGCATTCGAGGGCGAAGCCGCGCTCGTACTTCGGGTCGTAGTACCGGGACGCGCCCCTCCAGCCAATCATCGGGTTGTCCTCGACGGGCTCGTACTTCGTGCCGCCGATGAGGTTGGCGTACTCGTTCGTCTTGAAGTCGGACATCCGCACGATGACGGGCTTCGGGTAGAACGCCGCCGTAATCCTGGCGATGCCGTGTGCCAGCCGGTCGATGAAGTACTCCTTCTTGTCCGCGTAGCCGAACGTGAGGTCGTCGATCTTCTGCTTCACCTCGGGCTCGACGTTCGGGTAGTCGATCAACGCGAGCGGGTGGATCCGGATGTAGCTGTTGATGACGAACTCCATCCGCGCCAGCCCGACGCCCTGGTTCGGGATGCGGCTGAATTCGAACGCCTGCTCCGGCGTGCCGACAATCATCATCACCTTCGTCTTCGTCTCAGGTATGGTGTCGAGGTTGGTCTCCTCGACCTCGAACGGCAGCCTGCCCTCGTAGACGAAGCCCTCGTCGCCTTCGCTGCAGTCCACGGTGATGTCCTGACCCTCTCGGAGGGCTTCGGTCGCGTTCTCCGTGCCGACGACGCACGGGATGCCGAGCTCGCGGCTGATGATGGCGGCGTGGCACGTCCTGCCTCCCGAGTTCGTCACGATCGCTGCCGCTTTCTTCATGATTGGCTCCCAGTCCGGGTCGGTCATCTCGGTGATGAGGACGTGGCCGCTCTGGAACTTGCCGATCTCCTTGACGCTCTTGACGATGTTCGCCTGGCCGACGCCGATCTTCTTCCCGACGCTGTGGCCCGTGATCAGCACCTTCCGCTCCGCGGCTTTCAGGTGATAGGTCTGGTAGACGTTCTTCTTGCGCTGTGAATGCACCGTCTCCGGCCGCGCCTGGACGATATATAATTCGTTCGACCTGCCGTCCTTCGCCCACTCCATGTCCATCGGCTTGAAGTGCCCCGCTTTCTGTGAGTAGTGGCCCTCGATGATGCACGCCCACCGCGCCAGCGCCAACGTCTCGTCGTCGCTGAGACAGAATTTCTTCTGCTCTTCAGGAGGCACGGGGACGTTCTTCGTCGCCTTGTTCCCGTGCTCGTCGTAGATCATTCGCATCTCCTTGCTGCCGACCTCCTTGGAAATGACGGGGCGAAAGCCCTGGTTGAGTGTCGGCTTGAAGACATAATACTCGTCAGGATTCACCGCGCCCTGCACGACGTTCTCGCCGAGGCCCCAGGCAGCGGTGATGAAGACTGCGTTCTCGAAGCCCGACTCAGTGTCGATGGAGAACATGACGCCGCTGCACGCGAGGTCCGAGCGGACCATCTTCTGGACGCCGATTGACAGCCCGATGGAGAAATGGTCGAATCCCTTGTCCTGGCGGTAGCTGATCGCCCTGTTCGTGAAGAGTGAGGCGAAGCACTTCTTGCAGGCTTCGATGAGCGGCTCGTTCCCGTGGATGTTGAGGTACGTCTCCTGCTGACCGGCGAAGCTCGCGTCTGGGAGGTCTTCCGCCGTCGCGGACGAACGGACCGCCACATCAGGATTCTCGCCGTACTGGATGCCCATGTTCCGGTAGCCCTCGAGGATCGCCGCCTTCAATTCAGGCGGGAACTCCAAGGAGCGGACCAGCTGGCGGACCTTGTGGCCGCGCTCCGAGAGGTTGGCCATGTCCGCGGTGTTGAGGTCCTTGAGGATGTCGCGAATCTTCTCTTTCGCGCCGTTCTTCTCGAGGAGATAGTGGTAGGCGTGCGCGGTGATGGCGAACCCGTTCGGGATCCTGACGCCGCGCGGTGTGAGCAGCCGGTACATCTCACCGAGCGAGGCGTTCTTGCCGCCGACGAGGCCGACGTCCTCGATACCGATCTGGTCGAACCACAGAACGAACGCTTGAGATTTATCCATGCTCACCACCTTCTTTCCACTGCGATGCTGTCAAGGAGGCCCAGAAGGCTCTCACCTCTTCTCTCCTCCCCCGTCTCAGGCCCGAGGAACTGATTATATAAAGGTTTCGTTGGGTCCGGCTGCGATGAAAGTCTCCTGTCGCACCCCGGCGGTCTCCTCTTCCGGAATCGCTTCTTCTCCGAGTCCAGTCCGATGGTTGTGAAGATCGCAGAACCGCCAAGGGGGTGCTGTTCGACTCTTTTTCATCGCAGCCGTTGGGTCCGGACGCTTCGTTCTCGCCGAAGAACGTCTCCCCTAATCCGCCGTCGGCTCTTAGGCGAATTCGCCTCCGGCGGTGTCGCCGGCTGCTCGGCAATCGCTCGGGAAGTCGCTGCAC
>JACWAN010000021.1 GCA_014874255.1 Candidatus Woesearchaeota archaeon
ATATAAACCTTAATTATTATCTATATGGTTATTTTTAGTGCATTTTTTATTTATTTTCTATAGTGAAATATTATTTTTTCGCGATGAGAAAGAAGAAAAGGGCGAGAAGAAGGAACCTACAGTACGGCCTCGACGAGACGGCACGCCTTGCACAACCCACGCGCGGAGGGCTCGCCGCACCGCACGCAAGAGACCGCGCGCGACCGAGCTGCCGGACCGCGAACCATCAAGTAGTGGCGGAGCACACGGACCTTCGCGCCCGGATGCGCTTGCTCATACGCGTTCAACGCTTCCCGGGCGTCGTTCCGGTACGCGCGGCCGGCATACGGACACTCGTTCCACTCCGTCGCCAGCCCCCGGAGGAGCGCGTACGTCAGGCACTCCTTCTCGGTGCAGAAGTAGAGCGGCTTCACCCGTCGCACGAAGCCGGAGGCGTCGCTCCTCGTCACCGGGCCGCCGCGCGGGAACAGGTCGAGGTTGGCGCGCGCAAGATTCATCAGGACCGCCTGCGCCTCGTCGTCCGCGTTGTGGCCGGTGGCGATCACGTCGAACCCTTTCGCGTGCTGCTGGAGCAGCGTGCGCCTGAACGTGCCGCAGACGCTGCACGGCAGCACATCCTTCGTCGATAAGATGTGGTCGAGCGTCGAGCCGAACCCTGTTTTGAACGAGACTGTTTTCAGAGGGATCTTATTGGCGGAACAGAATTTCTTCAGGTCGCGCAAGGTCCGGTCACGATAGCCCGCGATGCCTTCGTCGACGGCGAGCGCGGTGACGTCGTAGCCGAGCTTGTGCAGGAGGAAGAGGAGCGCGGTCGAGTCCTTGCCGCCGCTGCACGCCACCGCGACTTTGTCGTTCCTCTTGAGGAGCGTGAACTCCGTGATCGTCGCCGCGACTTTCTCTTCGAACGCGACGAGGAAGTGCTCCTTGCAGAGCAAAGGGGAGGACCAGACGGACGCCGAACGGCAACGGCCAAACGAGCAGGAAGCCATGAGAGGAAGGGAAGAAGAAGGGTTAGAAAAAGGTTTGGCCGCCTACGAGGAACCGAGAGGCACGAGCGTCGCGTCGATCGTCCCGACGTCGCCAGCGGAGGGTACCGTCACGCTCTTCGTGTAGTTCTGGTAGCCGCTCTTGACGACCGTCACAAGGTACGCATACGTCCCGCCCGGCGCGATCTTCACCGTGAGCGGCGTAGTGCCCTTGTAATTGAGCTTGTCCGTGAAGACCTGCGCGCCGGAGGGGGTCGAATTGACCATGAGGGTCGCGGTCAGCATGGAGAGGTTCGCGCACGCGCCGTTGTAGCAATCCGGATACACGAGCTCGTCCGGGCCGCCGCACGTGATCATCACCTGCGTCGGGGTCGGGCCTTCGCAGTAGTAGTCGGTCAGCACGTTCCCCGAGCACGAGTCGGGATGGGACTGGCCGTTCGCCGTCACCACGCCCGGTACGGTGACGCTGTAGCCGCCGCCCTCGCCAGGATACTCGGTGTCGAAGCAGACCTTCTGCAGCGTCACCGGCGGCACCACGGTAGAATTGCCGCCCGTCACAACGACGCCGGTCACGGTGGCGTTCGCGTAGCCACCCCTGTTCTGGAAGATGATGTTGTACGTGCCCGCGGGCATCCGGATGTCGGACTGCGGGGAGAAGCCGCGGTAGCCCATCTCGATCTGCTGCTCGGTCGCACCGGGACGGTAGAGGAAGACCTCGGCGAAAGGCGTCGACGTGACGTCCACATAGCCGTAGCTCGGGTCGTAGCACGCGCCGTCCACGCACTTGAAGCCGCCGCAGCTCGTCGTCAATGACCCGTACGTCTCGCCGTACATGCCGCTCGGCTTCGAGTTGACGGTGCAGAAATACTCCTTGAGTGTGGAGTTGTCGACGCACGTGTCCGTGTACGAATAGCCCGACCCGGTGACCGTGCCTTTGACATAGTCAGAGACGCCGTAGTCGGAGTCGGTGCAGCCCTGGCTCGCGGGCGAGCAGACGCCAGCGCCGGAGCAGAAGCCCGTGCCGCAGCTCACGCTCGCACCCCATTCCGTACAGCCATCCCCGTTGTAGTCGCCGCACACCTGGTAGGTTGACGGACCAGAGCATTGCTGCTGGCCGGCGGTGCACTGACTCGGACACGTCGCGTCCTCGAGCCGTGCGTTGGGGTTGGACTGAGTCGGCGTCTCGCACTGGCCGCTCGTCACGTTGCACGTCTGCGGCGGCGTGCACTGGGCGTCGCCGGTGCAGGCGCCGCTCGGCGCGGGGACGCACTGGCCATTCGAGCACGTCTCGCCTGAGGCGCAGTCGCTGGCCTGCTGGCAGGAGACGCCACCGCCTCCGCCGCCGGGCGTCTCGCACTGGCCGCTCGTCACGTTGCACGTCTGCGGCGGCGTGCACTGGGCGTCGCCGGTGCAGGCGCCGCTCGTGGGCGGCGGAGTCCCTGACTGGCAGAAGCCGCTAACGCAGGTGCCGAACGTGCAGTCGCTGTCGCTCGAGCACGGCTGGGGCGGCTCGCATTGGCCGTCGACGCACACCCCATTACACGTCTGCGGGGTCGTGAGGCAGGATGAGTTTGGATCGTTGACAGTGGTGTTGCCTGCACCGCTGCCACTCTGGTCCGGCTGGGAACACGCTGCAGGAGGACTCGTGCCGAGGCAGAGATAGCCGGTGCACGTGCCCTGGTCCTCAGGCCTGATCATGCCGATGATTGCCTTGCCGCCGAAACCTCCCGTCTCTTGCGTCGTGACTCCCCAGCACTCGCGCGCATATTTCACACCACCATCCGCGAATCGGACGTCCCAGCCCGTGCCGTTCTCGATTAGCCTGACATATGCATAGTTGATCAGAGCGTGGTTCGAGTCGTAAACTTCGTACCTGAAAATAAACTTCTTCGGCTTCTTGCCGCCGCTCCACGTCACGATCTTCTGCACAGGGTGTGGATTCGTGCCACCCCAGTTACAGAAATGACCTGCGGCGCTGTTGACCACCCGGCCGGATGCGTTGATCATGGTCTCTGGCAGTCCTTGGTTGTTGATCCGCGTGTAGAACGCGTAGTCGCCGATCTGCTGCGCGAAGGCCCAGTTCGTCGGGCACGGGCCGAGGGGCGGCGAGAGGGGCGGCATCGTGATGTTGCACACGGCCGAGCAGCCGGGAAGCGATTGAGCGCACTGCGGAGGCGTCGGGGTGGTGCCGTTCGTGACGGTGCAGTCCGTCGTGACCGAGGCGTCGTTGTCGTTGCAGTCCGCGGGGCCGCAGCCCGGCGCGCTCGCGTTGTACCCGTCATGGTCCGCGTCGGTGCAGTTCAGCGTGCAGCTGGAGGCGTTGACCGTGCAGTCGCTGTTGCAGGCGGGCGTACCCTTGTTGCCGCCGAAGTCGAGGCAGGTCTGGTTGCCGAAATCCGCGCCGTCGCACTGCTCGCCAGTCTCCTTGATCCCGTTGCCACACTCGGCAGGGAAGGTGAGCGGCGTGCCGGACGTGATCCTGAGCGCGGCCGTGGCTGCGCGCCACGCACTCGTCTGGCTGGCGTCGCTCGAGATGATCTGGAGCGTGCCGCCCGCCGCGTACGTCGCGCCGCCGCCGAAGAAACCGACGAGGGGCTCGACGCTCTCGCTCAGGTTGGCGTAGCGGATTGTCATCGCGCCGTCGGCGTCGATGCGGCCGTCCACCGAGGCGGAGCCGTTCCTGTAGAAGTATCCCTGCGTGAAGGCGACGAGCGTCGACGGGTCGGCGCCGTTCTGCGGCGTGACGCCGAAGAGACCGAGGAACCAGTCCCAGAGGCCGTCGAGCGCGCTCGTGGCGAAGGGGTTGTCCTGGCTGAAGACGACGATGCGCGCCGACGGGTTGGCATATACTGAGAGCTTCCCTGCAGCGCCGGCGTTGATTGTGCCGCAAGGGAGGAAGGTGAGCGACGACGGGTTGTTGTTGAGCGTTTCGTCGCACATCGTCTCTTTGGCGGAGAGCGGGGAGCCCTGCGCGATGAAGGGGTAGTAGCTCTTCACCGAGGCGATGAGGGACTGGATTGGGGCGCCCGAACCCGTGTCATCATAGAGGAGCCCGACCGTCCGGGCCGAACCCTTCTCCATGACGCAGCCGTCGATCTCGGTGCCGTTGGCGATGTCATTGAGGGGTGCGCTGTTCGGCAGGATGTCGGCCGCGGCGCCGCAGTCGAGCGAGTAGCCGTCCTGGCCTTGCGTCAGCGAGGCGGCGAGGAAGGCGAGGCGCGAGCCGTCGGGGATGGTGAACGCGGTGCCGTTCGCCGTCGTGTTCCCGGCGCACGCGTAGCTGACGTTGCTCGCGCTCTTCGTGCCTGAGGCGAAGTTGAGGACGAGCTTCTCGTCGGAAGCGAGACCACCGTCCGCGGGGAGCTGGCCGGTCACCGTCCAGACGGAGTTCGACCCGGAGATGAGCGCGCCCGCGCTGCCGAGGACGTTGCGCGGCGAGAAGCCGCTGAACATGACCGGGTTGTTGTCCTTGAGGAGCGTCTGGCCGGGCTGGTAGAGGTACGTGATCGGCGTCCCTGAGAGGTCCGTCGTGTAGTTGAGCTTGCCGCTCGTGGTGAACGTGAAGGTCGTGTTCGCCATGACTGCGCGCGCGAGATCGAGGAGGAGGTCGCCCGTGGAGCCTTGGGCAGTCACCTGGTCGACGAATGATTGGGGGATCCGCTCGAGGGCGAAGGTGCCGCCGTAGGTGGGGTTCGCGGGGATGATGACCCATCCTTTCCCTCCGTCCGCGTCGAGCACTGGGATGCTGCCGGAGAGCGGCGCGTACCGGTCCTGGAGCGGGATGATGTACTGCTTGCCGAGGAAACGGAACGCGTAGTACTGGTTGCCGTGGCTCATCACGGTGACGCTGCCCGTCGTGTTGTATGCGACGCCGCGGCCTATCACGACGTGGGGCTCGTCGCACGCCGAGCCGCCGAGCTTGCCGAGGGCGAGGCCGTCGGCCGTGACCACGTCGCCGTTGTCCGGGGCGCCGTCATACGCGTCGCTCGTCGCCGTGCTGAGGAGGATGTAGCTGAGCGGGTCGTCGCCGAACCGGATGCCGGCGCGCGTCACGTAGCCGGAGGAAGAGGAGAGGACGCCGTTCGCCGTCAGGTCGACGCTGCCGCCGAAGACGCCGCCGGCATCGATCGAGGCGAAGGCGTTGCCGGAGACGCCGTTGAACATCTCCTTGACCTGCTCGCCGTTCGACTGCGCGGCATAGACCGCGCGGACCGCGTCGTTCGCGCAGTAGCCGGAGAGGACGAGGCCGGGCTCCATCGCGTAGGTGCCGTCCGTCGTCGTGCCGAAGAGGAGGGCGCTCCACCCGTACCACGGGCTGGCGGTCGGGTTGAGGAAGGGGGAGGCGTACGCGTCGCCCACCCGGACGCCGCCGAACGCGCCGCCCGCGTCGAGCGCGGCGAACCGCGCGAAGATGATGTCGAGGTTCATCTCGGCGAGGGTCTGGACCTGGGTGTCGTTCGCCTGCGCGAGGAGCGCGGAGAGGCCGACAACGACGTCGGCGAGCGCTTCGGGGCTCGCTTCCGAGGACCAGCCCTGGCCGCCCTTCGTGCTGAGCAGCTGGCTGACGGGGCCGCTGTCGCCGCCGTCCGCCAGGTAAGTCGCGACCTGCCGGAGGAAGGTGTCGGATTCCGAGGAGGAGGGAGTGAACTGCGCAATCGCGCTGTCGACCGCCGAGACGTCGGCGAGCTTGTCGCTGTACGCGGACTTGATCCACGCGAGGTAGACCGCATCCCTCCCCGTTAACGTCTGGCCGGCACCGAGCTGCTGCGCGAGATACTGGTTGCCGGCGGTGTCGTCGCCCGCGGCGAACGCGGCGAGCGCCGCCGGGTAGCGACGGTCGTCCGACTGGCCGGAGGGGATGACGGACGGGTAATATGCGGCGAGGTCCGCGGTCGCCGACGACACGCGGCCGGCGTAGCCGTCGTCGCAGACGTTCCGCATGAGGGAGCCGTCGGCGCAGCTGCTGGCGAACGCGACCGTGACGGAGAGGAGGAAGAAGAGTGCTGAGAAGATTAAAAGTGTCGTGCCGAGCTTGCGATTCATGGACCCACCTCGCGGATGTGGGTCATCCCCCGTCAACGCGCTTTAAATAAATTGCTGTTTTTCGTTGACGCGAAAAGATGCCGGGGCAGGCGACGCGACGGACGCTCATCCGCCGCTGATGACGCTGAGCAGCTTCAGCTCGTCCTCCGCCGCGCAGCGTTCGTCCTCGGAGACGACCTCGCCGTTCTTCACGACGACGACCGTTTCGGGGTTGACCCGGAGCGCGGCGAGGAGGTCGCGGATCCGGCCGCTGAACTCCCACTCCACTGTCCGTTTCTCGCGCTCGATGAAGACGGTGACCATGCGACGGAGGAACGGAGCGGGATATTAAAGATTTACCGAAAGAGAGAACGAAAGACTGATGAGGAGGGCATCATCGACGTCGACGGCAGCAGGGACTGCGTCACCGTCGCAGTCACTAACGTTCGTTCATTTCGTTCTCGACCGACTCGTATAACTCCTCGTTCCTGCGCACGGATTCTTCGAATCCACAGGAAACGTTCGTTTCCGTGGTTCCGGAACGTGCGCGTTCCGAGAACCTTTGCGCCTCGGCACGATCGACGGACGCGAACATGGGTGAGCGCAGCGAGGCCGTTATCGTGAGCGTCCGCCCCAACGAATTCAGGGACTTCGTGCGCCCGAAGACCTGCGGTCTCCAGGGCGTGTTCTCGGACCGGATGGGAGGTTCCGGCTCCCTGGCGTTCCACAGAACGCGGGAGCACTCGTTCCTCGAACTCGTTGCTCCAGAGAGGCGGAACCCCGGAACCACGAGCCAGACGAGTGGGTCAGGAGCGCGAGCGACCGAACGAGAGTGACTGAGACTCCGGTTCGAAGAACCTGAGGATCGGGAGCTCGGAGAGCGACTGAGAACGATTTCGCCGCGACGATGACGCAGAAAAAGAAAAAGGTCGTTGTGCGAGGAGAGCTCCGTCTGAACGGTCACTCCCCTTCCGATCCTCCTTTTTCCTGCCAATAAATTTATATACCGACGGGCTCGCGGGTGCGGGCATGGCGCGGCCGAGCTATAGCTGGACGATCAAGCTCCACGATAGCTTCTGCGCCATGAATCGTGCATGAGACTCCCGCGCGGGTCGGATTGCAGGGTTCACTGATTCTTGCAAGACGGCCTCGACGGGGGTTGTGCGCAGCAACGAGGTGGAACGACATGCCAGCGTGCGAAACGTGCGGAGAGACCATCACGCAGCCGCTCTGCGGCGCGTGCCTCGGACGCCAGATGGCCGCCTGGCTGCAGGAGCGGGTGCCGGAACGGCCGGAGCTCCTCCTCCAGCTGGAGGACCTGACGGACGACGTCCTCGGGGACGGCGAGGAGAATTGCATCAAGTGCCGCGGCCCGATGCGGGTCTGCGGCCGCTGCTATTCGGAGAAGGTCTTCAGTTGGGTGACGCGCTCGCTGCCGTTCCACGCACCGGAGTTCGAGACGCTCTTCCTCGGCGGCGTGCCCGAACCCGTTGCGTTCCGGCCGGTGCGGCTGCTCGCGCGGGCCTGATCCTTCTTCCTTTTTTCTCTGTTTTTTTTTCCTGAGGATGCTAGGGGCCAGTTCAGAGATATATTCAGTATAGAAAAATATTTTGTCCTCCGTCAGAAGGCGCCAGGAAAAGTTCCATCGGAAATGAAGGGGGGTCAGAACCCTTGCGAAATGACCGATTATGACCCTACGGAGCGTAATGGGTGAAAATTAGTGTCTCCAGACGAAACAGAGGTTCGGAAAAAACCGGAGAGACCTTCGAGGTTAGGGAAAAGGTAAATAAAAGCATTTATAAATGAGCGTTCCCTTCCCTTTTAAAAGGGTCGGGACTCCGACCATGCGAGGGGGTTTCGCACATGGCTAGCACCAAAGAGAAGCCGAAGGAAGAGCGCGTGACTGGCGAGCGATCGATCAGGGTCGTGAACATCGTCGTCTCCACCAGCCTCGAGCACGACATCCCGCTCGAGAAGATGGCGGCCGTGCTGTCCAACACCGAATACAATCCCGAGCAGTTCCCCGGCCTCGTCATCAGGATCAAGGACCCGAAGACGAGCGCGCTGATCTTCTCCTCGGGCAAGGTGGTCTGCACCGGCGCGAAGTCGCTCGACAAGGTCGAGGAGTCCATCCAACAGATCATCCAGTCGCTCAAGAAGATCAACGTCGAGATCACGATCAAGCCGAAGATCACGGTGCAGAACATCGTCGCTTCCGGCAGCATCGGCATGGACCTCAACCTGAACAAGCTGGCGATGAAGCTCGACAATACGGAGTACGAGCCCGAGCAGTTCCCCGGCCTCGTCTACAAGCTCATGGAAGCCAAGGCGACGTTCCTGCTGTTCAGCAACGGCAAGATCGTCTGCACCGGCACGAAGAGCGAAGCCGAGGTCAACGCGGCCGTCGACAAGCTCATCGAAGTGCTCAAGAAGGTCATGTAGAATTTTTTTCTCGAACCTCTTTTCCGTTCTTCTTCTAGCCTCAAAAAAGAAAAACATTAATACTTACTCACTTTAACGTGAGGAATGGGTTTGGGGCTCGAGGCGGACCGAGAGGACGCCATTTTTGCGCAGTACGCTTTCCTGATGGGGAACGCATCATTGGCGCTCAGAGGCCATCCTGATCCGCTGTACGTCGAATCCGCCCGTGAAGCGGGGCTATTTCTCGACAACGTCGTTGAATACTGGACCGGCCTACAAAATTCGAAGTTTTCTAGAGAGAAGCTGACTATAAATCTGGTGGGTGCCGAAGGATTCCTGTTCCTGCAACGGAGGCTCGGGCTCTTCCCGTTCGAGAACGAGGGGGACCTTCCGCAGGTGAAAACATATATGAATCGCGTCGAGGCCGCAGCGAAGGTGATGAAGGATTACGAGGGCGGCAGCTACCCTGAAGCGGCGACGCTTTGCAGAGAGATCGCCGACAAGTGCTCAAGCATCTACCGCATGACGCCCGATCATGATGCACTGAACGACGACTGATTGTTCCGTCCCCTCATTCTCCTCTGAGACGGCGGAAGCGTTCCGCCCCCGTCGGAGTTCCACCGGAAAAGATGGGGGTCTACCGGTTCCAGCACCATATTCCTTTTAAAGAAATCCAGACTACTCTCCCCTAACGAGGTTGTGGCGCTGCGGAGGACGTGACCTCCCTCCGGTCCGGGACGTTACGAAAATCACCCTGCATGAATCGGGTGATTTTCTGGTTCTGTTCCAAGGCGGCACCACAAACGGTGGCACGATGGAACTCGCGGACCAGATCAAGGGCTTCCAGGACTTTTTCGAGCAGGAATACTACGACGAACTGCTGGAGCACGTCCGGACCGGGCGGCAGTTCCTCGTCGTCGACTTCCCGAAGCTCGCGCGGTTCAACCCCGACCTGGCGTCCCTGCTCCTCGAGCAGCCCGACGAGGTCGTGAAAGCCGCGGAACTCAGCCTCAAGGGGTTCGACCTCAAGCTCGAAGGCGAGTTCTACATCCGGTTCAAAGAGCTTCCTGAACTGCAGCGGTTCATGGTCCGCGACATCCGCGCCAAGCATCTCGAGAAGTTCCTCCAGCTCGAGGGCATCGTCCGCCAGAAATCCGATGTCCGGCCGCAGGTGACGAACGCGCGGTTCGAGTGCCCGAGCTGCGGCAACATCATCCCCGTGCTCCAGCTCGACCAGAAGTTCAAAGAGCCGAGCAGATGCGGCTGCGGCCGGAAAGGGAAGTTCCGGCTGCTCGACAAGACGCTGGTGGACGCGCAGAAGATCGTCCTCGAGGAGAGCCCGGAAGACCTGGAGGGTGGGGAGCAGCCGAAACGCCTCAACATCTTCCTGAAGAACGACCTCGTCAGCCCGATGACGGAGAAGCAGACCAACCCGGGCGCGAAGATCAGGCTGACCGGCGTCGTCAAGGAGGTGCCGATCATCCTCGCCCAGGGCGGCCAGTCCATCCGGTTCGACCTCATGATCGAAGCCAATTACGTCGAGCCGATGCAGGAGGACTACACCCAGATTGAGATCAGCGAGGAGGAAGAGGAGAGGATCCTCGCGCTCGCGAAGGACCCGGCCGTCTTCGCCAAGCTGACCGAGAGCCTGGCACCGAGCATCTACGGCCACGAGAAGGTGAAGGAGGCGCTCGTCCTGCAACTGCTCGGCGGCGTCCGGAAGCACCGCGGCGAGGGCGGCGTCCAGTCGCGCGGCGACATCCACGTCCTGCTGATCGGCGACCCGGGAGCCGGAAAATCGCAGCTCCTCAAGCGCGTCAGCTTCGTCGCGCCGAAGGCGCGGTTCGTCTCGGGAAAAGGCGCGAGCGGTGCAGGACTGACGGCGGCCGTCGTCAAGGACGAGTTCCTCAAGGGGTGGGCCCTGGAAGCGGGGGCGCTCGTCCTCGCGAACCGCGGTATCTGCTGCATCGACGAGCTGGACAAGATGACGCCCGAGGACCGGAGCGCGATGCACGAAGCATTGGAGCAGCAGACCGTCACGATTAGCAAGGCAAACATCCAGGCGACGCTCCGCTCCGAGACGACCGTGCTGGCGGCAGCCAACCCGAAGTTCGGCCGGTTCGACCCGTACGAGCTGCTCGCGAAGCAGATCGACCTGCCCAGCACGCTCATCAACCGGTTCGACCTCATCTTCCCGATCCGCGACCTGCCCGACCGGGAGAAGGACGAGCAGCTCGCCAGCTTCATCCTCAAGCTCCACAAGGAGAACACGCAGATGGAGGGCCCGGTCGACGCCGAGTTCCTCCGCAAGTACATCAGCTACGCGAAACAGCGCATCCACCCCGTCATCTCGCAGGAGGCGATGGAGGAGATCAAGGAGTACTACATCAAGATGCGCGGCTCCGGCGGCGGAGGCGAGGAAGCGATCAAAGCCATCCCGATCAGCGCCCGGCAGCTCGAAGCCCTCGTGCGGCTGACCGAAGCGAGCGCGAAGGCGCGGCTCTCCAAGACGGCGACGAAGAAGGACGCGAAGATCGCCATCGACCTGGTGCACCACTGCCTCAGCGCGATCGGCCTCGACCCGACGACGGGCAAGTTCGACATCGACCGGATCAGCACCGGCGTCACCGCTGCCCAGCGGAGCGCGATCGCCGTCGTGAAGGAGATCGTGACCGATCTCGAAGCCGCGGTCGGCAAGGTGATCCCGGTCGAGGACATCGTCCGCGAGGGCGAGATCAAGGGGCTCTCCTCCGGCACGGTCGAGGAGACGCTCGAGAAGCTGAAGCGCGCGGGCGACCTCTTCTCGCCGAAGCAGGGATTCGTCTCGAAGATCTAGAGTGGATGAGCATGGAGTACCGAGAATTCTGCGAGGGACTTGCGCGCGAGGCGGGCGCGATCATGAGGTCGCGCTTCTCGCATCTGGACGCGATCAGGTACGAGGAAGACGCGAGCCCGGTCACTGTCGTGGATGAAAAAATCAACGGACTAGTGATCGAGTCTGTGAAAAAGACGTATCCCGGTCACGACATCCATGGTGAAGAGGAGGATTCGCTCGAGAACGGCGGCGAGTACCTCCGGGTGTGCGACCCGCTGGACGGCACGATCCCCTTCACGAGGAACATCCCGACGGTGAGATGATGGTCGAACGCCTGACTGCCCGGAAATGCTCGCTCCACGACCTCAATGAAGGCGAGTATGTCGTCAAGACGAGCGAGCCGAACCAGCTCGTCACCGCGCACGGAGCGGCGAGCAGGGTGAACCTCATCGCGGTCGTGGTGGCAAAGCCGGGGAAGGCAACGTTATTGCTCGACGACGGCACTGGGCGGGCGGAGGCGCGCGCCTTCGACGACCAGAAATTGTTCGACAACATACTCTTGGGGGATATTATCCTGCTCATCGGCCGGCCGCGGAAGCACGAGGGGCGGCTGTACGTCGTCGCGGAGATCGCGAAGCGGCTCGGCTCGCCGAAATGGCTCGAGCTCCGGAAGGCGGAACTCGCACGGACGGAAAAAGGAGTTCCTGTTCTGGAAAAGAAAAACGTTCCCCTTACTCCTCAACCGCTCGTTCCTGAAGAAAAGAAGGGAGAGAAACTTAAGAAGACGAAGGACGAAAAACGATCTGCGAGACCGGTGCAAAAACCCGTTGTGAAGAAGGACGACGACGCGCTCATGCTGACGAGCGACAAGGTCCTCGTCACGATCAAGGAGCTCGACGACGGGGCTGGCGCACCTGTGGAGAAGATCATCGCGCGGCTCGGCGGCGCGGCGGAGACAGCCTTGACCGACCTCATGGCGGAAGGCGAGATCTTCGAGATCCGGCCGGGACGGGTGAAGGTGCTCGAGTGAATGTTTTTCTTGCCCGTCACGGGGAAACGGAGGAGAATCGTGCAGGCATCATCCAGGGAGGCCGCATCCAAGGGGTTCTCTCCGAAGAAGGAAAAACTCAAGCGAAGAATCTCGCGTCGATCCTGAAGAAAGAACGCATCGAACTGATTTACTCGAGCGATCTCGCACGCGCGGCGGACACCACAACAATCATCATAGGTGATTCGTCGAAGAAAAACATCATATTCAGCAAAAAGCTTCGCGAACGGAACATGAGTGTGTGGGAAGGGCGGAAGAAGAGCGACCTCGGACTGAAAGGATATATAATGGGTCTTCCGGCGACGCCTGAGGGTGGGGAGACTCTCGAACAACTCTATGCTCGCGCGTCAGAATTTGTGAAGACGCTCGAGAAAAAAGAAGGCAACATCCTCGTCGTCGCGCACAACGGCATCATCAAGGCCATCATCTCAGCGATGAGACGTTCGGGCGCGGAAGGGATTACAAAAACTGTTGATTTCCCCAACACGAACATCGTTAAAACATCATTCGACGGAAGAACGTGGTGTGTCAAACTACCATAAGTTCTAGAAGATCAGCGGCGTCACCCAGACTTCGAGGACGCCAGCGATGAAGAGGATGATGAGGCTGAGCAGCAACAGGTCGGCGCTGTCGAGGAGGACGTGCTCGAACTTCTGGCTGCCGAAGTCGTGCCGGATGACCGCGATGGAGATGATGCCGCCCGCGAGGCCGGCGACGAAGTATGCCAAGATCTCCGGGATGCCGTGGATCGCGTACATGAACAAGCCGTACGTGATGTTGCTGAAGTAGTGGCTCACCTTCGACCAG
This sequence comes from Candidatus Woesearchaeota archaeon, assembly GCA_014874255.1. Lineage (GTDB taxonomy): Archaea > Nanobdellota > Nanobdellia > Woesearchaeales > UBA525 > UBA153. The sequence continues at coordinate 13,100 of JACWAN010000021.1, forward strand.
CCGACGTAGGCCGCGGCTTCGCTGATCCCGCTCCGGATGAAGTTCCCGATGGCCGCGCCGATGACGCTGCCGTTCCACGCGAGGATGAAGATCGCGCCGCTCCCGTAGAGGAAGCTGAAGAGGATGCAGAAGATCAGGACGCGGACGTTGTTCAGGAAGATGCGGGTGAAGTCGGCGAAGCCGTTGACCGCGAAGCCCGTCGCGCCGGGGTTGATCGTCTTGATCGTGCCCGCCTGCGCCTGGAAGAGGAGCGACACCGTGTCCGCGGACAGGAGGACGTACCAGAACGAGAACGCGACGGTCATGCCGATGAAGAGGTAGATGAACGCCTCGAGCGCCTTGCCGTGCTCCTTGAGGAGCCAGGATTCCTCCATGCCCTCGAGGTCCTTCTCCTCCTCCATGTTGATCGTGTTGAAGATGAGGGGGATGGCCGCCATGGACGCGAGGAAGACCATGATGAGGCTGCTCTCCGTCTTGAAGACCCAGAGCGCGAGAAAGATCCCGACGGTGGCGTAGACGAAGCCGAGGATCAGCATCTGCACGGGCCGCTTCTCCGCGTTCACCGGGTTGATGAGCGACTCGAGCACCATGCGCCCGGCCACGGGAAAGGGGGTTTATAAGCTTTTTCGGAGGAGGGGGAGAATTGAAGAAAGAGACGTTGCGGCCGCACCATCCGTTTCTATGGATTGGTCATCGAGGGCCGCGATGAAAATCTCGCTGACGCTCGGGTTACTATCTTCGAACCGTATCGCTTCTCGCTCCGAAAGATCTCGTCCC
>JACWAN010000022.1 GCA_014874255.1 Candidatus Woesearchaeota archaeon
AGCGCGTGCCGCGCTGGCGAACCGCGTGCTCCGCACGCTCCCAGCCGCGCAGTACCATTTACGGAAGAACTTTAACAACCCGAAGGCAATGCCAAAAATTTACCATTATTTAGGAGATTAACTATTAGGCAAATTCGCCTCCGGCGGTGTCGCCGGCTGCTCGGCAATCGCTCGGGAAGTCGCTGCACCGGTCACCCCCGTATGGGGCGTCCCCCCGACCTCTTCCACCGTTTTCTTTGCATGCCTCGCCCTTTGGCCGGCGACACACCATTCGCCTAAGAGCCGAGTGGGAGGGCTGCGATGAAAAAGAGTCGAACAGCACCCCCTTGGCGGTTCTGCAATCTTCACAACCGTCGGACTGGACTCGGAGAAGAAGTGATTCCGGAAGAGGAGACCGCCGGGGTGCGACAGGAGACTTTCATCGCAGCCGACAGGATGGGCCACGGTGAAAATGTAGATTACCATCCTCTGGTCGAACCGTAGCTAACCACGGAGCGAGGGTCGAGTAGGGTTCTCGGTAGCACGGACGCTACCGGGACGCTCGGAATCCGGAGGATTCCGGCGCATGAAGGCTTCCTCCCTCGGAGTCTTCGTTGCCACGGCGAGCTTCGGCTCGCCTAGGGGGTTGCCCCCTCGGGGACGAGACCGTTCGGAGCGAGAAGCGATACGGTTCGAAGATGGTGACCCGAGCGTTAGCGAGATTTTCACCGCGGCCGACAGGATGACCACGATGAAAAGACCGGCCAGAACTGAAAATGGGAAAACGTTTATAATCGTATGACACCGTCGACGATATATGGCTGTGAGGATCACCTACTTCGTCCATGGAACGACGACCGATAACGAACGGGACCTGGCTACCGGCTGGTCGCAAGGAGAATTATCGGAGTCAGGAATCAAACAGGCCGGGGAATTAGGCAAGAAGGTTGCCGATAGAGATTTTGATGCGGTCTTCTGTTCCGACCTGAAACGCGCGGTCGATTCGGCAAAGTTTGGTTTCGCAGATAGATACGGGATCATCGCGGACAAGAGATTACGGGAATGCAACTACGGGAAGTTCACGAGGAAACCGACAAGAGAGTTCAAGGACGATATGAAACAATTTGTTGACACTCCTTTTCCGAAGGGAGAAGGCCATAAGGACGTCGAGAAAAGGGTTGCTGATTTCCTCAAATTCTTGAAACAAAATTATGATGACAAGCACATCGCGATTGTCGCCCATCAGGCACCTCAATGGGCATTGGATGTCTTAGTCAGGAAGAGGACGTTCACCCCTTGCTGCCGATGAGGTCGCGGAGCTTCCCGAGCTCGTCCTGGAAGAGCGACCGTTTCTTGTCGTACTCCTTGTAGCCCTTCTCGAGCTCGCCCATCTGCTTCTTGATGTCCGTCTCCTTGCTGAGGAGGTTGAACGCAATCGCCTTCTTCTTCAGGCCGTCGAGCTCGTGCGCCATCTCCGCCTTGTGCTGCTCGAGGCCGTTGAGCAGCTTCTCCGTCTCCATCCGCTTCTTGAAGAACGTGTCGAACTTGTCCACGATGCCCTGGGCCTGCTTCTCATAGGTGGTGATCGTGCCCTTCCGCTCGCGGACCTTCTCGAGGATGGAGTCCTGCACCTTGAGAATCTTCTCGCCGTGCTCCTTGGACGCCTTGATGAGCGGGTCGAGCTCCTCCTCCTTCTTGCGTTGGATGTCGTGCTGGATCGTATCCGCGATCTCGTGGAGCCGCGCGAGCCGGTCCTCCTCGTCGGCGATGGACTTCCCCGCGCCCGCGATCTCGCCGTCGATGGCGTCGACCACCTCTTTCAGCGCGGCGAGGCGCTTCTGGAGCGAGGACTCCTTCTCCTCCATCGTCTTGGACTCCTCGCGCTCCTGGGTGAGCTTCTCCTCCTCCCCCTTGATCTCGTGGAGGAGCTTCTCGTACCGCTTCTCCTCCGCGTACAGTTTCCGGTGGACGTCGTCCACCATCTTCTCGTAGTCGACCTTCTGCTGGATGATGTCCTGGTCGATGGACTGCTTGAGGGACTCGTAGTGCTTCAGCTCGTCGAGCTCGTGCTTCACCTGGTCGATCTCGTCGCCGATGTCGCCCTTGAGCGAGTTGTACGCCCGCTTGATGTCCTCGAAGCCGGACGTCTCCTTCTCGAGCTGCTTGAGCGTCGTGTCGACCTTCCGGACGAAAGCCTCCTTCTTCTGCTCGTACTCCTTGGACTTCTTCTCGACCTCGTGCTTGGTGAGCCTCTTCTCCACCAGATAGGTTTTGCTGAGGCTGTACTCGATGCCGATGAGGCCTTCCTCGTCGAGGAACTCCGCCCACTCGCGCACCACGTCCTTGGAGACGCCGAGCTCCTTCGAGGCATCTTCGAGCGCGATCTTCTTCCGTTCGGAGACAATCTCCACGAGCTTGTCCACGCCGGTCTCAATCTTCGCCATGCCAGCCCCACCCGTCCGGGCGTTTAAATAGTTATCGTTGGGGAGATCGCCAGGAAGGAGATCCAGGAAAGGATCGAAAAGAACTCAAGAAGAATTCAAGAAAAAAAAATGGTCGGGGAATGGTCCCTGCTCAGCCGCTGGCGTCGCACGGCGACCATGTGTAGACGTGCATCGTCACCGGCTGGCCCGCGTAGTAGACGACCTTGGTGAACTGGACGAGGTCCTTCATGCAGCCGTTCACGCTGGTCACATCAAGCGCCTGTTTCGCTTGGTCGCCGAGACAGCAATTGATGTAGTTGGTCGTCCCGTTCGGCACCCATTGTCCGATCTTCGCGCCCTCGCACGCCTGCGGCACCGTGATGGTGCAGAGCTTGGTGTGGCTGCACCCGACGCTGCACCGCTCCTCCCAGTCCGCGCAGTCGCTGCAGTCCCCGTCGCTCAGCGTGAAGTTCTGCTCGACGCGGCCGATCATGGGGAAGAGGACGTTCAGCGTCTGCGCCCGATACCCGTCCATCTGCGCGACCACGGAGTGGTTCCCTGATGTGACGTTCGAGATCGTGTAGCCGCCGGAATAGTTCGTCAGGTTCGAATACTGGCCGCTGATCGCGACGCTCACCGACGCACCGTCCAAAGGCGAGCCGGACGCGTCAGTCACCGTGCCGTACAAATCAGCCACCATCGGGCACGCGCCGAGGGTCTCGCAGCCGTTCTGGTCGTTGCCATCGCAATTCGAATAGCCCGGACTGCAGTTGTACTCGCACTTCGGCACACTCCCGGGAGGCAGGCTGCAGTTCGCGACGAGCGTGCGCGACGTATCGGCCGGCAGACCAGTATCATCCCCGGGGCACAGCGTGGAGTTCGCCGGCGCGGAGCCCGTGCACACGTACGGGATGCACTGCGTCTGCGTCGGATCCGACGCGTTCAGATGATACCCGGCCCAGCACGTGACCGTACAGTTCGCGGCGCAATCGCCGTACGCGAGCGTCGTCCCGGAGTCGCACGAAGCGCCGCAAGCGCCCGCGGCGCAGACGTAAGACGGCGAGCCGCTGATGCAGATGCCGCTCGGATCCGCGGGCGAATAGTACTGCGTCGGCCGCGTGCCGTTGCACGCGTTCGGCGTGCTCGGATCCGTCGAGTTGTACACCCACGAACACCCCGTCGCGCCCGTGCAAGCTGACGGCGTCTTCTGCGCCGAGCAGCACGTCGACCCCATCGCGAGCGTCGCAGTACGATTAGAGCCGGACGGGTACGACTTCGAGGTGTCGACGGAGCACGTCCCCGTCAGCGTCCCCGAAAAAGAAGCGGGAACCGAGCACAGGAAAGACGCGACGCTCCCGGACCAGGAGAGGAACGTGCACGGCGTCCCATTCACGGAGGCGAGGATGCTGTTCACGCCCGCAACCGACGACGTGCACTGCAACGTCACGTTATCCCCCGGACAGAACGACGAACCAGCGAACTTCGCAGCAGTCACCGCCACCGGACAACCAACATCACCGTGCGGCGACGAACCCTGACCGCCGCGATTCAACGTGTCATAATCCCACTGACCATTGCAATTGTTGTCGTACCCGTCCTGGCACATCGTCGAACCGGATTCGCTCAGGCTCGTCGCCCACAACCAAGAAGAACCGGTGTAATGGCACTTCTCCAGCAAGCCGCCGTTACAGTTCGACGCGGCGTTCTGGCAGCTGAGGGCGGGGCCGCAGGCCTGGGAATAGGGCCCGCAAGCGCCCGGATTGACCACGCAGGAGCCGCCCGAACAGGTGTTCGAGTAGGTTCCCCGCGTCGCGCTGTTGTACTGGAGATAATCATAATACGTCCCGGCAGTGCAGCCGGAATCAGCAGGACAATACTGTGTCGAACCGCACGACGTCCCATCCGCCTTGTTCTGGCACGAACCACCGGAGCACGTCTGGCATAGCGAATCGCACGTCTGCGTCGTCGTCCACGTATAACAGCCGTACGTCGAAGAATACTGGCAGGTCTGAACGCTGTTCCCAGAACATTGAGCAGGATCCCCTGTGCTGCAGGGACTCGGACAGGTCGTGCACGCGCCGTTATAACAATAATAACTGGTGCCGATATTCCCGCAGGGATAAGTCATTATGGCGCCAGAACCGTTGTTGCAATAGTACTCTTCGAGGAGCGAGCTGCTATAGCAATAGTCAGTCCCCGACCAGCCAGACGTAGCGGTTACCGTCCCGGGAGTGAGATAATTCAAGCCACCGTCAGTATCGGAACAAGTGCCGCCGCCGCTGCATGTGCCGCCGCAGCTAGAATCATTCACATACGCCCCGCCCGTCGTCGCGACACAACTTGAACCACTACAAGCATACTGCACCGTACAAGAGCCGCCACAACTCGAATCAGTATAAGAACCGCTCGGATCAAGAGCACAAGCGCCACCAGCACCAGAACAAGAATAATAAGTAGTGCCGCCGGTCACCGTCAAGGTCGCGTACTTGCTGTTCTGGCCGACGCAGTTGTAATAGCCGTATGTGCCGGCGCTCGAGGGCGCATTGAAGTTGCACGTGAACCCGGAGCCCTCAGTGCAGATCTGCGCGCCGACGCAACTGCCGCCGGCATTGCATCCCTGGTAATCGCACACGTAGGCAGTCCTCGTGCCGATGGACATGCCACCGTCGTTCGCCGTCGTCGTCGCAGTCACGGACGCACCGGGAGAGACAGAGGTCGGGTTCAGGTTGAAGCCGATGCCGCACGCGGAGTCCGCCTCATCGACATAGCCGTTCGAGTTGTCATCGAGATTGTTGTTGCAGATCTCAGAACTTCCGGAGCACGTCCCGCCCGCGCCGCCGCTGCACGTCCCGCTCGAACAATACGACCCGTAACCACAAGAAGTACCGCAAGAATCATTATACTGGGTGCCGCAAGCATAATTGGAGGCGGACAAGGACGAACAAGACAGGGAAGGAGTCGGCGTACAGGTGCTCGCGGAAGGAGACCAGACGCCGGCGTTGCAGACTTGGCCGAGGCTTCCCTGGCAGTTGCCCGAGCCGCAGGTGATAGTCTGTTCAATCTGCTTAGCAGTCGTCAGGTTCCAAGTCGCAGAGATTGCAACAACATTACTTTGTTGGGCTTTTGCGTTTTGACATTCTGTCGCAGAGGTGCTGACATACTTGTACTTGAAACTTGAACCGCTCTTATCAAGATGGAATTTGCAAGCGGCGGGCAATCCGCCGGACGCGGGTATCCATTTGACATATGTGTTGTAATTGTGGGAGTTTTGTGGCGTGTTGACGCTGAAGCACTTGGTCTTGCCGATGCTAGCGAAGGTGTAGCAGACATTAAAGGGAGGATCGCCGGCGTAAACGACCACATTATTCGCGATTTGCGTCGTGGGGACCAGGATCCCATCGACCACCCCATCGCAGTTGTCGTCGGCGTTGTTACAGGCCTCTTGGTTGTCGTTCGAGTATTGGCAGTAGCTGTAGCCGTCGCCATCAGCTACGCAATGACCGACTAAGCAAGCTTTTGGAGGGTTGGTACAGTCGCTATCCGCTGTGCAAGAGACATTATCATAGTAGTAGAAACCGCAAGAAGGCTCATATTGGTAAAGGACGCAGTTGCCGGACATATCCGTCTGTTCGCAATACCATGCGGCGCACAGCGCGTGCGCCGGCTGCGCGTGGACCATGAAGAAGACCGCGAAGACGACGACGAAGAGAAGGATGAATCTGAGACTTCCTGAGAGATATGAATGATTAGCCGCCACCGTATTCGCCTCCCTCACAATTGGAGAACGCACCTGAAGACGATTGTTTTTAAATGTTGCGCTCGGTTCGGCCACGATGAAAAAGTCGAGCAGCACCCCCTAGACGGCACTGCAGTCTCTCCGCGATTGAACGAGACTCGGTTCCAGAGCAGCGCCAGGAACGGTAGCCGTCGGGGTGCGTTCGTGAGACTTTCATCGCGGCCGTCGCAAGGGCAACTTATTTAAAGTCCGTCCCGTCAGCGATCCTCAGAGGTGAGCATGTGGCAAAGATTGTCTTCTTCGAGACGCAGGACTGGGAGAAAGAATACCTGGAGCGGAAGCTCGACGGCAGCGGCCACGCGCCCGTCTTCTACCTCTGCAGGCTCCAGGACGCGAAGCCTGAGGAGTTCGCGGACGCGGACGCAATCAGCGTCTTCATCTACTCGCAGGTGAGCCGCGAGATCATCGCGAAGCTGCCGAACCTCAAGCTCGTCGCGACGCGCTCGACCGGCTTCGACCACATCGACCTGCAGGCGTGCAAAGAGAGAGGGATCCACGTCGCGAACGTGCCGACGTACGGCGAGAACACGGTGGCGGAGCACACGTTCGCCCTCATCCTCAACCTGAGCAGGAACGTCCACAAGAGCTACCTCCGCACGCTGCAGAGCAACTTCAAGATCGAGGACCTGCGCGGCTTCGACCTGAAGGGGAAGACGCTCGGCGTCATCGGCGCGGGCCACATCGGCCAGCACGTCATCAAGATCGCGAAAGGGTTCGGGATGCACGTCCTCGCGTACGACCCGTACCCCAACCAGTTCATCGCGGACATCCTCCATTTCAGCTACGCGACGCTGGACGAGATCTACGCGGGGAGCGACATCATAACGCTCCACGTCCCGCTCACCGGGCAGACGGAGCACCTCATCGACGCCGCCGCCATCGCGCGGATGAAGGACGGCGTCATCATCATCAACACCGCCAGAGGAGGCGTCATCGACACGGACGCGCTGTACGAGGGGCTCGCCTCCGGGAAGATCAAAGGCGCCGGTCTCGATGTCATCGAGGACGAGAAGCTCGTCATGGAGGAAGCGCAGCTGCGCAAGGCGAGCGAGGAGAAGAAAGGGTGGAAGACGCTCTACGAGGACTTGGCCATCCTCAAGATGCCGAACGTCGTCTTCACGCCGCACAACGCGTTCAACAGCCAGGAGGCGTTGGAACGCATCCTCGACACGACGGCCGAGAACCTGAAGCACTGCGTCATCAGCGGCAAGGAATGCATCAACCACGTGAAGCTCTGAGAATATTTATAAGAACGTCCGCGCTCCGGCAGCCATGGCACGCGACCGGAAAACGGAGACGATGCGGGCGTATTCTGCGATAGCCGGTGAGGTGAAGAAGGGCTATGACGACTATTTCCAGAGGGTCGTCCGGCCGGAAGCGGAGAGGTTCCTGGAGCGTGTGCCGAGAGGCGGCCTGATTGTAAACTACCGCGGGCTGAAGCCCGCGGCGTTCTAGTAGGTGACGAGCGTCTGCTGGTGTTCCGTCGATAGGGATTCCCAGTGCTTTCGCTGGCTTTCGGCGACGTAGCGCCGCACC
>JACWAN010000003.1 GCA_014874255.1 Candidatus Woesearchaeota archaeon
AGACTCGGTTCCAGAGCAGTGCCAGGAGCGGTAGCCGTCGGGGTGCATTCGTGAGACTTTCATCGCGACCGTTCCCTGTCGCGGATTCGCTTCGCGGGCTTGCCGGCTACTCGTCGCATCGCTTCTTTCTCCGCTTCCTCCGCGCCACCCCGTAGGGGGCAACCCCCGTCGCTCATCGCTGTCGAGGTGGAAGGCGACTCGCCTGAAGCCGGCAATCCTTCATCCGCGACAGGGCTGGAGAACTACGGGCACGAGATCGCACGGCGCCAGAAGTCTCTTCACGCCTTGAGGTGCTGCTTGAGGAACTGGCGGAAGACGGGGTAGAACTCCTTCGCGTCCTTCAGGGTCGGGTGGTGCTCCATCGTCTCGACGACGTAGAGCTCCCGGGGGCCGGCCACGCGGTCGTAGATCTCCTGCGCGTTCGCCAGCGGGATCGACTCGTCCTTCCGGCCGTGGATGATCAGCACCGGCTGCTTCAGGTTGCGCACCGCGCGGGCCATGTCCTTCTTCAGCCCGTCCTCGAAGAACTTGTAGTCGACGCGGATCTCCTTGCCGAGCGTCTCGCTGTAGATGTGGAAGTACCGCTTGAGCTGGATGCGGGCCATCTCGTGGTTGCCCATCCGCGTCAGCCGGGTGTCGCCGAAGTCGTACGGCGTGGAGAGCGTGATGACCGCCTTGACGCGCTCGTCGAACGCGCTGAGCAGGATGGCCGCCATGCCGCCGAAGCAATGGCCGAAGACGATCACCTTGTCCGGGTTGACGTAGCCCCTGCGCGTCGCGTAGTCGATGACGCGCTGCGCGTCCTGGACCTGGCTGCTCAGCGTGAAGTTCGAGACGTCGCCGCTCCCCCCGCCGAAGCCGAAGGTGTAGTCGAACCGGACCGTGACGAAGCCGTCCTTCTGGAGCATCTCCGCTATTTGCTTCTTCCGCGCCGAGTCCAGCGTGTCGAGGAACCCGTTCATGAAGATGACGACCGGCTGGCGCTTCTTCGGGTGCTCGGTCTCGATGATGCCCGCCAAGGCCTCGTCCTTCTCGTCGAGGATCTGGAAGTGCTCAGATGCCATGCGGGCGGGTAGTGGACGCCGATTTATAAACGTAACTCCGGTCGCGTCCCTTCCTCTTTCCGGCTCTTAGGCAACTCACGTTCGTGGTCGTCATCGGCTGCTCGGCAATCGTTCGGGAAGTCGCTGCTCCGGTCACCCCCGTATGGGGCAACCCCCCGACCTCTTCTGCTTGACTCTTCGCATGCCTCGCCCTCTGGCCGGTGACGACTCCATTCGCCTAAGAACTCCTCTTTCCGGCTCTTCGGCAAATGATGTGTTGCCGGCCAAAGGGCGACCTGTAGCGATAAGAAGAAACGGAGAGTTGAGGGGGTTGCCCCCTACGGGGCTTCAACGATGCAGCGAAGAACGCAGCGACACGGGTCGCAGCCGGCAACACCGCGAAGCGAATTTGCCTAAGAGCCCCTCTTTCCATAAAATTTATATAGTTGTATCGGTTCTGATACATCGGAAACGATATATCGGATCTGATGCATATCCTGCACGGCCATCCGGTACCGCTTCCGCGTTCCGCAGGAACGATAGCAAACCCCCCAATCCCTGTCCGGCTCCGGCCGGCGGGGAGCATGCTCACCAGTCCATCAAGGATGACGGAAACCTTTTAAACACCGATTCCGGGGTCGGTGCCCAGGCCGATGACGATGATGAACCACAAGCTCCGGATGCTCGTTCTCAAGCACCTCTCACAGGGCCCGCGTACCGGCTACCAGCTCATCAAGGAGATCGAGGCGGCCACGGGCTGGCGGCCGAGCTACGGCTCCGTCTACCCGCTCCTCAGCGCCCTCCTCAAGGAGGGGCTCGCCACGGCGAAGGAGGAGGGGAAGCGGAAGGTCTACTCCCTCACCAGGAGCGGGAAGGACTCCTTCGCCGAGTTCGAGCAGCAGCACGACCGGATGATCGCGACCCTGCAGGAGACGCACAAGGTCATGTCGCACCTCTGCAACGTGGACCACGATCCGTTCTTCGAGCAATTCATCTCCCATGTCGGGCACGGTTCCGTCCCGTTCAACAGCATCCTCAAGCCCGGCATCCGCTTCCGCGCGGAACTGGCCCGTCTCGCCGACCAGGGTCTCCTGGACGCGCACAAGAAAGAGGTGGTCGCCATCCTCGGGGAGGCGACGCGCAGGCTGAAGGCGATCAAGGCGGCATGACCGTGACGAGGCGCTCACCATGACGAAGAAGAAAGGAAGCATCATCATCGAGCTCAGGGACGTCTGGAAGACCTACACGATGGGCGAGGTCAAGGTCAACGCGCTCAGCGGCCTCAACCTGCAGGTCGAGGAAGGCGAGTTCCTCAGCATCATGGGCCCCTCAGGAAGCGGGAAGAGCACCGCGATGAACATGATCGGCTGCCTCGACATCCCGTCCAAGGGCGACGTCTTCCTCGACGGGACGAACATCGCTTCGCTCCACGAATCGGATCTGGCGCAGATCCGCGGCAGGAAGATCGGCTTCATCTTCCAGAAGTTCAACCTCATCGGCACGCTCTCCGCGAAGGAGAACGTGATGCTCCCCATGATCTTCCAGGGCATCCCGGAGGCGGAGCGTCACCGCAAGGCGGCGGAGCTCCTCGCCATGGTCGATCTCGGCGACCGCCTGGACCACCGTCCCGGCGAACTGTCCGGCGGCCAGCAGCAGCGCGTCGCGATCGCCCGCGCCCTCGCCGTCGAGCCGACGGTGATCCTCGCGGACGAGCCGACGGGCAACCTCGACAGCAAGACCGGCGGCTCGGTGATGGACTTCCTGAAGAAGCTCCACCGGGAGAAGGGCACCACGATCGTGATGGTGACGCACGACGAGGACGTGGCGAAGAACGCGGACCGCGTCGAGTACCTGCGCGATGGCCAGATCGTCGGGAGGAGACGCTAGCTGCATCGCCGATAATAATCGCTGCTACTGATAAAAAACTGCTACTGATAAAAAACTGCTACTGATAAAAAACTGCTACTGATAAAAAACTGCTACTGATAAAAAACTGCTACTGATAAAAAACTGCTACTGATAAAAAACTG
>JACWAN010000023.1 GCA_014874255.1 Candidatus Woesearchaeota archaeon
GGTGACGAGGTACTTGACGTTCTGCCCCCGGTCGACGGTGGTGTCGTTCGGCGTGATGATGATGTGGAACGGCGCGGGTCGCGTCGTGTTCCCTGATTGGTTCGTCCCGGTCTGGTTCGTCTGGTTCGTCTGGTTCGTCTGGTTGAAAAGGAGTCCCTGGTAGCTGAACCCGACGGTCTCGTCCGCGCCGCTGGCGTTCCCGGCATCATCGACGGAGACGACGCGCGCGTCCTTGAGCGTGAGCGTCCCGGACGGCAAGGAGATGTCGACGCGCGTCAGCGCCTCGCCGGTGAAGAGCGCGTCCGCGAGCTGCGGCGAGGTCTTGTCGATCGGCTTGAGCAGGATGAGCTCGCCGTACTGGAGCTTGCCCGAGGCGATGCCGCTCGCACCGCTCGAAGATGTCGTCGGCCGGACCACGGAGTAGCTGTACCCGGTGACCGCGAGCGGGAACTGGCCCTGCTTGGACGCGACGACCGTCGCGTCGGCGAGGACGCACGCGGAGGAGAGCGCGAGCGCGAGTGCCAGGACGAAGAGCAGCTTCATCCGGCAGGCCTCAGACGAGTGAGGAAGAATCCGCCGTGGCGACAGCGCCGCCCGCGTATTCGACCTGGATCTTCTGGTAGGCGAAGCTGACCTCTTCGTGCGGCGGCATGCCGTCGGACGGGCTGTACGAGTCAGTGATGCCCGTGATGACCGCGTTCGTCAGGGTGACCGTGTAATAGGCCAGGTCCTTGCCTGTCTTGTCAGTGCCCACGAGGCTGAGCTTCACGTCGGGCAGGTTCTCTCCCGTCGTGAGCGCCTGGAAGAGCTGCGGCGACGACTTATCGATTTGCTTCGTGACGACGAACGGGCTGAACTGCACCTTGCCGGTCGCCATGCCCGTGGCGACGTCGTGCGGCGAGGCGGCGCCGAAGCTGAAGGAGAGGACCTCGATGGAGTTCTTCCAGTTGGCCGCGGTCACGTCGCCGTTGATGACGCCCTGCTTCTGGCCCTTCACGCTCAGGTAGAACTGGTCGCTCGCCGCCGCGAACGGCAAGGCGAGCACGAAGACTAACATCACCAATGACAGCAGCTTCACGCAAACCACCTCCCGACTACCGGTGAGAAGACGATTCGTTTTATAAAAATGATGTTGGAGCTATTCCCGTTCGACGACGACCAACGGCTTCTCAGGCATCTTCCCGGCGCGGAGCGCGGCGTCGAGGCGCTTGAGCGATTCCTTGTTGCCATCATACTTGAGGAGCGCGCACGCCTCGTCCAGGGAGCACCAGCGATACGCTGTGTGCTCGTCAGAGAGGGTCACGTCCGCGTCAGCCGGGACCTCTGCGCCGTAGACGAACTCGGTGAGCCAGACCTCGGCCTCCTCGGAACGGTAGCGGTGGAAGAATTGCCGCATCTCGAGGAGCGGCGTCAGACCAACCTCCTCGATGATCTCGCGCCGCACCCCGTCAGTGCGCGTCTCGCCCTCTTCCAAGCCGCCGGTGACCGGCTGCCAGAACCCGCCGTCATGCGGCGCACGGAGGATGAGAAGGTACTCGATCGCCGCCCCTTTCCGACGGTAGCAGATGCCCATCACCGCGATTGGAAGCCGCATGGAACAAAGAGCGAACAGTCCCATTAAAAGGTTTTCCGTCCGAGAACCGGAGATCTTACGGATGAGTTTTTGTTGTTCGAGATGGTGCTGCGGAGGTCTGCTGCTCATCGTCGCGCTGTTGCGCTCCGAGGTTACTCGCAGGCTCGTAACCGTCCCTCGCAGCTCGTGCGTCGAGGCGCCTGCACGAATCGGCACCTCTCCTGACCTTGCTCCAAGGCAGCACCATGATCTCTTATCAAGTCTTCTACTGAACCAATCTTTCTGAAAGCTTAAATACGCTCGTTCCTTCTCCTGAAAAAGCGATTCGCCCGTTCTGGGCCGGTTTTCTTGAAGAGATTTGAGAAAAAGAAGAGAAACGATGTGAGGTGAAAATAATGGGATGCGGTTGTCAAGAAAGCGGAGGCGGCTGCCAGTGCGACTGCCATCATCATGAGCCGAGCGCGAGCGACTGGGCGGCTGATCCGCACAGTGAGATGCTCCTCGACCTGGCGGACGAGGCGTGGTCGGAGCTGATGAAGGAGAAGATGAAGGTGGAATACGAGCGGCTCAAGGGCAAGCAGATGGACAAGGCCGCGGCCGCCGCGGTCCAGATGGCCATGGCCTACTGGGAGGCGAAGATGCAGAAGCACGTGAAGATGGCCGAGCAGCAGGAGAAGCTCCGCCAGGCCATGGGCAAGTGAACCTTCTTTAAACCGTTTTCTCGATCCTCTCCAGCAGCTTCTCCGCTCTTGCTTTCCCTTTGCCCTGGACGAGGAGCTTGCCCGTCGTGTAGAGGATGATCGTCGCGTCCGCCGCTTTCATCCGGAGGACCTCGTACTGGTTGGTCGGCTCGCTGAACGCGAAACCGTGCTCTTTCAAGAACTCGAACTCCTTGATCTTCTCCGCGTGCTCCTTCTCTTTCGCGGGGTCGGCCCTCTCTTCGTCTGCGCCGAAGTCCGCGAGCGAGCTCTGCTTCTTCTTGGCGGCGAGGTTCTTGTAGCTCGCCCACGACTTGCGGAAGAGCGCAGCATACTCCTTCTCGTTCCAGTTCTCTCGCAGGAACTTCACCGTCAGCGGGTCGGCGGGGTAGCCGGAGCCGAGGTCGATCTTGAGCCGTTCCTTAATCTTCCTAACCTCGCGGTCCCGGGTGACCTTCGCGATGATCGAGGCGGCGCCGACGACCGGATAGTTCTCATCAGCTTTGTTCTCCGCGACGAGCGTGATCGTCTCCTTGCCGAGGAGCGCGCGGAGTTCGTCCTCGTATTTCGCGGTGTTCTTGGTCGGGCAGTCGATTAGCGCGGTCGCGACCTTCGCGTGCGTGAGCGCCGCCTTGATGAGTTTCACGGTGGTGCGCTGCTCGAGCTTGTTCAGGTTGTCGTGCTCGCCCTCGACCGCGGCGTCGATCTCCGCCGGAGGGAGGAGGACGCATTCGAAGCCGATCGTGCCGCCTTCTTTCAGGCCGGCGAGCTTCTCGTAGATGTCTTCGCGCTGCACGGGCGTCAATTGTTTCGAGTCCTTCGCCCCGATCCGTCGGAGCAGCTCCTCGTCCTCGGTCCAGAGGATAGCCATCGCCATCGGCCCGATCACCGGCCCGCGCCCGGCTTCCTCGACGCCCGCGATCCACGTCATCATTCCGGTTGGGGAGGAGGCACTATAAAAAGATGCGCCCGCGGAGCGCGGGAAGAGCTCCCTTCCGGGGCGAAGCCGAAGAGCTTCCAAGCATACGCTTCGAGCACGTCGAGCGATCCTCCGTCCTTCTTCTTGAGCAGTTCTGCAGTCAAGGGAGGGCAATGGACCGCGACGTTGGCGAGATCGTACGCGAACGATCTTCTCGGACGGAGTTCGTTCGCGCCCCATCGAAGAAGAGACTCGGTCAAGAGTTCCGCTTCTCTGGAGAGAGCTTCAGGATCGGCTGTCGGAGAAGCGGGGAGGGAATGCAGGCTGTTCCGGCACCCGGAAACATAGTCTAGCAATCCGTAACAGAGACATATCACATACTCGGGGCGCTCGAAGTACCCCCTGGAGAGGTCTTCCTGGAGATGGCCGATCATCCTGTCCGCGAGAACGTTCCCCGTCGAAGAAGGCCTGAGGAGCTCTGCGAGGCCAGGCGTCATTGCGGCGGAAAGAACGATATGCTATAAAAACATTATGCGCAAGGCTGCTCTGAGGCGAATCACGTTCGTGCTGCGCGCAGAGCTGCTGCTCAGTCGCTTCGGCTCCTGATCGACTCGTATGACCCGTCGCTCTGGCGCACGGGTTCGTCCTCGAACCCTTTGCGCCCCGAGACTTCTGGCGGTCGTCCGGATGCGTCGACCGAGTCCAGTGGGATCGCGTCTGTTCCCGCAGGAGTCTCCCCGCAGGAGTCTCCAGGGGGCGCAGTCCATTCGCCTCAGAGCGCCTCAGAGCGGAGCAAGACTGCTGAGAAGAGGGACCACTATCGTCCGAGCCGGAGCCGGTACCAGATGTTGTCGGGGGAGAGGTGGACGTGGCGTCCGTTCCCGTCGTTCTCTTCCGACGCGTCAGCGGGGCTCTCGCGTTGCGGTTCAGGGGTGTTCTCGCGAGGGGGTCTCTCCATCACATCACCAAAGGCGTGGACGCGGCGTCAGTATCGCGGCGGATATAGGATATCGTCCCTTCACGGTTCACGCTTCGCCCATGCCGAGGTAGCCGCGCAGGAAGCCCGCTTCGTCTGCGTCCATGTCCTCATCCTCGTCGTAGCCGTGGAGGACGACGCTCTCCGCATCCATCTCGTCGTAGTCGTGCGATTCCCACTCTTCATCCATGATACCACCCCCTTCGATAGGAAAAGGGAGAAACATTTATTAATATATACTTTTACCATATGACATATATTCAAGATTATAGGCATATGCTTTTTCGGAGTTTTTTCGGTTTTCGGAGAAGACAAACGACACACGTGTTTGGCTGTATCGCAGGGGGTCAGTTCTCCCATCCGGTCCGAGAACGCGCCCTGGAGACCGCGAGTCTTCGGGCGCACGAATTCCCTGAATTCGTTGGGTCGGGCGCTCGGGATCATGCGGCTGCGGCCGCATCCTCACTCGCGTTCGGAGGTCCGCGAACAAGTCACGAACCATCCTCGCGCCCGGCGCAAGGCCCAAGGCGACACAGCAGTCAAACAAAAAACGAACGGCGTCGGGGGTGCGGCCATGGATTCGCGCAAGCTCATCAAGTTCGGGAAGAACAGCTACGTCGTCAGCCTGCCCAAGGACTGGGTCGAGGCGAACCGGCTGGAGAAAGGCGCGGAGCTCTTCGTCGAGCAGAAGCCGGGCAGCGTCGTCATCAGCGCGGGCCGCGCCGAGGAGAGGGAACGCATCGTCCGCGTCTCGGTCGACAGCAAGGAGCTGCGCGAGCTCGAG
Organism: Candidatus Woesearchaeota archaeon; assembly: GCA_014874255.1. GTDB lineage: Archaea > Nanobdellota > Nanobdellia > Woesearchaeales > UBA525 > UBA153. The sequence continues at coordinate 4,951 of JACWAN010000023.1, forward strand.
ATCGAGCTGACCAGCCATTACAAGGCGGGCTACACCACGCTCATCCTCGAGGGGAAAGACCTCCAGGCCCATATCGCGGCCATCAAGTCGTTCATCCTCAACCTGGCAGGCGCGGAGATCGTGGAGCAGAGCCTCAACAGGGTCGTGGTGAAGGACCTCATCGACATCCGGCAGATCGCGCTCCCAACCCTCATCAGCAGGATCGACATGATGGTCCGCTCCATGTTCCAGGACGCCCTCGCGAAGGAGCCGGTCCCCGCTGACGTGCTGCGCGACCGGGACAAGGACGTCAACCGCATCCAGTTCCTCGTCGCGCGCGTCGCGCGGAACGTGCTGGAGAACCCCGCGGTCGGCAACGTGCTCGACGTCTCGGCGGTGCAGGCGTACTACTTCGACAAGGTAGCATGGGCGCTGGAACGGGTCGGCGACTACGTGAAGCGGATCGACGACGACATGCTCCGCGCGCCGAAGCAGACGCAGACGCGGCTCAAGGAACGGCTCAAGGAGGCGTACGAGATCTACCTCGAGACGCTCAAGACCTACTACGCGCGCGACGCGACCAAGGCGGTGAAGCTCCACGACGAGCTCCTGAACATGATCGGCGCCTACGCAGGCCATGTCGCCGCAGCCAAGGACCGGGACGAGATCCGCGCCATGGAAAACATGAAGAACATCACCCGCGACCTCAGGATGGTGCTCCGCGCCACGATCGAGGCGGGGGAAGCGAAGAAGTAGGAAAAGAGCAAAGAGAAAGCGAAGGTCACCGGCCTCAGGCCGAACTGCCTTCGATAGGAGGCGCGGAGAGTTCAGGGAGTCGCCCCCTACGGGGCTTGAACGGTATCTGCAATATCGCCTCGAGCAGTTCGAAGCCGGTGACCCGTGCGTAGCGAGGACATTCTCCTCGCAAGAGGAAGCGAAACCGTGAAAAAGCCCCCGTCACTCCCGCACCCCATGATCCTCCTCCAGGGCTGCCGGTACCTCGTCACGCAGGACGACAAGCGAACGATCCTGGAAGGCGTCGACGTCCTTATCGACGGGAACCGGATCGCGAAGATAGGGAAGGACCTCTCGAATGGCTTGCAGAAGGAGGCGACGGCCATCGACTGCTCAGACAAGATCGTCCTGCCCGGCCTGATCAACTGCCACACGCACCTCGACATCCAGCTGTTCAGGGGCGTCTCGGACGACAAGGAGCTGCACGACTGGCTGGACGGCATCGTGCCGCGGAAGAACGGGCTCGACGGCGGGCAACTCGCAGAAGCGGCCGCGCTCGGCTGCCGCGAGGCGCTCCGCTCGGGAACGACGGCGCTCGCAGACATGCATTACACCGTCACCGGAACGGCGGCCATGGTCGAGGCGAGCGGCATCCGCGCGTGGCTCTTCGTCAGCTACAACGACAGGATCTCCAAGAACGACGACGTCGGCGCATCGCCGATCTTCAGCGAGTACGAGGGCCATCCGCGCATCACCGCTTCTGTCGCGCCGCACTCTATCTACGGCTGCTCCGGCGACCTCCTCAAGAAGGTGCACGCCTACGCGCAGGAGCACAAGATCATCCAGACGATCCACCTGGCGGAGACGCGGAAGGAGCAGTACAAGTGCAAGCAGCAGCACGGCCTGCTGCCGGCACAGTACCTCGACGGCATCGGCTTCCTCGATGACAGGACGCTGCTCGCGCACTGCGTCTGGCTCACGAAAGAAGAATTACGGACGATCGCGCAGCGCGGCTGCTCCGTCGTCCACTGCCCGACGAGCAACATGAAGCTCGCCTCCGGCGGCGTGATGCCGCTGAAGGAGATGCGCGCCGCCGGCGTCAACGTCGCGCTCGGCACGGACTCCGTGGTGAGCAACAACAGCCTCGACCTCTTCTCGGAGATGAAGGTCTGCGCGCTGCTGCACAAGCACCACTACTGGGACCCGACGATGGCGGACGCGCAGTCAGTGCTGGACATGGCGACGCGGAACGGCGCGAAAGCCCTCGGACGCGAGAAGGAGATCGGCAGCGTCGAGGAGGGGAAGCTCGCCGACGTCATCACCGTCGCGATCAGCGACCATCTCACGCCGATCGACGCCGCGCGGGTCGTCTCGCATCTCGTCTACAGCGCGAACGGCAACGACGTCTCGGATGTGATCGTCGACGGGAAGCTGCTGGTGACGGACGGCAGGCTCATCGAGCAGGACCATCTCTTCCGGACTGCAAGACTTAAGAATGGGCGCGTTTCTCCCGAAGAGAAATGACCGGAGAACAGGATACGAGAATCTCAGGATGGAGGGCTGCGGCATACGTCGGAGCGATAGTCGGCGCAGCCTACGCCTCCAACATCGCCATCCGCTTGACGACGGCAGACTGGGAGAAGTACGCCCTCGAACGCCTGCGGAAGCAGATACCGGTCCAGAAGGCAGTCATGGAGGAGGCGCACACCCTCTATGAGGCTGCGCTGAAGCACCACGCGCGGGGATTGCGGCCGCTCGAGGAGATGATCGGGAAGGAATATCGGCTCCAGGAAGGGAAGCTCGCCGATCTCAAGGAGAGGGAAGGCTCGTTGAAGAGAGAGATAATCGACCAACGCTTCAAGGCGTTCTTCGTGTTGTAAACTACCGCGGGCTGAAGCCCGCGGCGTTCTAGTAGGTGACGAGCGTCTGCTGGTGTTCCGTCGATAGGGATTCCCAGTGCTTTCGCTGGCTTTCGGCGACGTAGCGCCGCACCGTTTCGGCGGTGA
>JACWAN010000024.1 GCA_014874255.1 Candidatus Woesearchaeota archaeon
AGCGCGTGCCGCGCTGGCGAACCGCGTGCTCCGCACGCTCCCAGCCGCGCAGTACCATTTACGGAAGAACTTTAACAACCCGAAGGCAATGCCAAAAATTTACCATTATTTAGGAGATTAACTATAATATGTTGTTTGGATATTATGAAAGCATACTCTGTCCCATCCAACGCCCACAGGAATATCGAATAATGTTTGAAAGAGTGATTTCTGATAAGTTATGTCTGTTAATTCGTCACCAGTTAATCTGAATTTTCCTTCTGAGATGGTTTGAATATCTCCTGTGGGCTTGTGGAGGATGTAATCATAGCTTACACCAGAAAGTGTGTTATTCTGGTCCCGGATAATTGTGCTGTTAACAGATATTAGCACCGCTTTTTGCCAGGGTTGAAGTATGAATAAACAAAATATGAGCCACGGTACAATTACTAGAGTCAGACGAAGGACAATTAACATTTTCTTCTTTTGTTTCATTTTTTATGATGCGGGGGGAGGGATTCGAACCCACGGACCCACTGAGGGACAGGATCTCCTCGCTCGCGTTCGGGACTCGCAGTCCCTGCGAGTTTTAAGTCCTGCGCAGTTGACCATGCTGTGCCACCCCCGCAGAGGATGACCCCGTTCTAGGCTCCTCTCGCGGTTTTTAAAAGTTCCTCCGTCCGGGATGCTGATCGGGGCAGATGGCCCTGTGGAGAGAAACTATAAAAACTCCTGAATGTCCCTCTGCTCTGTTGGGGGGTCGTCCGTGAAGCAGCCATCACTATTCATCATCCTCTTCGTCCTTGGCCTGATTCTCTGCTCCGCCGTCGGCGCGGCCACGTTCTACCGGACGACGATCTACCCGAACGTCACGCTCCTCGACTCTGACCGCGACGGCGTCGTGGACGTGAACGACAATTGCCCTTCCATCGCGAATCCTGACCAGGCGAACGCGGACGGCGACGCTTGGGGCGACGCGTGCGACAGCTGCCCCTCCGTCGCGAGCGCCGACCAGCTCGACAGCGACGCGACCCCCGCCGGCTCGGACGGGTACGCGGACGCGTGCGACAACTGCAAGTTCGTCTTCAACCCGGACCAAGCGAACCACGACGACGACTATTACGGGGACGCGTGCGACAACTGCCCGTACGTCACGAACAACGACCAGGCCGACAGCGACCGGGATGGCGTCGGCGACGCGTGCGAAACGCCCAGCGAACCATCCCTGCAGATCATCTCGCAGAACATGACGCTCGCCGAACCGTCGCAGGAGAACGGCACGTCCAACGACTATCTCGTCCAGATGACGCTCCCGTCGGCGACGCTCAAGGACGCGGACAACGACACCGTCGCCGACATCTTCGACAACTGCAGGTTCGTCAAGAACGAGGACCAGAACGACACGGACAAGGACGGCATCGGGGATGCGTGCGACACGTGCAAGAGCATCAAGAACCCGGGCCAGCTCGACGATCCGGACAACGACGGTCTCGGCTACGCGTGCGACAACTGCGACGAGATCTACAATCCCGGCCAGAAAGACTCCGATTGGATCTGCGCCGGCAGCCAGAAGACCGGACCGACGCCGAACTGCCAACGGATCTATGACGGCGTGGGCGACGCGTGCGACAACTGCCTGGCAAAGTACAATCCTGACCAGAAGGACGCGGACGATGACGGTGTCGGGGATGCGTGCGACGGCTGTCCGACCAAGCCGAACGCGAACCAGTCGGACAGCGACTCCGTCTGCGTCACGGACGTGAACGGCAACTGCGCGCAGCGGACGTATGACCGCGTGCAGGACGCGTGCGACAACTGCCCGGCGAAGTACAATCCCGACCAGAAGGATACGGATTGGGACGGCGTGGGCGACGCGTGCGACAACTGCCCGGCCAAGAAGAACCCGAACCAGGCGGACGGGGACCAGGACGGGCTGGGCGACGCGTGCGACCCGTGCCCCTCCGACTCCAAGGACTCGGACGGCGACGGGATCAGCGACCGGTGCGACCGGTGCCCGTTCAGCGCGACGGACAGCTGCCAGGTCTGCACGAGCAACGTCATCTACTGGGGCGGCGCAATCCCTACCTACTGGGACTGGCGGTACATGGACGGCAAGAACCGGCTCACGAGCGTCAAGGACCAGGGCGCGTGCGGCTCGTGCTATGCCCAATCCTCGATGGGCGCGATCGAGGCGAAGTACAACCTCGAGAGCGGCAAGACCGGGAATTCGCTCGACCTGGCGGAACAGTACTATGTCAGCCAGTGCTTCCCGGGCATCGGCTCCTGCTTCGGCGGCTTCGCCACGGAGGTGCTGACGAAGATGATGACCGCCGGCGCGCCGGACGAAGGGTGCATGCAGTACCAATCAGGCGACTGCGTCCACGAGGACCCCGACCCGGCGAACGCGAGCAACACGATCCTCGACTGCAACTTCTGGTGCGAGGATAGCTCGAACGCCTCGGCCTGCGCGAAGCCGTTCTCCTGCAGCCGGTGCGCCGACTCCAACTCGCGCATCTGGGAGATCCAGGGCTACATGAAGGTGGACCCGACGGTCCGCGACGTCAAGGTCGGGCTGCTCTGCGACGGCCCCCTCGTCATCTGCTCGGACAAGTGGTGGCACTGCGTCGTCCTCGTCGGCTATGACGACAGCCGGAACGCGTGGATCATCAAGAACAGCTGGGGCTACGGCTGGGGGGACGGCGGGTACGGCTACATCCCCTACACGGGCGACGACCGGGACGATTTCCTCGCCCAGGTCTACTACGTGGCGGGCGTCAAGAAGGTGTGAAGGGCATGGACGAACGAACTGATGGACGGTCAAGAGTCATATTCGTCCTCCTCCTGATCGCGTTCTCTCTCATCCTCTTGGCTCTTCTCCTCCCTTCCGTCGCCGCGCTGCGGAACCCGGCGGCGGTCTACTGCGACAGCATGGGGTACAACTACACCGTCGAGAGCCTGCCCGACGGGGACTTCCTCAGCTCTTGCGCCCTGCCCGACGGGACGAAAGCGGACGCGTGGCGGTTCCTCGAGGGAACGGAAGGAACGAACTACAGCTATTGCGCGAAGGAAGGATACCCCTTGGAGGTCGTCAACGGCTCGGCGTGCGGTCGCCTCTTCACGACGGAGTGTGCGGCGTGCGTCGTGAACGGCACCCCTGTCGAGGTGACCTCGCTGATGGGGCTCACCTTCGCGGAGACGACGTGCGGCGACGGCCGCTGCGGCTTCCCCGAGAACGCGGCGAGCTGCCCGCGGGACTGCCCGCCGGACGCGCGCGACATGCGCTGCGAGACCGCGCGGGACGGCATCTGCGACCCGGATTGCGACGGCGCGACGCGGGCGACGAGCGATCCGGACTGCCCCGGCGCGGGGAGCTGGCTCCTCGTCCTCCTCGGCGCGCTCCTCCTCGCGGTCGTGCTCGCCGGCGCGTTCGTCCTGCGGGGGAAGCGTCGGAAAAGCCCTTCTAAGAAACGGAAACTCTCTTAGTAGTGGTTGAGCGGGCAGTCCTCGAAGCGACAGGGGGCGTCGAGCTTCTTGCACCAGTAGCTGATCGCGCGCTCCCCGGTCTTGGTCTCCTTGTACTGGCAGTTCTCCCAGATCGCGCCTTTCCACGCGGTGATGTCGCTGAACTTCATCTTGGTGAGCTTCTGCTCCACCTTGTCCTCTTCCGCGAGGAGCGCCTGTGTCTCGTTCCGGATGAGGGTCTGTTCCTGCGCCACCTTCCGGATCTCGTCCTCGATCTGCTTGAGCTCGCGCTTGATGTCGTCGAGCTCGAAGAGCACGTCGTCCTTCGTCATCCACTCATCCCAAGGAGCCCGCTTTTTATGGTTTGCGGAAGAAGGATGGCCGTACGGCACGTTATCGTTGCTATCGTCGAGGGGGCACTCGCCAGACGACGTGTCATCGTTGCCGTCACAGCCACGTCGAGAGCGGGCGTTGCCGGCCAAACATGCATCATCGCCGCCGCCCTTAAGGGTAAGCGACTCGACGGGAGAAGAAGCCGGCGCGGCGGGGGTTGGCCCCTTCGGGGAGGACCCGTGCCCTCTGTGAGATGGGCGGAGAGCGAACTGGGCGCGGCGATGATGCCGGGGAAGCATCCGATGAAACGGCGTTGCCATCATCGTTGCCGCGGAGAGACTGACCTCAGTCGCTCTCCGAGCTCCTGATCCTCCGGTTCTTCGAACACGAGTCTCACAAAAACTCTCGGCCATGTGTTCGGGAACGACGAGCCCGCGAGTCGGTCAGGAGCGAGAGCGACTGAACCGGACACGACGAACAAAGTGAGTATGTTCGCGTCCGGGTCTCGTGCCAAGGCACAAAGGTTCTCGGAACGCACACGTTCCGGAACCACGGAAACGTAGGTTTCCTGTGGGTCCGTGAGAACCCGTGCGCAGGAGCCCCGAGGCGACTGCGGCAACGACGATGATGTCAAAGGGCTTTCTGACGGATAAACTTTATATGGCCCGTCCCTTCCTGCCGTTCTATGGAGCGCGTCCAGAAGCTGATCGCGGCCGCCGGTTATTGTTCCCGCCGCAAGGCCGAGGAGCTGATCGCCGCCGGCAAAGTGACCGTGAACGGCAAGGTCGCGAAGCTCGGCGACACCGCCACGGAGCAGGACGCGATCCTCGTCGAGGGAAAGCCCTTGCAACGCGAGAGGCTCGTCTACCTCCTCTTCCATAAGCCCGTCGGCTGCGTCACCGCCGTGACGGATACGCGCGAGAAGACCGTGATGGACTACATCAAGGTGAAGGAGCGCGTCTACCCAATCGGCCGGTTGGACAAGGAGACGTCCGGCCTCCTCATATTGACGAACGACGGCGCGCTCGCGAACAGGATCATGCACCCCCGGTACGAGGTGGAAAAGACGTACAAGGTGCGGCTCGACCGCTCGATCCGCGATTCCGAGCTGAAGAAGGCGATGCGCGGCGTCTCGCTCGAGGACGGGCCGAGCGCCGCTGCGAAAGCGACGAGAATCGGCGACGCAGAGCTTGAGTTCACCATCCATGAAGGCCGCAACCGGATCGTGCGGCGCATCTTCGAGGCGCTCGGCTTCACGGTCGTCGCGCTGCAGCGCGTCCGGATCGGCACACTTGCCCTCGGCAAGCTCCGGCCGGGAGAATACGCTTTTGTCACCCGTGGGAAGATTGAACAGGCCGTCTTCCTCGCGTCCTGATCAGTTCCAACAGCATATTTTTATACTCCTTCGGCTTCTCCGTCGGTAGGGGGTGGTCTCGGATGGGGAAGACGATTCTGATAGTGTGCGTGGTTGCGTTGCTGCTCCTCGCGGCGTGCGCGAGCAAGAGTGCGCCGAGCACGATGCCCGCGGCGCCGGGGAACGACGCGCAGCCCGCTGACGGGCAGCCGTCCGATGCCGGTCCGCAGCTGGCGGGGCAGCAGCCCGCGCAGTCCGGCAGCGTCGCTTCGGCGTTCACCGCGCTCCTCGGCAAGCGCGCCAGCCTCTCGTGGAAGGTCGCGTACACGATCACCACGACGACGGGCGGCCAGACAGTCACGTCTGCGATGACGCAGTACGTGAAGGGTGCGGACCAGCTGCGCATGGACTTCTCGATGCAGGGCACGGAGACGCGCACATACATGGCAGGCAAGGTCTACACGTCCTGCACGGACAACGGCGGCTGGACGTGCTTCAAGGTCGACGCGCCGAACCAGACCGGCGCGGCGGGCACGCAGGCGAACGAGCAGCAGATGCAGAGCGACATTTCTGCCTATGACGTCGTCGCGGACGGCACGAAGACGGTCGCGGGCGTGACGGCGACGTGCTACAGGATCACGACGAAGGCGCAGCAGGGCTTCACGTACCGGTACTGCTTCTCCAAGGAGGGCGTGCCGCTCTACCTCCACTTCCAGACCGGCGGCGCCACGACCGAGATGACCGCGACGAGCTATTCGATGAGCGTGAGCAACAGCGACTTCACGCCGCCCGCGACAGCGTCGGCGATGCCCTCGGCCAACGACCCGTGCAGCGGCTGCTCGTTCCTGAGCGGCTCGCAGAAGGACGCGTGCCTCGCCGCGTGCTAGCGGCGGAGACGAGAAACTCTTTCTTCTTTTTTTCTTTTCTTTCTCGGTTTTTATTTTATAGTTCTTATTTTTATAATTCTTTTTTTCATAGTTATTATTTCTATATTTCTATTTTGTCTACCGGTCTTTTTTTCGTTCGTTTTTTTTTTTTTTTTTCTCCTTTTTTCTTCCTTTTTCTCTTTCCTTTTTTTTTACTTCTTCCCGCGCCGTATCTTCTCGATCCGCTCCTCGCTCCGGAGCATGAACTGATGCTCGACGCGGACGAGGTACGCCTGGACGAGGAAGAGGACCGTGAGCGCGGCGATGAGCGCCATGCCGATCCAGAAGAGGTAGACATCCGGCCGCGCCGCGTACGCCATCACGTCGATGATGATTGCCACCACGAGGAGGGGCAGCGTCTTCTTCACGTTCAGCACGATCCTGACGGAGTCCCACGGCAGCGTCATGGTTCTTCTTCGGGCTTCGAGATTTATAACTGTTTTCCCTGACGCGGCCGCGGTGAAAATGTAGGTTACTATCCTCCAGTCGAACCGTAGCTAACAAACAAGCGAGGGTCGAGTGGGGGGGTTGCCCCCTCGGGGACGAGATCTTTCGGAGCGAGAAGCGATACGGTTCGAAGA
>JACWAN010000025.1 GCA_014874255.1 Candidatus Woesearchaeota archaeon
ATGAAAAAGTCGAGCAGCACCCCCTAGACGGCACTGCAGTCTCTCCGCGATTGAACTAGACTCGGTTCCAGAGCAGCGCCAGGAGCGGTAGCCGTCGGGGTGCATTCGTGAGACTTTCATCGCGACCGTCGGGACCAAAATATTTATATTGACGCCTATCTGCTCGGAAGTGGAGATGAACATGCCTGCAACAGTCTCTTCAAAGGACGCGACCATCGCGCTGGTCCGCTCGAAGCCGAACGGGCTGGACTTCTACCTGCTCACGACCGAGGACGAGCGGAGGACGTTCGAGCACCTGTATTCGTCTCCGAATGTCGGCGACTTCACACCCGGATTCAAGAAGCTCTTCCGTGCATCCGCCAATAAGCCGGTATCAGCGCAATATGTTGCCGACAGCCTGCGGATGGTCACCCTGTCGCTCCACCTCGGCAGGAAGGAGTCCATCCATGCTGAGCTCTGGGACATCATCGATGGATTGTCGAAGAGGGATAAATGCGAATACCTGCTGAAGGGCTTTGAAGTCTATCAGTATCCTGGCGGACAGCCGCTCTACAAGATGGACGCCGGTTTTCGGATCCTCCCCGGGCAGGATCCTCCACAATCCTGATGCGGACATTCTTCCCTGCACGCCGCGGAGAAACTCTCTTCTCTCAGCGCAGCACGGAGCATCACTCTTTGTTTTCGGCACGCCGCGGAGGTCTTGTTCTCCCTCCGGTCCGGGATTTTGCGAAATCGGCGCTGCATGAATCGCGCCGATTTCTGATATCGTTCCAAGGCGGCGTGCCGAGTGGTTTGATGAGAACTAAAGAAAAAATAGAACGAGAAACCGAAAAGGATTGAGAAAAGGAAAAAAATGTTGGAAAAAAGAAGCTTCACTCGACGTAGAGCTTGATGCGCTCGGGGTCGTACTTCCAGTCCGCGGGCAGGGCGCCCGTCTTCTTGTAGTACTTCGCCAGGCGGTTGATCTTGCTCTCCGTCAATTGGAGACCGCGCTTCGCGCTCATGTCCTTCTTGTTCTCTTCCTGGTGCTTCTTGATCAGGACGGCCTTCCGCATCAGGGCCATCAGGTCCTCGGGCAGCTCCGGCAGCGCCTTCTTCTCGACGAGAATCTGCTGGACGCTCTTCCCCGTCATCAGCTTGACGCCCGGCACGCCGTACTCGTCGCGGAGGTAGAGGCCGATCTTCGACGCGCCCTTCCCTTCCTTCGCGTACTTGACGACGAGCATCTCGATCTCCTTCGGCTTCAGCGCGACCCAGGACGGCTTCGTCGGGGCTGCCGGCTTCGTGCTGCCGCTCTTCCCTTTCGCTCTCGAATGCATGCGTGACATGGTTTCACCTTCTGTGCAACGGGATCAGAGAAAACTCTCCGCATCCAAGCGAGCGGAAGCACCTCCCTCGCGGGAGAACCGCCGCTCCTCATTGCGCTGGGGGACGAGAACAGGACGGGGTTTTTAAAGGTGATGGTCAACGTAAGTTATCACTTATAAATGAGAAAATATAAAAGGGCTTGCTCGTTTCCCTTCTCAAGGGGAGATGTATGGACAACCAGCCATCCAGTATACCGTTCTTGATTCCGACACCATCCGGCTATCAGTTCGCCCGAAATGTGGAACGTCACCTCCGCAAGAAATATCTTCCGGACCGTTGGGGTAAAGCGTATGACCCTCTGAACCCCAAGCAGAGCCTCTGGGTGCCGACACGGATCATGCGTTTCGGTGACACTGACTCCGTCGCGACTCTCGATCGCCACATACGGGACGCGGATGTCTACATCTTCGGGGACGTCTACAGCCATTCGACGTTCCTTCCAGAGTTCCCGAAACGTGAGTTCCAGGGCCACACGATCCATATGGACTTGGACAAGATCGCTACGTATGACACCCAAGACCGGCAACTCCAGAGTGTTTCGCAGAAACTCACTGTCTCGGACAATTTCGACATGCTCCTCGCGGTCTTGGATGCGACCAGGAACGCGGTGAAGGGAGGCAAGATCACGGTCGTGACCCCTTGTTTCCCCTCTGCCAGACAGGACCGCCGTCTTGGACGGAAGAGCCTCGATATGAAGAGAAGGATACGGGCGCTTGAAGCTGGTGGCGCCAACAGCCTCGTAGCCCTCGATATACATAACCCCGCCGCCGCCGAGAATGCGGTCGATAAGGCGAACTTGGACCTGCTCTCCTCCGCCTACACGTTCATCAACCATCTCGATTCGCATCCTCGGCTCTACGCGCGGAACAACATGGTCATAATCTCACCTGATGCGGGGGCAAAAGGGAGGAATAAGGTTTTTTCGTCTCATTTCGGCACGGGACTCGGCATCTATGACAAGGATCGCGACCAGACGAAGCCGAACACTGTCATGAAGAAGAGCGGTTTTCCCGTTCTGGGTCTGGGCATAGACGACATCGTCGGCAAGGATGTCTATGCGATTGACGATATGGTCGACACGTTCGGCACGATGCTTCAGGAAGGGGTCACGGTGATGCGCTATGGAGCGAGGAGCTTCACGGCGATCGCGACTCATTTTATCGCGTCCTATCCTGCACGCAAGCGGATGCAAGAGGCATACGATAACGGAACGCTCAAGCAGGTGATCGTGACCGACTCCGTCACGGTGAGCGATGAGGATTGGGCATTGCCTTTCCTCAAGGTCTTGGATATCTCCAAGTACCATGCGAAGGTCATCGATCACTTGAACGTCGGAGAATCTGTGAGCGAGCTTCTGCAGGACGTCGCCTAGTAGTCCGTCATGCTCGTCTGGCCTTTCCGCTTATGCGGCTTGACCTGGACCTTCTCGGGCGAGACGTCCTGGCCCACCTGCTTCTTGAGGTCGAGCGCGACCTGCTTGCCGACGAGTCCGGCGAGCGCGGAGACGTCCGCGTCCTTGACGTGCTGCAGCGTCCGCACCCCGTTATTGAGCAGCTTCCGCGCGCGCACGCGACCGATGCCCTTGAGCTGGAGCAGCGGCAGCAATTCCTCCTTCGCGCCGTGCTTCAACCGCAGCCGCATGCGGCCGAGCGGCGTCCGCAGCGCGTGCAGGCCGATGATCCGTGACAATTCTTCGCATCCGTAGATGAGCCAGTCCGCCCGCTCCAGCTTCGCGTGCACCTCGCCCGGCGCGATGCCGTACGTCTCGAGGAGCGCGTCCTCCTGCACCTCCTCGATCCAGTCCTGGAGGAAGAGCGCGGTCTTGAGCGTCATGAGGAACTCGTCCCACTCCTCGGTGAACTGCGACGGCGGCCGGACGAGGAGCGTGTCGAGCTCGGCCATCGTCTTCTCCACGATCTCCTCGACTTCCTTGACGCGCGGCCGCAGCAACGGACGCAATTCGAGGCAGCTCGTCAGCATCTGGAGCAGGGCGAAGTCGCGCGGCTTCCCGCCACGGCGGTCGGATTCGCGGAGCGCCTGCACGAGGAAGTGCGCGGTCATCGGGTCGAGATAGAGCTCGGCGACGCGTTTCCCGAGGGGCGTCGCCCGGAACCGCTCGTCCCGGACGTCCTTCGCGTTCCGGAACAGGGATTTGGCGTCGCCTTTCTCCTCGGCGGTCTCTCCCTCGAGGAACTCCCATTCCTGCAGCTTCCGCGCCATCGAATCCAGGATTGCGTTCAGCTTCCGCGTGTCGCCGTACTGCTTCGCGTAGAACGTCTTCGCGAAGAACTCGTGCAATCCCGTTCTCGTCGTCACGAACTCCGAGGCGATGAGGCTCAGCACGTACGTCCGCAGTACGGGCTCGACCGCGAGCTTCGAGAAGATCTGCTCCGGCTCCCCGTGGAGATAGCGCTCGACGCGCAGCTCCTTCTGCTCCTCGGTGTCAGCCAGTATGATCGCTTCGCCGTACTCCTCCTTCCCCGGTCGGCCGGCGCGGCCCGCCATCTGCTCATACTCGAGCACGGGGATGTCCGTCATGCCCCACGCGCCGCCGCCACCGAACCGCTTCAGGTCGCGGATCACGACGCGGAACGCGGGCAGGTCGAGGCCCATGGCCAGTGTGGGGGTTGAACAGATTATCTTGACGGTACCGTTACGGAAATTATTCTCTATTAATTCCCTTTGTTTCGCGTGCAGCCCCGCGTGGTGGAACGCGATCCCCTTCCTCACGCACGCAGACAGGCGTTTGCACTGCTTCGTCGGCGAGGCGAGGGCGTGGAGGATCTCTTCCGCGAGCGCCTCGAGCTCCTGGCTCTTCGACGCGACGGCATGCGCGGTCCGTTCCGCCTGCGATTCCGCCCCCCTCCTCGTGCTGCAGAAGACGAGCGCCTGCTTCCCCCTCGCGAGCGTGTCGAGGCAGATGTTGAGCGTCGCGTCGTCCGACTCCTGCCTGATCGCGAGCGTCTTCCCTCCCTTCTTCGGTGCCACTTCCGCCGGAGAGGGCGTGACGCTTTAAAAGATTATGAGCGCGCGACCAGTGGCTCCTCGTTGACACGGTGAGTAACCTTTATAAACCGCCTGTCGTCCCTGAGCCGCAGCCCCGTCCTCGACGGGATAACGTGCCTCCGTGGCTCAGCGGTTAGAGCGGCCGGCTGTTAACCGGCAGATCGCCAGTTCAAATCTGGCCGGAGGCGGTTCTTCTTCTCTTCCTCATCCCCCCTATCCGTTCACTGTCCCGCCATCAGCTGCCGGACGATGACGTAGAGGAAGACGAAGACGATCGCGAGCAGCACCGCCGTCATCGTCGTCGCGCTCTTGCATCCCATCCAGAAGCGCTGCCGGGGATCCATCTTCGGGAAGTGCCGGTAGGTCTGGAGGAAGACCATCACCCAGAGGAGCGAGCCGAAGAGCAGCGCTATCGGCGCCGCGATGACCAGGAGATCCGTCGCTGAATACATGTGCCCTCGTTGAGAAGTCATCAGCGAGCGCGCGGTTCTGGCTTGCGCCACGGCGGACCTCATCGCCTCCGGCCGAGACGGGAACGCGGCTTAAATGCTTTGTGCATCGGCGATAGTGCTAGCCTGATTCTGCCGTGTTTTTTTGTCGACGGCGTCGCCCTCCGCGCTTCGAACTCCTCGCCTGCCCCTCACCTGGTGCTGCGTCCCCGTAGGGGGCGACCCCCCGCGACGCGCGCTCCATCGAGAATGCAGGGAGTTCGACCGTAAGCGCGGCGGCGACGGCACCATCGTACCAATCAATCATGCCACACAGCAGTATCGGCGATGGGTTCGGCGTCTTCGAGAGAGTGCTTTCTCCTCTCACGCCGCTCCTGACGACGATTGGATCGCCGTCTCATAGCCGGTCTCGACCGCGTCCTGGTCCTTGGCGGCGGTCCCGAGACGCTGCAGGAAGAATTCGACGTCCTTCTTCAGTCCATCCGCCGAGCGATAAGGCTTGACGGTCCTCCCTTCCTGATGCAGCCGGAAGAGCGGCGTACCCTCGAGCGGCAGGTATTCCGAGACAAGCACCTTGGTCCTGTTCTTCTCGTAGCTGCGCGTGAGCGAATCTCCCAGGAGCTGGCTGCAGATGCGTGCCGTCTCCTCGAGCCCTTCCCTGCCGGAATAGAACCTGCCGTCAGCGACGAACCCTTCGCCGACCGTGCCGACCTGGACGATGAGCTTCACCTTGAAGCCGGCTTCCTTGAGCTTTCCGATCGCCTTCATTTTCTCGTCGGTGCTTTCCGGCTTGCCGAGGAACCGCGATGTTGGCTCGTGGAACGACTCGACGCCGACCAGCACCGAATAGAGTCCTGCCTCATGGAGCAGGCGGAGATAGCCGGGCGGGGTCCGGTTCACGTTCGGCAGCCCCATGAACGCGTATTTCTTCAGCGTTTCGGGGAAGATCCCCTTTCCCATCTCGACGATCTCCAGCGGCGAGGGATGGGCCTGATGCCCTTCTGGCGGGAACCAGAGCAGGTCGGAGCCGTTGAGGAACAGCTCGACCATCTTGTCCAGGTGCCCGCCGTGATACTTGAGTTCGATCTCGCGCGCGAGCGCCATGTTCGTCCCGATCCTGTCTCGCGTGAACAGCTCCAGCCGCTTCGTGCCGTCCCGCCTGTCGGGGCAGTAGAGGCACGTCCTGTCGCAGTCCTGCGAGATCTTCGTGATGATCATCGTGTCGTTGAACTCCGGCACGATGTCGTTCGCCGTATAGAGATGCCTGAAATCGCGGAACCGCGCCAGGACGCGTTGCGCCTCCCACGTGGAGATGATCCTCGCATCATCGGTCTTTCCGAGCCTGAGCGACGAGATCGTAGCGTAGACCTCCTCGAGCAGCGCGTCGAGCGCTATCCCCTTCCCCACGGAGAAATCCCCGAATGCGTTCGGCCGCTCGAGCAGCGTCCTCCTCCCTTCCGGCGTGTTTGCGCTCACCCGTTGGACCATGCCGATCGGTCCCAGGTCCGCGACCCAATCATGCGTCATGAGCCAGAAGACCGGTTCGCTCCCATACGCCCGGACCTTGGCGAGTTCCGCACCCTCTCCCCGTGCGATGACGTCGTGGAGCAGCGGGCCGTCCTGGTGCCTGCCCAATAGTCTGCTGTCATCCATGACGGTTTCCCTCGCGAGACGAGAGGCTTGCTGGAAAAGGCGGAAAGAACGGTTTTAGAGCCCCGCCTCCTTCTTCAGGCCGACGGCCTTGTCGGTCGCTTCCCACGTGAAGTCGGGGTCGTTCCGGCCGAAGTGCCCATAGGCCGCGGTCTTGCGGTAGATCGGCCGCTTGAGCTTCAGCATCGCAATAATCCCTTTCGGCCGGAGGTCGAAGTGCTTCCGGACGAGCTCCTCAATCTTCTCCTCCGGGATCGTGTTCGTGCCGAACGTGTCGACGTTGACTGAGGTCGGCTGCGCGACGCCGATCGCATACGAGACCTGGACCTCGCACCGCTTCGCCAGCCCGGCAGCGACGATGTTCTTCGCGACGTACCGGGCGGCGTACGCGCCGGAACGGTCGACTTTCGACGGGTCCTTCCCGCTGAACGCGCCGCCGCCGTGCCGTCCGACGCCACCGTACGTGTCGACGATGATCTTGCGGCCGGTGACGCCGGTGTCGCCTTCAGGGCCGCCGATGACAAAGCGTCCGGTCGGGTTGATGTGGACCTTCGTCGCGTCGTCGAGATACTTCGCGCAGACGGGCCGGATCACCTTCTCGAGGACCTCCTTCCGGAGCTGCTCGATCGGCTTGGAGTCGAGGTGCTGCGTGCTGATGACGACCGCGTCGATCCGCTTCGGCACGCCGTCGCGGTACTCGATGGTGACTTGGCTCTTGCCGTCCGGGCCGATGTCGCTGATCGCGCCGCTCTTCCGCACCTCCGCCAGCTTCTTCGTGAGGCGGTGCGCGAGGATGATCGGCAGGGGCATCAGCTCCTCCGTCTCGTCGCACGCGAACCCGTACATCATACCCTGGTCGCCCGCGCCCTGCTCCTTGTCGTCGCCCTGTCCCTCGGTGACGCCCTGCGAGATGTCCGGGCTCTGTCCGTGGATGGCGACGAGGACGCCCGCGTCCTCGTGGTCGATGCCGAACTCGGGGTTGGTGTAGCCGATCTCCTTGAGCGTGGCGCGCGCAATCTTCTGCACGTCCGCGTACCCGTTCGTCGTCACCTCGCCGGCGACGATGACCGTGCCGGTCGTGGTGAGGCACTCGACCGCGACCCTGCTGTCAGGGTCCTGCCTGATGAGCATGTCGAGGACCGCGTCGCTGATCTGGTCGCAGATCTTGTCCGGATGGCCTTCGGTGACCGATTCGCTGGTGATGTAGGTCTTCATCGTGAACCCTCCTTCGCCCCTCTTCTTCCTTCCGCCGGGCGTGCGGCGGCCCTCTTGCGGCGTCGGCGGAGGCTTTAAAAGGATTATGGAGAAAAATATTCTGATAGGAATAAACGATACGTTTTCTTATTCGCTCTCTTGTTCCGCCGTCATCTTTCTTTCTCTTCCCTTTCTCTCCTCTTCC
>JACWAN010000004.1 GCA_014874255.1 Candidatus Woesearchaeota archaeon
AACGCTACCGGAACCACAGGGAGCGAAGCTCCCGGGGTTCCAGGAACTTCGTTCCTGAGAACCACGGCGAGCCCCGTGCTCACCTGTGGGGGCAACCCCCTCTCCTCCTTCGCTTCATTAAATCCGTGGATACGCTAGCAGACTTCCGGTCTGCGCGTACAGGGATTCTCCGAATCCCTTGTACCCCGGCCTTTAGGCCGGGGAGGTTCATTCTCTGCTACGGGTCGCCCTTTGGCCGGCAACACATCATTTGCCTAAGAGCCTTCCAGTCCATAAGTTTTTTAAAACGCTCTCCTCTCCTGAACGCTACAATCGGAAGGTGATATCATGGCAATCATCGGATTCAGCTTCACCAAGATGCAGGCTGAGAAGCGCAGCCCCGTCCACGGTCAGATCAACATCAACAACAACGTCGCCGTCACGGACCTCCAGGATGCGAACCTCTCCATGGCGCAGTCCAAGAAGGGGCTCAAGCTCCTCTTCGCGTTCACCTCGACGTTCGAGCCCGACCTCGGCTCGCTCCAGCTCGACGGCGAAGTCATCCTCCTCGAAGACACCAAAGTGGCGGAAGAGCTGCTCAGCAACTGGCAGAAGAGCAAATCGCTCCCTCCGGAGCTGATGCCCATCGTGCTCAACGCCATCCTCGAGCGGTGCAACATCCAGGCGCTCATCATGGCCCGCGACATCGGGTTGCCGGCGCCCATCCCGCTGCCCAAGGTGAACATGCAGAACATGCCTGCGGCGAAGCCCGCCGAGAAGAAAGCGGCTCCTGAGCAGAAGGCGGAGAAGCCGAAGAAGGCGAAGAAGTAGAAACTGTTTTCTTCATATTTCTCTTATTGGCTGTGTTGCAGTCACTTCGTTCCTGCACACGGATTCTTTGGAATCCTTTGTGCCTCGGGTTCTTCTCCGGGCGCGAACACGGATAAGCGTAGCGAGGCCGTTATCGTGAGCACCCGACCCTTTCTCGGACCGGAGGGAGAGCAGATGTCCCGCAACACTGCAAGAGATGTCCGCTTTTGTTTTGAGAACTATTCATCGAAGCCGCGCTCGTCGCTCCGCGCGGAGATCTCGCCGCGGAGATCCGTGCCATAGAGCTTCCGCGCTTCCGCCGCCGGGTGGTTGCTGAGCAGCCACGCCAGTTTTATGAACGCTGTTTCCGGCGTCAGGTCGCAGCCTTGGCCGAGGACGCCCGTCGCCTGCAGCGTCCGTCCGGGCGAGTAGACGTCCATGTTGACGCGGCCGTAGATCGTCTGCGTCGCCATGACGACGGGAGCTTTCTTCGCGAGCGTCCCGATCGCCTTCAATATCTTCGGATGCTCGTCGCAGAACTCGTCGACTCTCGTGATGGGCGCGTGGCCGAGACCCGTGCCGAGGAGAACGAGTCCGTCGTAGCCGTCGAAGGATTCGACGTCCTTCACGTACAGGTGAGGATGGAGATACAGCATCCCGATTTTCAGCTTCGGGTTGAACGGCAGCAGGCGCAGCTTCCCCGCCGGCTTCGCCCGTTTTCCGGCGGTCACTTTCTCCCCTTGCACGACGGCGAACGGCGCGGCATTCACGGAACGGAACGCGTCCCTGCGTGAGGAGTGCATCTTCCGGGCGCGGAAGCCGTCGATGACGGCGAACGAGCCGTCGCCCGATGATTGGTGCATACAGACGTAGACGCCCGGCGCTCCCTGGACGATGAATCGGGACGCGGCGATGAGATTGGTGGCGGCATCGCTGCTCCCCCGGTCGCTGCTTCGCTGGCTGCCGACGAGGACGACCGGTACCGGAACATTTTCGAGCATGAAGCCGAGCGCGGCCGCCGTGTAGTGCAAAGTATCTGTTCCGTGCGTCACGATGACGCCCGCTGCGCCGTCGCCGATGGCCTTGACGATGGCTTCGCCGATGAGATTGTAATGGTCGAACCGCATGTCGTCGGACTGCATGTTCCGGATGAGCGTCGAAGAGATATTCGCGATCGCGCCCAGCTCGGGGAAGAGGCCGATGATCTCCTCGGCGGTGAACTTCGCCACGACCGCGCCGGTCGCGTAATCGACCTTGGAGGCGATCGTGCCGCCAGTGTGGAGGATCGTGATCTTCGGGAGAGGAGCGGCGCCCTGGACGCGGCCTTCTACCTTCCCGCGGCTCTGTTTCTTCTCCACCGTCTTCTCTTTCTTCTCGATCCTCTCCGTCTTGACGTCCTTCAGTTCCGACGGGGCGACGGTGATGTTGTACCCGGTGTCGAGCTTGATGACAAGCTTCCCCTGCTCCTCGTTGACGACGCTGCCGATAAGATGCTGCCCCTTGTAGGAGAATGAGATGCGGTCGCCGGTCGCGGGCTTCATAGCGTGCTTGTTGCAACGAGGCGTTTTAATACTTTTTCCCCGTCCGTCCGTCGTCGGGACCTGTTCTGAGGCAATGGACTGCGCCTCCGAGACAATTGTTTGCTGTCAGAAGCGTTCTCCACGGGACTCGGTCCGCTCTCCGGAACGACAGCGGCAATTGTCGAGGTGCAGCACGAAAGTGATTCGTCTCAGAGCCGTCGGGACCGGCCGCGATGAAAAAGTCGAGCAGCACCCCCTAGACGGCACTGCAGTCTCTCCGCGATTGAACTAGACTCGGTTCCAGAGCAGCGCCAGGAGCGGT
>JACWAN010000026.1 GCA_014874255.1 Candidatus Woesearchaeota archaeon
CGAAGAGCCACGCACAAAGGCTCTTAGGCAAATGATGTGTTGCCGGCCAAAGGGCGACCCGTAGCGATAAGAAGAAGCGGAGAGTTGAGGGGGATGCCCCATCCGGGGCTTCAACGATGCAGAAAGGAACGAAGCGATACGGGTCGCAGCCGGCAACACCGTCGAAGGCGAATTTGCCTAAGAGCCATGCACAAAATCAAATTTATAAAGAGCATTCTCCTAATCCGGCCGATGGTCATCATCAACATCGACACGAAGAACGATTCCGTCGATGACCTGCGGAAGACGATCCGTTACCTCCAGTCGCTGATCGGCGAGGAGGAGAACGCCGCGTCGTACGGGCAGCCGTCCGCTTCCTCCTCTCCGTCCTCCTCTTCTTCCTCCTCTTCTTCCGTCCAGCCCGAACCGATGGGGGACTTCGCCGGGATGATGTCTATCTTCGGCGATGACGCGTCCAGCCCATCTGTCGATGGCCCGCAACCGGAGGAGAAATCCCCGAAGAAGAAGGGCGAGGCGGAGTCGCTCCTCGAGGAGTCGGAGCGCGTCGAGGTCGAGGACAACGACGATGCCTTCATCGAGATCGTCGAGTACGATTGATTCTCCAGACTATATGCTGTGAGAATACTGTCATGATAGACATGATAGGACATATACTTTTAAGACTCCTGAAGGGTTACAGGTCGAGGACGAACCCCTTGCTGCCGACGTTGATGACGCGTGTCCTGCCGATCCGCTCCTCGATCCCTTCCGCCTCGTGGATGTGGCCGCAGAACGCGACGTCCGGCTGGAACTTCTCGATGGCTTTCCGGACGCCCGCGCTGCCAGGGTAGCCGCTCAACTTCTCTGCGGACGCCGCTGCCGGGTGGACGTGCGTCACCATGACGCTCTTCTTCAGGTAGCTGATGTGGCCATGCGCCTTCTGCAGCGCGGCGAAGAACTCCTCCTCGTCCAATCGTTCGATCCCGACGTTCGCCTTGCCGCAGCCGAAGATGCCGACGTCGTCGTACTTGACGCTGTACCCGTGGAGGTTCTTGATGGGGTAGGCGTGCGTCAGCATGTCCGCGGTGACGAAGCTGTCGTGGTTGCCGGGCACGAAGAGCACCTTCTTCTTCCGCTCGAGGAACGGGCCGATGATCCCTTTCGGCTCGCGGTCGAAGAAGGTGAGGTCGCCGCAGATCAGGACGAGGTCGACGCGCTCCTGCTCGGCGCGCTTCGCCAGCCGCTCGGCGAGGGAACGGTCGCCGTGGAGGTCGCCGACGCTGAGGATCCGCATCTTCTCTCCTCTCTATCGTTCCTTGAGCTCCACGCTCTCGGTGTCGAGACGGACGAGCGTGCTCGGCCTGCCGTGGAGCTCGCCGTCGAAGATGATCAGGTCGACGCTCTTCCGGATGGCTGGATGGAGGTCCTCGAGCGCGGTCATGTGGTCGTCTCCCGTCAGGTTGGCGCTCGTCGTGACAATCGGGACGTTGAGCTGGCGTACCACGTCCGAGAACCAGTTGTCCGGGATACGGACGCCCACGGTCCCGAGACCCATGTTGACGCTGTCCGGGAGCGGGTGGCCGTCCTTGAGGCGCAGGACGAGCGTGTACGGCCCCGGCAGCCTCGCGAGCCATTCCTCGCCGCGTTCATCGACGAGGCAGTGCTCCCTAATCCATTCCTTCGAGGGTGCGATGACGCTGAACGGCAGGCTGTGGCGCTTCTTGATGTCGCGGACGCGATGGACGAGCGCGTCGTCGAGGGCGTTGCACCCGATGCCGTAGATCGTGTCCGTCGGGTAGACGAAGACGCTTCCCTTGAGGCTGCGGAGCAGCGCGGAGCGCTTCGCGCTGAATTCGTCCTTGTTGTAGACCTGCGCCATCTTCCGAGGGAAAGGAGCCTGCTTTAAAAAAATGGTGTTGGGGTGTCGCTTGTCGACATCGTCGTTGCTGCCGCCTTGGAACAAGACCCGGACGCGAACATGGTCGAGTGTTTCGAGACCATCTTCGTGAGCGTCCGACAATCTGCCCGGACCAGAGGGAGATTAAAATCTCCGCGGCAGCCTCGATGTCGACGAAGAACGCGCCCTACCGCAGCAGCTCCTTCAGCGCGACGGCGTTGTTGTGGCGCTCGTCCTTCGCCGCGTAGACGAGGGTGACGTCGTCCTTCTCCCGCACGACGTTCCGCAGGACCTTGATCTCCTCGTTGTCCTCGAGCTGCCGCTTGTAGCGGCTGCGGAACTCGTCCCACTTCGCCGGGTCGTGCTTGAACCATTTCCGCAGATAGTCGCTCGGCGCGACCATTTTCGCCCAGAAATCTATCCTCGCCGCCTTTTTCGTCAAGCCTCGCGGCCAGAGCCGGTCGACGAGGATGCGGAACCCGTCCTCGTCCGAGGGACGCTCGTAGACACGCTTCGTCCGGAGCATACCTTGGTTCGGACGTGATCGTTTTTAATGATTATGAAACACGCGGCTCTTCGGCGAATGGACTGCGCCTCCAAGAGACTGCATCGAGAACGGGCGCGATTCCACGAGACTCGGTCGACACTTCCGGACGACAGCCGGAAGTCTCGAGGCGCAAAGTGTTCGAGGACGAACCCGTGCGCCAGAGCGACGAGTCATACGAGTCGATC
>JACWAN010000027.1 GCA_014874255.1 Candidatus Woesearchaeota archaeon
CCGCCTTGAGGCGTTCGTAGATCGCCTTGCTCAGGTCGGATTGCGTGATGATGCCCGCGATCAGCCCTTCCGGGCTCGTCACGACGAGCTTGCGTATCCGACGTTCCCCGAGGGCCGCGCGCGCGGCGGCGAGCGTCGCGGACGGCTGCACGGACTCGACGGCGCAGACCTTCTCCTTCTTCCCGGCGAACGAGCAGCTCATGATCCTGCTGACGGGGAGGGAGAAGACCTGCTGCGAGACCGGCACCTTCTTGATGAAGTCACGCTCGGTGAGGATGCCGACCGGCCTGCTCTCCTGCTCGACGACGAGCGCGCTCACGTCCTCGCCGATCATGATCGAGGCGGCGTCGACGGCGCTCTTCTCAGGGGTGATGGTGACGACGTAGTCGGTCATCGCCTCCTTCACCGCGCCGTCGAGCAGCCGCGCGGTACCGTTGCGCGCGCGGCGGAGGAGCTTCCTGCGCCTGAAGCCGAAGAGGTCCATGAGAACCCTTTCCGGACAGGATTATTTAAGTGTTTATGTTCGCGGAAGAGGGGAGACGCCGGCTCTTAGGCAAATTCGCTTCGCGGTGTTGCCGGCTGCGACCCGTGACGCTGCGTTCTTCGCGTCACCGGAGCTCCCCGTAGGGGGCAACCCCCTCTCCTCCTTCGCTTCATTCTCTGCTACGGGTCGCCCTTTGGCCGGCAACACATCATTTGCCGAAGAGCCGGAGACGCCGGCCGCGATGAAAGTCTCCTGTCGCACCCCGGCGGTCTCCTCTTCCGGAATCGCTTCTTCTCCGAGTCCAGTCCGACGGTTGTGAAGATCGCAGAACCGCCAAGGGGGTGCTGTTCGACTCTTTTTCATCGCAGCCGGAGACGCCGAAATCTTTATAACGAACGGAGCCGCACGCATGGAGATGGACAAGCTCATCTTTCTCGGCACAGCGGGAGATGTGGACGCGATGGCGAAGCAGCGCCGCGGCACGGGCGGCATCGTCCTCCAGCTCGGCGGCAGCCAGCTCCACCTCGACCCCGGCCCTGGCAGCCTGGTCCGCGCGAAGATGGCCGGCGTCTCGGCGCGCGACACGATCGCCGTCCTCGCGACGAACGGCTCGCTGCTCCGGTGCAACGACGTCAACGCCGTGATCAGCGCGATGACGCTCGACGGCATGGACAAGCACGGCGTCCTCCTCGCAGGAAGGAACGTCATCGAGACGCGCGTATTCCAGCAGTCCAAGTCCTTCCTCGAGGGGATTGTCCCGCTCGCCGTCCAGTCCAAGGTCGGCGTGAACGAGGTGATGGTCGTCCCGGTGAAGACGAACGGGAAGGACCTGGACGGGCTCGGCCTCCTCATCTCGTCGCACAACATCCTCATCGGGTACACGGGCGACACCGCGTGGTACGAGACGATGGCCTCCGATTATGAGGGCGTGGACGTGCTCGTCGTGAACGTCGCGAACCCGTCGGACGTGAAGGAAGAGGGCGTGATGAACGTCGCGGACGCGGAACGCCTCGTCGCGGGCGTGAAGCCGAAGGCCGCGTTCCTCACCGGATTCGGCTCGAAGCTCCTCGACCAGGACGTGATGGATGTGGCGCGGCAGGTGCAGCGTGCCTCGAAGGCGGACACCACCGCCGCGAGCGACGGCCTCGTCGTCGAGCTCGACGCCTTCGCGAAGAGGGCCTAGTTCTGGGCGTTAGAGAACGTCGTCCTTGACGGCGCCGCGCACGCGCTTAAGGTCGAACTCCCTGCGTCGTCAGATGCGAGCGCGTCGCAGGGGTTGTCCCTTACGGGGACGCAGCGCCATCGGAGGAAACGGCGAGGAGTTCGAAGCGCGTAGGCGGCGCCGTTAGCGTAGGAACCGTGTACTCCACTATCAACGCATCTTTAGCAATCATTAAATACGGCCGCGCGGTCTTCTGCGGGCATGAAGCATCCCTGGCAGGTCACGCTCCTCCTCGTGCTCCTCTTCATCGCCGCGCAGGCCGTCGGCCTCTTCCTCGTCGCGCAGTCCATCTCCTCGGTCCAGGTCGCCGGCGGCCAGGTCGTGCTGCAGCACACGACGACGGCTATCGGCGAGCGGCCGCAGCTCCAGGGGTACGAGTCGTTCCTCTACCTGCTCCTCGGCGTCCTCGTCGGCACCGTCCTGCTGCTCGTCCTCGTCCGGTTTCGCCAGGTCCGGGTGTGGAAGCTCTGGTTCTTCCTCGCGGTGTTCCTCGCGCAGACCGTCGCGATCGGCGTCCTGCTACCGAGCCTGATAGCCGCGGCGATCGCGCTCCTCCTCGCGCTCTGGAAGGTGTACCGGCCGAACCCGTGGGTGCACAACCTCACGGAAGTCCTGATGTACGCGGGCATCGCCGTCCTCCTGGTGCCGATCTTCGACGTCTTCTGGATGCTGATGATCCTGGTCGCGATCAGCATCTACGACATGATCGCGGTGTGGCGCACCAAGCACATGGTCGCGCTCGCCCAGTTCCAGGCGGGCAGCAGCGTCTTCGCCGGCCTCATGGTGCCGAAAGGGAAAGAGCCGACCGTGAAGAGTGTGCCCGTCGAGGAGAAAGAAATCGAAGAAAAGAAAGCAAGTGAAATCGACACAACCAGTAATAAGATATCTAGTAATACTAAAAATAAAAAAATAACGATGACGGGTACGAGCGCCAAATCAACGAAGAAAACGGCCGTCGACGGCGACCTCCAGCCGCCGAACAGCGCGCCGGTCGCGATCCTCGGCGGCGGCGACATCGCGTTCCCGCTCATCTTCTCGGGAGCGGTCCTCGAGTCCCTCGTCCGCCGCGGTCTCACCGTCCCGGAAGCCTTCGCCGGCGCGTTGATTGTTACGGCGACCGCGACGGTCGCGCTGACGCTCCTCTTCGTCTTCAGCAAGAAAGGGAGATTCTATCCTGCGATGCCGTTCCTCAGCCTCGGCTGCGTCGCGGGCTGGCTGATCACCTTGCTGCTCTAAACAGCAGTCTAAGCGTCCTTTCGTTCGAATGTGCGCACACGTTGCAGCATTGTTGCCTTGGCGAAAAAACCGGCGGCGAGCACGGCTCGGCCGTTATCGCGAGCCGTCGTCAAAGTCCCGCAGCACAGCGAGGGCAAGACGCCGCAACAATGCTGCAGAAAGGGCGTCCACACTAACGTTTATTAAGAAATTCTTTTTCCTTCGTCCGATGGCCAAGCTCGTGCACCACGTCACCCTCGAGGTCTTCGTCAAGACAGGCGGCGACCTCGCCGCGGCGGAGCGGGCGCTCGACGGCCTCGCGCCCGTGCCGATGGCGGACGTGCGCGCCGTCCAGTGGAAGTGGCACCCGGAGAAGAAGCGCACCAGGGTCTACGAGCTCGCGAAGAAGGGCGTGACGCTCCTCGAGTCCACGACGCCGGGCGAGGACGGCCCGATCACCGTGCTGCATTACCGTTTCCGGAAGCGGCACGACACCGCGAGCTTCCTGGAGCGGGTGCGCGGCGCGGCCGGGAAGGAAGCGGTGGAGGCGTTCCTGGACGATATCGAGGAGCATCTCGACGAGGACGGCCGCCTCTCGCTCCGCTTCGGCCAGGAGGCCCTCGGGAAAGGGCTGATTGAACTCGCGGCGAAAGGCGAGTCGGTCTTCGCGCGCGTCAACCTGGCCGCCTTCCCGAAGAACCGGGAGACGTGCGTCGCTGTCGCGCGGCAGGCGCTGGGAGAAAAGTAAGCTCTGGTTTCTGTGCGTGAGGACTGTCGCGGAGATTTTGTTCTCCCTCCGGTCCGAGACATTGCGGAAACACCCCTGCATGCGCACGGTACAAAGTACCCTTGAGCTCCGCTCCGGGAACCCGAACGCGATGCGTTCTAGGGTACCGGCGCGCCGGAAGCCCCGGGCTTCCGTGCGAATCGGGGTGTTTCCTGGTTTTGCTCCAAGGCGACAGTCCTCGCTGTGGACGGAATGACGAAGAAAAAAAGGAAAAGAAAAAGGAAAGAAAAGAAAAAAAAGGGAGAAAAAAAGAGGAAGAAGAAAAAGGAAAGAAAAGAAAAAAAGGAAGAAAAAAAGGGGAAAAAAGGAAGAAAAAAAGAAAAAAAAGACGGACGGAAGAGAAGGGATTGATGATGAAGGATTGGGAAGGGAACGAGAAATTGAAAAGGGAACGAGAAAAAATGATTTTGAGAAAAGGGGTTTCGCTCTCTCCTTACTTCTTCTTCGCTTTCTTGGCGAGCGCCGCTTTCGCAGCGACAGGCGCGGTGCCGAACAGCCCCTTGACCGTCGGCTCGAAGCCGAAGAGCCAGATGCCGATGGCGCCGATGATGGTGCCGATCGGGAAGCTGAAGAGCGAAAGGACGGAGAGCACGATCGTCAGGATGCGCGCCCACTCCTTGTGCCTCCAGAGGCCGAGGCCGCCGAAGAGGTAGAGGACGGCCAGCACGAGGAAGAGGATGCCGAAGAGGACGGCCGCGCCGGTCCAGAGGCCGCCCATCGCGCCGAAGCCGCGCATCATGCCGAAGCTGCCCATGAAGGCCGGGCCGACGAACATCGCGAGCCCCGCGATGAGCATGAGGAGCGCCCCAATCCATGCGAGGATCGCGTACACCTTGACAATCGTTTCCGCCGTGTTCTTTTCCACTCTACCACCCCGAACCGTATTTTTTCCCCTTACCAGGAGAGAACGTTTTTAAATGTTTGTGAAGGGCAGGAAGACGAGAGAAGTCACCATATAGAAAATAAATACCTCGACCCAAAGGATTATAAAGCGTCCGGCGGTCCGTTTTACCGTCGACGGAAGGGTGAAGAACCCGGAACGGAAAACGACAAAAAAATCAAGAAAAAGAGCGAAGGATTCTCAGATGGCCGAGGATGAAGAGAAGGCG
The DNA here is from genome assembly GCA_014874255.1 of Candidatus Woesearchaeota archaeon. Taxonomy (GTDB): domain Archaea; phylum Nanobdellota; class Nanobdellia; order Woesearchaeales; family UBA525; genus UBA153. The sequence goes on from JACWAN010000027.1 coordinate 4,818, forward strand.
GCAAACACGGCGACGGCGCGCGACGCGGTCCGGCCGCAGGTGATCGAGGAGGAGATGAAGCGCTCCTACATCGACTACGCCATGAGCGTCATCGTCGGCCGAGCGTTGCCGGACGTGCGCGACGGCCTCAAGCCCGTGCATCGCAGGATTCTCTTCGCCATGAACGACCTCGGCATGCGGCACACCGGCGCGTACAAGAAGAGCGCGCGCATCGTGGGCGAGGTCCTCGGCAAGTACCATCCTCACGGCGACGCCGCGGTCTATGACTCGATGGTGCGCATGGCGCAGGACTTCTCCCTCCGGTACCCGCTCATCGACGGGCAAGGGAACTGGGGTTCTGTGGACGGGGACTCCGCGGCCGCGATGCGGTACACCGAAGCGCGCCTCGCGAGGATCGCGGATGAGATCCTCCAGGACATCGACAAAGAAACTGTTGATTTCACGGACAACTTCGACGGCTCGCTCAAAGAACCGGCCATCCTGCCAGCGAAGCTGCCCAACCTGCTCATCAACGGGAGCGCGGGCATCGCGGTCGGCATGGCGACGAACATCCCGCCACACAACCTCGCGGAAGTCGGGAAAGCGGTCATCGCGCTCATCGACGATCCGGACGTCGAGCCCGCCGTCCTTCTGACGCACGTCAAGGGCCCGGACTTCCCGACCGGCGGCTTGGTCGTCGGCAAGGGCGGCCTCTACCAGGCGTACACCACCGGCCACGGCCACATCCGCATCAAGTCGGTCATCGAGCAGGAGAGCCGCGAGAACAAGAAGCGGCTGGTCGTGCACGAGATCCCGTACCAGGTGAACAAGGCGCAGCTCGTCGAGCAGATCGCGGAAGCCGTGCATGAGAAGCGCGTCGAAGGCGTCTCCGACTTGAGGGACGAGTCCGACCGGAAGGGGATGCGCATCGTCATCGAGCTGAAGCGCGACGCGAACCCCGAGATCGTGGAGAACCAGCTCCTCACGCACACCCGCTTGCAAGTCACGTTCGGCATCAACATGCTCGCCATCGTGGACGGCCGGCCGCGCGTCCTCGGCCTGAAGCCAATCCTCGAGCAGTACGTGCTCCACCGCCGCAGCGTCGTCCGGAAGCGGACGGAGTTCGAGCTGCGGAAGGCGGATGCGCGCGCCCACCTCCTCGAAGGCCTGATGGTCGCACTCCGGAACATCGACGCGGTCGTCGCCCTCATCCGCGGCGCGAAGGACACGGAGCAGGCGCGCGACGGCCTCATGATGAACTACGCGCTCAGCGAGGTCCAGGCGACCGCCATCCTCGAGATGCGGATCAAGACGCTCACGGGCTTGGAGCAGGAGAAGCTCCGCGACGAGCTCGCCGAGCTGACGAAGCGGATCGCGGAGCTCCGCGCCATCCTCGCCGACGAAAGAAGGATCCTCACCATCATCAAGCAGGAAGTCGCCGAATTGGCGGAGAAGTACGACGACACGCGCAAGACGCAGATCCTCGACGTGGACGACGAGGAACTCGACCTCGAGGACCTCATCGACCCGCAGGACCAGGTCGTCACGATCAGTCAGGCGGGGTACGCGAAGCGGATGGACCTCGGCCTCTACCGCGAGCAGCGGCGCGGCGGCGTCGGCGTCAGGGGCGCGGCCACCAAGGAGGACGACACGATCGAGCACCTCTTCATCGCGAACACGCACGACTACCTGCTCATCTTCACGGACAAGGGCAAGGTGTACTGGAAGAAGGTCTACTACCTGCCTGAGGGGGCGCGCGGCTCCAAGGGGAAGCCGATGATCAACCTCGTCCAGCTCGAGCAGGGCGAGCGGATTAACGCGGTCATCCCGATCAAGGAGTTCCGCAAGGACGAGTACCTCTTGTTCGTCACGCGGAACGGCACGGTGAAGAAGACCTCGCTCGAGGAATACTCGCGGCCGCGCCAAGGCGGCATCATCGCGATCAACCTGGCCGAGGGCGACGGCCTCATCACGGTGCTCAAGACAGGGGGGAACGACCAGGTCCTCATCGCGAGCGCGAAGGGCCAGGCGGTCAAGTTCCACGAAGACGACACGCGGCCGATGGGACGGGGCGCGACGGGCGTGCGCGGCATCCGGCTCAAGCCGAAGGATTACGTCGTGGCGGCGGTCAAGGCGCCGGAGGGGAAGAGCATCCTCACCGTGACCGCCAATGGCTACGGGAAACGGTCGCCGGTCGACGACTACCGCTTGATCACGCGCGGCGGCTCGGGCGTCATCAACATCATCCGCTCCGACCGGAACGGCGACGTCGTCGCGGTCAAGGCGGTCGAGGGGGATGAGAGCATCATGCTCAGCACGAAGAACGGCATCATGATCCGGATGGACATCTCCTCCGTGCGCGTGATCGGCCGCAACACGCAGGGCGTCCGGCTCATCAGCCTCCACGAGAACGACGCGGTCGTGGCGTGCGCGAAGATCGCGCGCGAGGAAGGCGACGAAATCCAGGAGACGAAGGAGTAAGGATATAAACGCGATCGTATTCTCGTGCCGCCATGATCGGGGAAGGCAAGAAGGAGGACGGGCTCCTGGAGACGCTGCTGCAAGAGGCGGCGAAACGGCCGGGACGCGCCCTGAGCCGGGAGGTCGGGGAGACCACGGACTACGGCGTCCCGCGCCAGTTCGAGAGCGTCAGTGCGCGTTGGCTCATGGCACGGAGCGGCTCAGGGAGATGCCTGCTGGCGAGGTTGACGATACGACGGATGAATGTCGGGTCCATCCCTTTCTACGATGCGACAGCCGTCGCGTACGGGCACGAGGGAGAACGGCGAAGGGACGGCCCGAAGAGCGTTCTCGGCAATGTCTATGAGACGCTGAAGAAGAAGGTCGCGGCTGAGAACGCGACGGCGATAGTCACGAGCCAACAGGTCATGACCGCCTATCCGGGACGATTCTCGAAGTAGGCGGGGAGGAGTGCACCTTGAACGTGCGGCCGCAGTAGACGCAGCGCTTCGCCTTCTCGGAGATGGACCCTTGCTGCGGCTGGTACTTCATGTCGTGATGGCACTGCGGGCAGCGGACGGTGAGCATACGGGGAAGGACGCGGTCTTCCTTTATATCCGCTGCGCGCGGATGTCCAGTGCTCTGCACGGTGCTCCGAACGTCAGCGAGGAAGTCCAGTGGACGACCAAGGAGCTCTTAGGCGAATTCGCCTCCGGCGGTGTCGCCGGCTGCTCGGCAATCGCTCGGGAAGTCGCTGCACCGGTCACCCCCGTATGGGGCAACCCCCCGACCTCTTCCGCCGTTCTCTTCGCACGCCTCGCCCTTTGGCCGGCGACACACCATTTGCCTAAGAGCCCAACCAAGGGGAGGGTTTTTAACCGGCTCCTACTCCCGGTCCCGGATGGAGATCGGCAGGACGCTCTACGTGAAGGATCGCGCGGCGTGGCGCGCCTGGCTCGTCAAGCATCACGCGACGGAACGCGAGATCTGGCTCATCCGCTACACGAAGGCGTCCGGCAAGGAGTACGTCCCATACCTCGAGGCGCTCGAGGAAGCGCTCTGCTTCGGCTGGATCGACAGCATCGTCAAGCGGATCGACGGGGATTCGTACGCGCAGCGGTTCACGCCCCGCAAGGAGAAGAGCCCGATCTCGCCGCTGAACAAGGAACACGTCCGGCGGCTGATCGCGCAGGGGACGATGACGTCGGCAGGCCTGCACGCCATCCGCCACTCGTTCCGCGAGGACGAAACGTTCGTCGTCCCGAAGGACATCCTCGCCGCCATCAGGAAGGAGAAGGAGGCGTGGAAGCACTTCCAGACGTTTCCCGAGCACTACAAGCGCGTCCGGATCGCGTACATCGAGCATCGCCGCGACGACCCCGAGGACTTCCGGAAACGGCTGGCCCATTTCCTCAAGATGACCGCGAACGGGAAGCGGTTCGGGTTCCTGCGCGATTAGAGGTCCTGGAAGAACTTCACTGTCTCCGCGACGATGCGCTCGCGTTCTCCCGGTCCGTGGAGGTCGTGGTCCGCGCCTTTGATCGTGATGAGTTCTCCGTGCGGCAATAGTTTCACGATCTTCTCGCTGTCCGCGTGATCTACCACCTGGTCGCGGTCGCCGTGGAGGATGAGGAATGGCATCTTCAGCTCGGGAGCGGTCGTCACGCCGTCGAAGCCGAGGAGGCTCTCGTAGAACGAATAATCCAAGGCGAGCGCGCGGCCGTCGTACGTCTTGTACGGGATCGAGCCTTTCCGCTTCCACTCTGCGAGGCCGCTGGCGCTGGTCTTCTTGAGGTAGCGCTCCTTGTAGAGGATCGCGGGGCAGAGGAGGACGCATCCTTTCACGTCGAGCGACGCCGCCGCGTAGAAGCTGCACGCGCCGCCGAAGCTCGAACCGAGGAGGCCGAGGGGACTGGACGGGAAACGCGTCTTCAGGTATGCGTACGCGGCCTTCACGTCCTCCACGCCTTCGGTCAACGTTATCTTCGAGAACTCTCCTCCGCTCTCGCCGTGGCCGTAGAAGTCGAACCGGAACGAGCCGATGCCGGCAGTTGCGAGCGCAGGCGCGATCGTGGTGTACGTGCCCGAGTCCTTGCTCGATGCGAACCCGTGGGAGAGGATGACGATCGGCGCATCCGGTGCGGGCATCTCGAGGACGCCGCAGAGCCGCACGCCCCTGCCATTGTCGAAGAAGAGCCTCTCCATGGGGATAGAAGGAGATGGGCCTGGTTAAAAAGTGTTCTGGAACGCGACCCGGACGGATAGACCGCACCGTCCTCGGGTCGAACCTCCCTCGGAAGAAAAAGCGAAGAGTTGAGGGTTCTCGGTAGCGGAACGCTACCGGAACCACGGCGAGCCTCGTGCTCGCCTTGGGGGTTGCCCCCTACGGGGCTTCAACGTTGCTGCGAAAGGCGAGCGAGAGGTTCGAAGACGGTGCGGCGCGAAGCGATCCATCCGGGCGTGAAAGCGCGAAAGAACGCTCACTCGTCGTGGTCGGGCTCGTCCGTGTCCGGATGGTCTTCCCCGTCGTCGTCAGCGTCGTCGTCCTGCGCAGGAACGGTCGGGGTTCCGTCCGTCGGCTGCGTTTCCCCTTCGGGGACGCGCCGCTTGAAGGTCTCGTCCTTGGCGTGCTCGTCGTTCCGCCGGCTGAGGTCGGCGATCTGCGACTCGATCTTGGAGAGGAACTCGTTCCGGTCGGCGGAGTCGTCCTCGAGCTTCGCCGTCTCGGGGAGGTCGAAGCCGTTCAGGGCGTGGTCCTCGTCGTCCTTTCCTCCGGTCGCGTCGCCGTCGTCCTTCTCCGGCCGCTCGGGCTCGTCGATCACCTCGAGGCCGCCGACCGGGCCGGTGGATGCGGCGGCGGCCTTCACGGCCTCGGCCGGCTCGTCCACGACCCGGAGCTCGCCGAGCCGCTGCTGCTGCTCCTTCGGCTCGGGCGCCTTGACGTCCTGGAAGACGCGACGGATCGAGTCGGCGCCCTCGACGTCGAAGTAGTCATAGAACTTCTCCGTGAGCCGCAGGGCGAAGCTCCTCCCTTTCTTCTTCTTGACGATGAAGCCGAGCTCTTCCAGCTCCGCTATCTGCTCGTACGCGTTGCCGCCGCGGACGTCGACGACCTCGCTCTGCAGCGCTTCCGGCTGCCGGTACGCGATCACCGCGAGCGTCTCCATGGTGGCACGGGTCATCTCCGTGTCCGCCACGATCCTACGGACGAGCGGGATGTGCTCGTCGCGGACGAGGAGCTTCCACTGCGTCCCTTCGTTGAAGACCTTGAGCGCGGTCTCCCGTCCGTCGTACTCCTCGCGGAGCGTCCGGAGCGCGGCTCTCAAGGAGCGGAGGTCGCAGCCGATGAGGGTGCAGAGCTGCTCCTCCTCCATCGCCTTGCCGCTGGAGAAGAGGAGGGCTTCCGCCTGACGCTTCACCGCGGACGCGGCGGTCGCCTTCGTCTGCGGCTGCTTGGGTCGCGGCTGCCGCCGGAGCGGGATTGATTCGTCGACAGGCTCGTCGGGAATCTCCTCCTCGGGGACTGGTTCAGGGACTATTTCCGGAACGGGTCGGGAAATGGATCGAGAGATCGATTCAGGAACGGACTGGGGAACGGGTTTCTTGTGGGCCGTGGTCCGTCGGGGTTTGAGGACCGGCTCGGGAACGGAGACGGGTTTCGTCGTCTTCACAGGAGGCTTGACGGGCGGGAGAGCGTCCGCCGTCTTCGCCGTCTTCGCGGCCTTGGAGGGCTGCGCGTCCTTCCGAGAATTCTTCTTCCGCTGCACGGTCACACCTTACGCGAGCGCGTACTTGTCGCCCGCCTTCCTGACGGTCCCTTTCTCGACGAGGTGCTGGAGGAACGGCTCGAGCTGCTCGGCCATGATGCCGGTGAGCTGCTGGAGCTCCTGCGGCGTCTTCTCCCCCTGGCGGAGCGCGAGGAGGATTGCGTTCCTGATGAGCGCGTTGAGCGACTGCGTCATCGCGGCGGTGACGGACTGCTCCTCGCGCAGCAGGCCGCTCATCTCGTGGAGCTTGGAGATGAGGTCGTTGCACCAGTTCGTGATGTTCCTGCCCTCGACGACGAGACGCTCGGGCTCCAGGATCTCGATCGAGGCGGGCTGGAAGTTGAAGGCGAGCCAGGTGAGGGTGTCGAGGTCCATGACCAACGCCTCCATCTCGACGAAGGCGGAGAACATGCCGTCGTCGTGCTCGATCGCGTCGGCGAACTCCTCGCTGATGCTCAGGACGCGGCCGTCGTTCTTGACGTTCTCGACGTAGCCGCGGATCGTCATCTCGATATGCTCGCGCGGCTTGCCGACGAGCTCGAAGGTGATCATGGCGCGGAGCCAGCCCTCGTGGAGCTTCTCCCGGATCTCGCGCGGCGTCGCCTTGGGGATCGTGGGCATCGCCTCCGGCTGTGCCGGCTGCTGTGCAGGCGCCGGCCGCGCGATGGCCTTCTCCGGCTGCGCGGCCTCCGTCACGGTCTTCTTCACCGGCTTCGCCGTGCTCTTCGCCGGTTTCACGGGCTTCGCGGCTTTCGCCGGCTTCTTCGGCGTTTTCGATGCCTGCTTCGCAACCTCGTTTTTCGGGGCCGGTTTCTCCTCTTTGCGCTTGAAAAAGAACATGGGATCGCGTCAGGCGCGGGTCATTTAAAAAGTTACTGTTCGGAAGAAGACGGTGTTCGCCATCGCCGCTGCGGAGAAATCGCCCTCAGTCGCTCTCCGAGCTCCTGATCCTCTGGTTCTTCGAACCAGAGTCTCAGTCACTTCGTTCCTGGGTTCCGCCGCTACAGAGCCGGAACCTCCCCTCCGGTCCGGGCAGATTGTCGGGCGCTCGGGAGTATGGCCTCGCAAAAAACGCTCGTCCATCCTCGCGCCCGGGTCTTGCTCCAAGGCGGCGGCGATGGCGGCGGCAACGGAACGGATGATACGTTTTTCTGACGACATCCTGTCCCCATCCGACGCTCGGAAAACCACAATACTATTGTCCAAAGGGGACACAACCAGAACATATTTAAAGTGGTAACGGTTTGTTCTATACTAAAAAGGGGTGATTTCCCGGGCGACCGGGGTCCCTGTGAGGGGGTAGAACAGCATGATAGTGAGAGACGAGTTTCTTGGCAAGCTGCGCCGGTATTTCGGCCTCAACCTCTATGAGGTGAAGATCTGGACCGCGCTCCTCAGCAGGGGCGTCTCCACGGCGGGCGAGCTGTCCGACATCGCGAACGTGCCGCGCTCGCGGTCGTACGACGTGCTGGAATCCCTCGAGAAGAAGGGTTTCATCGTCATGAAGATCGGCAAGCCGATTAAGTACATCGCGGTCGCGCCCGAAGAGGTCGTGGAGCGCGTCAAGAAGAACGTGAAGCAGGACGCGAACGAACGCGTGGGCAGGCTGGACGACCTGAAGAACACGGACGTCATCGGCGAGCTGAAGAACCTGCACACGCAGGGCGTCGAGCTCGTCGAGCCGACCGACCTGACGGGCGCGTTGAAGGGCAGGCACAACCTCTACAACCACCTCGAGCTCACCATCAGGGGCGCGGAGAAGAGCGTCACCATCATGACGACCAACTCGGGACTGCTCCGCAAGGTCGAAGGCCTCAAGCCGGTGTTCCAGGAGGTCGCGAAGCGCGGCGTCAAGATCCGGATCGCGGCTCCGTTGACGAAGGAGACCAAGGAAGCCGAGAAGGAGTTGAAGGGCATCGCGGAAGTGCGCGACTGCAAGACCAAGGCGCGGTTCACCATCGTCGACGGCAAGGAGCTCGTCTTCATGCTGATGGACGACAACGAGGTGCATCCGACGTACGACATCGGCGTCTGGATCAACACGCCCTTCTTCGCCGCGGCCTTGGAGGACCTCTTCGAGCTCGCCTGGAAGGAGATGAAGAAGATCAAGGCGTAAATCTCTTTTTCCTCCTAATCCTTTTTCTTCACCCTTTTCTCTTCGTCCTTTTTCAGTCCTCTTCTCAGGTACGTTCTCGTGCTTTCTCTTCCGTTCCTTTTCTCTTATCCGTTCTTCCTTATTCCGTCCTCGTCGTTTTCTCCGATCATTCCGGCTCTTAGGCAAATGATGTGTCACCGGCCAGAGGGCGAGGCAAGCAAGGAAGGGGGGCGGAGCGCGACGGGGGGGGATGGTTCCGAGGCTCCGAGGAACCTGGGAATGGAGTGACCATGCCCCCTACGGGGAGGAGCGCTTTCGAGAGGAGAAGCGATTGCCGAGCAGC
>JACWAN010000028.1 GCA_014874255.1 Candidatus Woesearchaeota archaeon
CCGCGTTGCTTCAGCTCGCGGAAGGAGTGCGAGGGCGAAGCGCGTGTTACGAACGCGCGGCCCGAGCGAAGCGAGGAACGCCCCCGACTTCAGTCGGGGGATGGCCGCGCGCGAGTTTACAGGTATTTCTTCACTTCTTCCGGGATCGGCTGCCCCGACTTCTTGTGGAGCGCGTCCTGCACGGTGAAATCGGACTTTTGCAGGGGCACGAGCGTTCCGTTCACGTACACGCCGTCGCTCCTGACCTCGACGTCAGCCCCCATCTCCTTCTGGGCATAGGCCATAGTCGTCGCGAGCGCGGACTCCAAGGTGAAGAGGTCGCGTTTGCCGTCATTGATGACTGCCCTGAGGAGTTTCCCTCCTGTCTGTGTCCTGTCGAGGGCGAGCGCGAGCGCGTCTATAGGCGTGGCGACGTTCACGCCACCCTGGTCCTGTACGGTCTTGCCCTTCTCAGTCAGACGAGTGATGTTGTAATCATAATGTGTCAGCACGTGTTCACCTCTCTCGGGAATCGTCCCTGTTCCTCTCCCGGTAGGTCAGCGTGATGGTGGAAGGAACGTCGTGGTCAGGATCCGTGATGATGACCTCTCTGGCGCCGCGCGAGAAGTATGCTTGCAACAGGCGCTTCCCACCCGATATCGGCGTCGGCGCGCAGAGGACTCCCTCTCGCAGTTCCGGCGGCAGCCCTTCGCCGTTCATCAGGTACGGGTATTGGTTGATTGTCTTCGTGCTGCTTCTCTGCTCTTCTCCCGGGAAGTACTCCACCAGCACTTTCTTCTGTGCGAGAGTGCCGTTCACGAAGATGGTCGCGGCAGCAATCTGCGTGGCGTGATTGTAGTGATCGATGACTCGTTCGAGCGCCTCGAGCGGGCCTGCTGCGAGCGCTGTCCCGGACTCAGTCCTCCGGGTCCGGTCCTCACCCCTGAACTCGACGCGGTACTGGAAGATCTGTCCGTCCATCGTGTCCCTCTAGTAGATGATGCCGACGACAACAGATTTGATTTGGTCGAAGCGGACCTTGCCCGGGTCGGGGCTCGGGTTGTTGTCGCCCTTGACGATGTAGTACGTGCCGAGCTGGTCCGTGCCCTCGCTGATGACCCTGTGGATGATGATGCCGTCCGCGTACTCAGACTTGTACGCGACGATGTCGCCCACCTTGACGTCCGCCTCGCTCTTCGGGACGACCTCGATCGCGTTCGCCGTGGACGACAGGACCGGGTCCATCGAGTGCGTGGGCGTGAATTTCGCCCAGATTGCGTCCTTGACGTCGAGCACCACCTTGTTCTGATAGACTTCTATCTGCGATTCCTGGACGTGGTCGCCCGGCGCGGCGCGCGCCACCGCTTCGCCGGTGACGCCGCTGTAGACGTCTGCCGGGAACTCGTAGCCGCCGTTGTACGTCGTGCTGGAGAAGGTGCTGTGGACTGCGGCGTACGCCTGGCTGGCGAGGATGCCTGCGATGAACGCCGCCGTGAGGATGATGTATGCGCCTATCTTCATGTGAGCTAACCCCTGCATCCTTTAGGGGTCTGCTCCCTTAAATAGTTTTCGTTTTTTAATCACTATTTAGTAAGAAATAATTAATTCTTTGGGAGAGTATATTATTTTTATTATTAATTAATCTATTATACCGATATTTTTTATAATTAATATTCTTTAGAATATAATAATAAATATTTTTTTTATTATTAATTATAATATCTAACGAAGCTCATTCGGTCTTGACGCCCTTCCAGAACGCGACCATCCCTTTCACGGCAGCGGCCTCGGGCGCGGGATCCGGGTAATACCAGGCAGCGTCCTTGTTCGCTTCCGTGTCGACCACCACGTCGAAGAACCGCGCCATGCCGTGCTCCCGGATCGTCTGCGAGACGCTCGGCTTCACGAACTTCGGATTGAGCGCCGCTCGCGGGAAGTAGATCGCTCCCTGGAAGACGACGCACGCGTCGCTCTCCGCGACGACCGCGCCGTTCCAGACGGCCCTCATCTTCCTTTCCTCCCCAACGATTCGCTGACCGCGTCCCAGACCTTCGCCTGGTCGGAGGAGACGACGCTCTGCCCGAGATAGAGCTCGACGAACGCGACGTCCGTCGTCTGGCTGCTCAGCGCGCCGCGATCCACGACCCGGACGATGACCGGGAACCCTTTCCACGAGCCGTCCAGCGGCGGCAGGAGCATCGCGACGTTGAACGACTCGACGCCCAGGCCGCGGTACGCGTCCAGGACGCGATACAAGGAAGAGAACAGCCGCCGGTCGGCTTGCTTCCCGAGGAGGACGACCTCCTTCTCCTTCTTCGGCGTGAGGGACGCGAAGACCCTGACGCCCTGCCTCTCGACGCCGAGGCCGAGGGATTCGTGAACCTTGAACAGATCGTCCCAGTACGACGACTCGTATTTCCGCCGATAGGCCTCGCCCGCCGCACGATAATGCTCTGCCGTGGCGTAATGGCTCCCGGTCCCGAGGAGCGTCTGCAGGTGGCCATGCACGAGGGAGGCGCCGGCTTTCCAGAGGCAGTTCCACCCCACGACCGGGTAGAGCGCGTCCGCTCGCTCGTTGTGGGCGGCGGCGATCCAGGAGAGCGCGGTCTCGTAATGGTCGATCAACTCTTCCTCGGTGAACGCGAGCGGATCCGCCTTCGCGAAGATGACGAGGCCGTGGAGCGCGTCGTACTTCGCCACGTTGGACGCGGTCACCTCGCTCTTCCCGTAGACCCTGCCGAACGCGTCCTCCGGCGTGTTCTTCTCCGGATCGGCGAACGGCTCGGAAGCGGCGCGCTGCAACAATTCTTCGCGGCTGACCGGGGCGTCGTTGTGCATCGGCCGCTCCGCCCGTAACTGGTTGAAGAGCGCGCCCTCGAACACGACGTTGTCCGTCACCTTGAGGATCGGCTGCCGCTCGAGCTTCGCCGCCGAGCCGAACTGCTTCTCCGCCCACGGCACCATCCCCTCCGGGACGCGCAGCCTGCCTTCGTCGAGCGAGAACGAGAAGATACGGTCGAACCGCTTCCTTGCAGCAGGACTGAGCCTCTTGTGCGCCTGCGGGAGGTCGAGGACGGAACGCATTCTTATCCTTCCCGTTCCCGGTTTTATATACTTTGTCGTTGGTCCGGCCGCGATGAAAGTCTCACGAACGCACCCCGACGGCTACCGCTCCTGGCGCTGCTCTGGAACCGAGTCTCGTTCAATCGCGGAGAGACTGCAGTGCCGTC
>JACWAN010000029.1 GCA_014874255.1 Candidatus Woesearchaeota archaeon
CCGCGGCGCAGCGGCGCCGCGTTTTTTATGGTTTTACGAGAAGAAAAAGATGATGTTCTCTCGCGTTTCAGCTCGGGGTTTCATCCCCGGACTCGAAGTCCGAGGGGCTCACCCCGAGGAAACGCGCCCTAGATTACGCCAGCCGCAGCATCGCGGCGAACTCGGCGAAGCGCGCGGCCAATTCTTCCTTCGTCAGCTCCTCCAGGCGTTCGAGGCTGAACGCCTCGATCGTGAAGGAGGCCATGACGGTGCCGTGCGCCAACGCTTTCAGAACGTCCGGGAACGCCGCCGGATCCTCGAGCTTGTTGCCCGCGAGGTAGCCCATCATGCCGCCGGCGAAGGTGTCGCCCGCGCCCGTGGGATCGACGACATTCTCTGCCGGGTAGGCAGGCAGCGCCGCGATCCCGTCGCGGTGGACGAGGATGCAGCCGTGCTCCCCTTTCTTGACGACGACGAAACGAGGACCGAATTCGAGGATGTGTTTCGCTGCGGCGACCGCGTTCGTTTTCCCGGTGAGCTGCTCCGCCTCGTCGTAGTTCAGGACCAAGCCGTCCACTTCCTTGAGGAGCGCGAGGAGGTCGTCCTTCGCGGTCTCGATCCACAAGTTCATCGTGTCCGCGACCGCGAGCGTTCTTCCTGGGAAATTGTCGAGCATGGCGCGCTGCACCGCGGGCGGCGCGTTCGCGAGGAAGACGTATTTCGAGTCCTGGTACGCGGCGGGGATGGCAGCGGGCTTGCCGCCGAGGACGTTCAATTCGGTGAAGAGCGTCTCTCTCTGGTCCATGTTGCCGAGGTATTTGCCGCCCCAGCGGAAGGTCTTCTCTCCCTTCCGGATCTCGAGGCCGCGCGTGTCGATGCCGAAGTGCGTGAAGGTCTTCAAGAAGGAAGGTGGGAGGTCGTCGCCCGCGACCGCCACGATCCGGACCGGGCAGTGGAAGGAAGCGGCCGCGGCGAAGTAGGCGCAGCTGCCGCCCATGACGCCCTCGCGGCGCTCGCCGGACGGGGTGGAGATGGTGTCGATGCCGATGGAGCCGGTGACGATGAGCGTCATGCCGTTGCGGGACGGGACCGCTTATTTAAAGGTGACGACTAAGGATGAGGGCGACGCCGTAGAAGAAGATGGTCCTGAAGAAGGCGGTCTACTTCCGTTCCTCGAAGGCGAGGGAGAGGGAGTTGACGCAGTAGCGCTTGCCCGTCGGCTTGGGGCCGTCGTCGAAGACGTGGCCGAGATGCGAACCGCACCGGCTGCAGACGAGCTCGGTCCGCTTCAGCACGAGGGAGCGGTCGGGCTTGGTGTTGATGCCCGTCGGGTTCGCCACGTCCCAGAAGCTCGGCCACCCGCTGCCGGAGTCGAACTTCTTGTCCGATGAGAAGAGCTCGTTGCCGCACGCGCCGCAGACGTAGACGCCCTTCTTCTTGTTGTGGAGCAGCTTCCCGGAGAACGCGGGCTCGGTGCCTTTCTCGCGGAGCACATGGTATTGCTCCGGCGTGAGCCGCTTCCGCAGTTCGTCGTCGTTCATCGCGTCAACCATGACGTTCCCAGAAAGGAATGAGTATAAATGGTTTACGTTCGGAAGGGCCGCGATGAAAGTCTCACGAACGCACCCCGACGGCTACCGCTCCTGGCGCTGCTCTGGAACCGAGTCTCGTTCAATCGCGGAGAGACTGCAGTGCCGTCCGGGGGGTGCTGTTCGACTTTTTCATCGCGGCCGTTCGGAAGCGCTCTTAGGCAAATGGTGTGTCGCCGGCCAAAGGGCGAGGCATGAGGAGAACACGGCGGAAGAGGTCGGGGGGTTGCCCCCTACGGGGGTGACCGACGTAGCGAGGAACAAAGCAGTTGCCGAGCAGCCGGCGACACCGCCGGAGGCGAATTTGCCTAAGAGCCGTTCGGAAGCGCTCAGAGCAGCTTCGCGTTGTGGGCCTGGATGCCGCGCTCGGTCTCGGTCGGCTCGAACTCGACCTCCTGCCCCTGCTGCGGGACCGCGCCCTCAGGGAGCGCGCTGTGATGGAGGAAGTAGTCCTTGCCGTCGTCGCCGGTGACGAAGCCGTAGTGCTTGTCTTCCTTGAACCACTTGATCGTGCCGTGCATACTATCACCTGAACTCTTGCTAGGAAAAGGGAGCGTGGACGCGCTTTTAAGATGTTCGTTTTAAGACGTTCATTTTAAGACGTTCGGTCGCGACGTGGCTCATCCGCCGTGGAGGAGCCTGAGTTGGCTGAGGACCGTATCCAGCACCACCGCGCTCGCCTCCCCAGAGGGGACGCCCTTCGGGAAATACTCGTTGAGGCAGAGCAGCGTCATCGCGCGGCTGCCGTGGGCGAAGAGCGCGTGGGCGTACAGCGCGGGCAGGGAAGCGACGCCCGATCCATGCCGCACGTCGGCATAGATGCCAGGAAGCCCTTCACGACAGGCATCGCAACGAGGAGGATGGATGGCCGACACCCCGCAGTGGATGACCGGGATCACGCGGCAGGTGTCCACGAGACCGTCGAGACGGTCCATCCTGCTGCGCGACTCTGCCGAGAGGAGGCCGTCGAACGAGTCCAGGGGACGATAGTCCCGCGCGGCGCGGGAGGCGAACCGCGCGTTCTTCGGGGATCGCTGCCAGTCGGCGGGGCGGTCCGCCGCCAGGAGGGAACGCCGCAGGGCCACGTCATAGTCCTCCTTCCCGTTCCCGAGGAGGATGAAGGCGGCATCGTCGATCGCTTCCTGCTGCTCGCGCGCTTCAGCCGCGTGGCATGGGTGGAGGGATGGATGCCAGACGAGCGCCTGGCGGTCGGCCGCATACCGCGTCTCGGTTGCAGCGGCGTAGTTCCGCAAGCCGAGCCGCTCGTAAAGGTTGGCGATCTCGCCGGGCGGGACGATGCGAGGGTCGTCGAGCGGCCATCGCCCTTTCCCGAAGAGGAAGCGGAGGAGCGCTTCGTCGGGGTCGTCGACGAGCGAGAGTTTCCTCGCGGTGGTCGCGGATGCCATGGGATCGCTGATGTCCTGCGATGATATATCCTTTTCACGGCCACGGTCACCAGGATGGTTATCCCGGTTCAAGAATGCGAGGACGTCGTGCCGGCAATCGCCGACGGCGCAGAAACGACTCAGAAGGAACAAAAAAAGAAAAGAATATATATCGGCGCGGAATCGTAAGAGACAATCATACTGTCGGGGAGGACGATATCCATGGACGAGCGTCAGGGAATTCCGAGACAGGGCATCTATCAGGTGCCGTACGAGCCTTCGCTCTTCAAGAAGCTCCATGAGACCTACATCAGGAAATTCCCCAACGAGATCTCCCTGAGAAGCGTGGCGGAGATGAACAAGGTCGAATGGGAATCGCGCTTCTCCCACTGGAACAATCGCGATCCGGTCGCCGGGATCATGTATGCCACGGTCGCAGGAGGGAGGATGGCGCTTCTCTTCCCCAAAGTCGCCTGGGAAAAGGAGAGAGAGATTTATGTCGCGAAGCCCCGGTTCCAAGTGAACGCCCAGAGCGAGAATGAGGTGGACGTGACCGAAGTCACGACGCTCGCAGAGAGAATCGCGGGAAGCCTCGAGAGCGCACTCAGCGACTACGATCCGAGACTGCACCGCATGACGGCCTTCGCGGAGACGCGCCCCGAACAGCCGGAGAAGAAGTTCAGAATACCTCCAGTCTACTGCCTGGGAAGCAACAGATACTGAAGGACTATTTCCCTGCGAGACGCACCGCGGTGATGGCGAGTTCGCCGCGCTCCGCGGACTCCATCTTCTTCTCGTATTCTATCTCGAGCCGCTTCTTGAAGAGCGGACCGTCGAGCGCGATCGTCTCGTATTCGCCGCCCTCGCCGCCAGGGTGGAAGCCGAACGAGTCGCGCAGCTTCTCCAGCAAGAGGAGGTCTTTCTCGGTCAGCCGTTTCCCCAACCATCCGTCGTCCAGGCCCATCGCCGCCACCCGGGTCATCCGGATGTCGTAGCCCGCGTCCACGAGCTCCCGCAACAGCTGGAGCGGGTCCTTGTGCCAGAGCGGTGCGTACGTCTTGAGGCCGAGGGCGTGGCAGGCGTGGTTGATGCGGACGTGCTGGTAGTCGGAGGCGAGCGCGCCGACCGCGACGCCCTCCACGCCATATCCCTCCTTCGCCCGTCCGAGGAGGAGCTTCAGCTCCTCCAGTTCCTTCTCTTCGATGCCTGCAGTCTCCTGGAAGAGGACGGGCAGCCCCAGGGCTTCCGCCTGCGCCTCGACAAGCGCCTTGAGGGGGGCCTGGAACATGTACGAGTCCTGGTTCTTCGGCAGCAGGGTGAGGAGGCAGGCGACGTCCCAGCCCTGGCTCAAGTAGTAGTGGAGCGTGAACGTGGAGTCCTTGCCGCTGGAGAAGAGGACCGCGAGGCGCATGACGGGGGGAGAACGGGGAACAGGTAATAAAGGTTTTCTGTGGAACGGGCTCTTAGGCAAATGATGTGTTGCCGGCCAAAGGGCGACCCGTAGCGATAAGAAGAAGCGGAGAGTTGAGGGGGATGCCCCATCCGGGGCTTCAACGATGCAGAAAGGAACGAAGCGATAGGGGTCGCAGTCGGCAACACCGTCGAAGGCGGATTCGCCTAAGAGCCTGTGGAACGCTCTGCGACGGAAGAAGCAGTTAAATTAACCATTATTGAATGGTGAAAAATAAACAATATTTATAAATAGATAAATTACCCCCCCACCATGGTAGTTGGGGGTCGGTTCCGCATGGATAGTCCTTTGGATGGTCCTCTCGTCCGCATACTCCTCACCATCCTCCTGATCGCGCCGTTCTTCCTCGTCGCGGCGGCGCACCCCACGCACGCGGTCTGCGCGTGGGAGACCTGTTCGCAGACCTACCCAGAATATCTTCCCGGCGCCTGCGCATCTTCCGGCTGCTACACGAACGGTTTCGGCTGCAGCGAGGGGATCTGCTGCCCCGACGCGGGAGTCCCCGCCATCCATGTCCATGAGTGCACATGCGACGCGCCGAACGTCGTCTGCGGCAACACCTGTCAGGTCCCGACCCCGATCGGCGGCAGCTGCGACGACGGCAACGCCTGCACCTACGACGACCATTACACCGACCAATGCGGCACATGCGTCGGCACGGGAGAGAAGATCTGCGCGGCCCCTCCGCCAAGCGGGAACAACTGCTACTACAATCCCGGCTGCAGCCCGGCAACAGGCTGCTTCTACTCGACAGACGCCAACAAGGAATGCGCACAATCAGTCTGCACGGCAACGGGATGGGACAACAGCGAGTGCGGCGGCAGCTGCTCAGGCACGGTCTCGGATTGCGGGACATACCCCAATTGCGCCGCATGCAACGTCCCGCCTGCGAGCGGGAACAATTGCTACTACGGCGCGTATTGTTCCGCGAGCAATGCGTGCGGGTACTCGACGGACACGAACAAAGGGTGCGCACAATCGACCTGCACGGCGACCGGCTGGGACAACAGCGCATGCACCGGCGGCTGCACCTCCAACAATGACTGCAGCCTCCCGACACCCAACCCGAGCGGGAACAACTGCTACTACAACGCATACTGCACCAGCGGAACCTGCCACCACAACACCGACACGAACAAAGAATGCGCACAATCGACCTGCACAGCGACCGGCTGGGACAACAACGCATGCACCGGCGGGTCCTGCACCGACACCGACGGCGGAAAGAACATCTTCGTCAAGGGCACCACCTCCGACGCGTACGGCAGCCACACGGACTACTGCATCAACCTGGGCGCTGTCGAGGAGTACTACTGCACCGGCGACCAGAGTGCGGGGAGCGCAATCGCCTGTCCGAGCGGCTACACCTGCTCGAACGGCGCATGCGTCCAGGGACAGCCCGCCTGCATCGACAACGACGGCGACGGCTATAACATCTCGAATCCCTGGTACCCCGAACCGCACCACCCGCTCTGCTGCATCAAGCTCTGCAAGCTCAATCCGCCCAATCCTCCAGACTGCCAGGAGTGGTGCAAGCCGAACACCGACCCGAACGACCCGCTCTGCCTCGATTACGAACGGAACAGCACCACGCACGTCGACTGCGGCCCCGTCGACTGCAACGACGACAACGCCAGCATCCACCCGAACGCGCAGGAGAACTGCACCAACGGCGTGGACGACAACTGCAACGGCCTCGTCGACGGGCAGGACCCGCAATGCCAAGGCAACGTGTGCAACGACACGGACGGCGGCCTCAACTATCCGGTCTGGGGCGAGACGACCTCGTGCCCGCTCACGAACGGCACCTGCACCAGCCACGACGATGCCTGCGTCAACGGCACCATCCTGACGGAAGGCTACTGCACCGCCAACAACACCGTCGGCCTCGTGAACTACACGTGC